>CAZJUA010000246.1:0-6275 GCA_964549045.1 uncultured bacterium | reverse complement strand
GCGCGGGCGGCGGGCGCCCCGCCCCCCCCCCACGCGTGTGGACTAGAGGTTACGGATGGCTTCCAGCAGACCGGCGGGCCACTTGACGCCGTCCCAATCGAGGAAGGTCTCCTCGAGCGCGGCACGGATGGCGGGCAGGTCGAGCTCCGGCTCGCGGACGACCGTGACACGTTCCTCGAGGAACGCGAGGGCCTCCTCGAGCTGCTGCGCCGTCAGCTCGGTGACCAACGCACCGGCTTCCTCCGACGCCTCCGTGATCGCCACGCGGTCGGCCTCGGAGAGGGCGTTCCAGCGCACGGGGTCGACGTAGAAGGTCTCGATGTCGCGGATGTAGTCGGTCACCATGTAGTACGGCTGGACCTCGTACAGGCTGGCGTTCACCACGGTGATCGCGCCGTTCTCCTGGGCGTCGACGACGCCCGTGCGCAGAGCGACATAGAGATCGGCGAAGGGGACCTGCTGCGGCAGTGCCCCCAGCGTCTGCATCGCGCGCAGCACCACCTCACTGGCGGCCGTCCGGATCTTGAGGCCGACGAAGTCGTCGGGACCGTAGATCGGCTGGCTGGCCGACAGGCCGCGGGGCGCCGTGTCGCCCGCCACGTTGATGACGTGGACGCCGGTCTTGGCCTCGGCCTCGGCGAAGACCGGTGCGAAGAAGTCCGCCTTGAGCGCCGCGCGCATGTGCTCGTAATCCCGGTAGAGGAAGGGGATTGCGGTGATCTCGAAGGCCTCGCCGCCACCGATAAACGCCAGGGTGTTGATGCCGCCGTAGGCCATCGCGAGGTCGCCGGTCTGGATCTGGACGAACATCTCCTGGATGCCACCGAGCTGGCTGTCCGAGTAGACCTCGATCTTCACGCGGCCCTCGGTCTTCTCCTCGACGAGTTCGGCGAACAGCAGGGCACCCGCGTGGGTGGGGTGGTTGACGTCGCGGATGTGGCCGAGCCGCCAGGTGGTTTGGGCCGACGCCGAGGTGACGAGCGCGGCCAGCGCCAACGTGATGAGGGTGAGACGGATACGGTTCATGCGGTCCTCCTGCGATGCGGGGTTGGGGTACTCCGGGATGCGGGTCGCGCTCTCAGCGGTGGGCCACCTCCTTCGTCGGGCGTGGAGCGACGGTGTTCACGTTCACGGGGGCGAGAGGTGCCCGGCGGCCGCCGGGTCGAGGTGGAGTGTCGCGTGGTCGATGGTCCGGAGCACCGACGCGGGGCAGGAGGGCGTGATGGGCCCGAGCAGCGCCGCGGCCACGGCGTCCGCCTTGCGTGTGTCGGGCACCACGACCACGACGCGGCGGGCGCCAAGCAGGGCGGGGATCGTCAGCGTGAGCGCGTGGGTCGGAACCGCGTCGAGATCGGCGAAGTGCCCCTCGCCGACCTGCTGTTGGCGGCTCGCCGCGTCCAGCGGCACGACCTTGAGCGTCAGGGGATCGGAGAAGTCCGCCACCGGCGGGTCGTTGAACGCAAGGTGACCGTTCTCGCCGATCCCCATGCAGCACAGGTCGATCGGCGCGGCGGCGAGGCGCGCCGCGTAGCCGCGGACCGTTGCCTCCGCCGCGCCCGGCGTGCCGTCGATGCCGTGGAAGGTGCCGATCCCCAGCGGCGAGACCAGGTGTCGCTCGAGAAACGAGCGGAAGCTCGCCGGGTGGGCGCCGTCGAGGCCGAGGTACTCGTCCATGTGGAACGCTTCGACGCGGGACCAGTCCACGTCGGTCAGCTCACGCAGGGCCGCGAAGAGAGGCAGCTGAGAGTTCGCTGCGGCGAAGACGGCACGCGCCCGCCCGCGTTCGGCGATGCCGGCGCACAGCGCAGCGGCGGCCTCCTCGGCGGCCGCGCGGCCCATGCGATGAGCGTCGGGGTGGACGACGACCGTGAGCCGGTCGAACCGTCGAAGGCCGCTGGTCGTCATCGTGCCACCGCCTCTCGCGCATCCATCGACGTGACGGCGCCGGAGACGAGGCTGCTCCGCGCCAGGGTCCGTGCGATCTCGATCGCGCCGAGCAGCGGCGCCTCGCGACCCAGTTGCGTCGAGGCGATGTCCGGGACCACGGGCACCCGATCCGCCAGCTGCTCGCGGGTGCGTTCGGTCCAGGCGCGGCCGTAGCGACCGACGCTGCCCCCGAGGACGACGAGGCGCGGGTCGATGGTCGTGACCACCGCGACGAGGGCCTGCGCCAACACGCGTGCCACGTGTTCGGTCAGCGGCTGGTGTTCCGGGTCGTCGCGCTCGAGCCAGGCGAGCACGTCGCCGTCGGTCCGGATGCCGAGCTCGCTCGCGAAGGCCTCGAGCGCGCGTCGCCCGAGGGCATCCTCTAGGCGTACCTCGCGACCGTCGACGGTGACGGGGAGGTACCCGACCTCGCCGACGAGGCCCGAGGCGCCACGCTGGACCGCCCCGTCGACGATCGCGGCACCGCCGACGCCGGAGCCGACGCTCAGGTAGAAGACGTCGTCGATGCCGCGGGCCGCGCCGAACGTGCGCTCGCCGACGGCCGCCAGGTTCACGTCGTTGTCGAGGGCGATCGCGCCGTCGCCGAGTTGGCCGGTCAGCGCTTCGCGGAACGCGGCGAGGGCGTCGATGCCCTCGAGGGTCGGCAGGTTGGGTGCCGCGAGAACGCGGCGGCGCACCGCATCCCAGGCGCCCGAGATGCCGATGACCACGGCCGCCAGCGGCCCGCTGGCCTGGGAGCGCAGGCGGGCCACCAGCCCGTCGACCTGGCGGGCGAGCTCCTCCGCGCCGCCGTCGTGACGCTCCTCGTCGGCCGCCGCCGCGACCCGACCGTCGAGATCGGCGAGCCTGACCCGCACCCAACGGGAGCGGATGCTGACGCCGGCGACGCTGGCCGCCGCGGCGTTGAGTTGGAGCAGCGTCTGTGGCCGGCCGACGCCGGTGACGACTCGCTCGCCTTCGGCGACGAGTCCGAGGCGCAGCAGCTCCTCGATGAGGCGACCGACGGAGGTCGGCGAGAGTTCGAGGTCGCGGGCGAGGTCGGTGCGTGACATGGGTCCGTTCCTGGCCAGGCGGTCGACGACGGCCCTGAGGTTGACCTCGCGGACGTGCTCGGGTCGTGCGCCATGGATCAGCGTCGGCAGGAGGGGGTGCGGGCTGGTCATATGTAACTTCTTGTTAGTAAGATACCACGTCGCCGGAGCGTGTGGCCGCCCTCAGTCCGACCCGGAGTAGACAGGACGCGCTGACCTCAGCCGGGAATGGCCTCGCTCGTGACCCTCAGGGCGACCGCGCCGCGCAGCGTGTTCGCCACGATGCAGCCGCGCTCAGCCATCGCCACCAGCTTGGCGAGCGCGTCCGCGTCGTCGCAGCGGGCACGCACGTGCAGGTCGGCGGCGGTGACGCGGCTGGGGGCATCCTCGAGGGTGCCCGCGACCGTCGCCACGACCTCGCTCACGCCCACGTCGCGCGCGGCGATGGCGGCCAGCAGCGTACTCATGAAGCAGCCGCCGAGCGCGCCGAGCAGCAGCTCGCCGCCCATCGCGCCCGCGTCGGTGCCGCCCTGGGTGGCGGGCCGGTCCACGGCGACGCGGTGACCGCGGATGGCGATCTGGCTGCTGCTCGGTCCCGTCTGCGTGACGGTGGCGATGATCTGCGTGGACACGTCGCACCTCCGTGGGTCGGCCCCGTTCGTTGCGGGCACGCTACGCGTTCGCCCGGGGCGAGAACGTCGGGAATCCGACGCGCCGGCCGGTGACCGCCGGCGTCCGGCGGCCGGCGTTCCCCGCGGGCGCGACCCGGTTCGCGACGTCGCCTGGCGCTCGGGATAACCTCCTGGCGTGCGCATCGACCTCGACCGCCCCATCCGCGTCTTCGCCTGCGACATCGACGGGTGCCTGGCGGCCGTGGACCACGCGCCCTACGACCTCGAGCGGCTGCACGCCATCGCCGAACTCAACCGCGCCAGCGCCGGCGATCCGACGGTCCCTTCGCTGACCTTCGTCACCGGGCGCCCGCACGGGTACGTCGACGCCTTCATGCAGGCCCTCGACGTGCGGCTCCCCGCCTCCTTCGAGAACGGCGCGGGCCTCGCCGTCAGGTTGCCCTACCGCGCCTGGCTGTCGCCCGCCGTCGAACGCGGCCGGAGGCTCGTCGCCGACGTCGAGCGTGTGCTCGGGGAGCGCGACGACGTGTTCGTGCAGCTCGGCAAGGTCGCCTCGCTCAGCGTCTTCCCGACCGACCCGGCGTGGCCCGTACCCGATTTGACGGAGACGCTGCGGGGACTGCTCGATCACCACGGCCTGTCCCTCGACGTCGACCCGTCCACCGGCTGCGTCAACCTGCTGTTGCCTGGGACGGACAAGGCGTCCGGCTTCCTCGAGCTCTGCGCGGCCGCCGACGTCGACGCCGAGGAGGTCGCCGGCATCGGCGACGCCGTGGGCGATCTCCCGTGGCTACGCCACTGCGGCGCGAGCTTCGCGCCGACGAACGCCTTGCCCGAGGTTCGCTCGGCCGTGACCCACGCGCTCGACCTGCCCGACGTCGCGGCGACGCTGGCGGCGTACGAGGCGCTGGTGGCGGCGAACCGGGTGCTCGCTGGCCCAGGCTGACCGGCCGGTCCGCCGGCTCAAGCTCCCGCCAGCGGGCAGCGCTCGACGAGCGTGTGGATCGCGCCCTCGGGGGTCAGCTCGCTCGTCATGACGTCGAGGGCGTCGACGGGCCAGGTCGGGCTCGCCCAGGCGGGCGCCGAGGCCAGCCACGCCCGCAGGTCCAGGGGGTCGCGGGCGCGCGCGAGGGTCACGTGGGGCGAGAACGGGCGCCGCTCGGCGGGGCGGGCCAACCTGCGGGCGAGCGTCGCCTGGAGCGCGGTGACGGCCAACGCGCCGGCACCCCAGCCCACCCAGGCCACCCTGGCCCGGCCCGGGTGCGGGAAGGCGCCGAGGCCGCGCAGGTCGGCGTCGAACGGCGTGTGGGCCGCAGCGGCCGAGCGGCCGGCCGCCCGCACGGCGGGGAGCCCCTCGTCGTCGACGTCGCCCAGGAAGGCCAGCGTGAGGTGGAGTTGGTCGGTTGCCGCCCAGCGCACGCCACGGGGCGCCGGCGTCAACGCGCGGCGCAGGTCGGCCACCGATGCCCGCACGCCGGGCGGCAGGCTCAGGGCGACGAAGGTGCGGGCGGTCGCCATGCTCCCAGTGTGCCCCGTGCGGCCAGGGGAGCGGCTCAGCGGCGGGTCAGTACCACCGCGGCGATCCCGCCCAGCACCAGGATGGAGGCGAGCGCGAAGCGGAGATCGATCGTTTCGCCCAAGAGCACCAGCGCGCCCAGCGCCGCCACCAGCGGGACGGACAGCTGAACGGTCGCCGCCACGGTGCGCGACAGCGACGGCAGCGCCAAGTACCAGGCGACGTAGCCGAGGCCGGAGGTCAGCGCGCCCGACGTCAGGGCCAGCGCGACGCCGGCGGTGCCGGCGCCCGCCCACGCGCCGGGCCACGCCGCCAGGGCCGCGGCCGCGGGCAGCGACCAGGCGAAGTTGCGCGCGGTGGCCGCGATCGGTCGCGCCTCGCCGCGGCCGATCAGCGAGTATGCGCCCCACGCCACGCCCGCCAGCAGCATCGTGGCGGCGGCCAGCGGCGGCGGCGCGCTCAGGCCCGGCGCCAGCAGCACGACCAGGCCCACGAACGCCGCGATGAGGCCGGTGACACGAACCGGCCCCAGGCGCTCGCCGGCGCGCAGCCCGGCGCCGGTCATCGTCAGCTGCACGGCGCCGAACAGCAGCAGCGCCCCGGTGGCCGCGCCCAGCGCTACGTAGGCGAGCGAGAAGGGGAGGGCGTAGGCGACGAGCGCCGTGGCGCCGGCCGCGATGCGGCGCGCTGGCGTCGCGGCACGTGGCGTGGCGACGGCTCCGGGCGCGCCGGACCCCCGGGCCCCACGTCGACCCGGCCGCCACCACGGCCACAGCACGAGGGCGCCGGCCGCCAGGCGCAGGGCGGTGAACGCCACGGGACCGATCGCGGTGGTGCCGTCCGCCCCCGGTCCGATGGCCGCCCGCGCGAGCAGCGAGTTGGCCGCGAAGGCGACCAGCGCGAGGAGGGTGAAGGCGAGGACGCGGCGCATGTGGCATCATCGCGCGCCGGCGGCCCCGCGTGACGTTCGGCGGCGAACCCCGAGCGGCGGGCGCCCACGTGGCGGCGGCATCCCGAGATCAGTCGGGGGTCGGCGCGGCCCGGCGCGGCGCACCGGTACGCTGCACCGTGGCCCGTCCGCGGTCGACCTTCTGGCTCCTCAGCCTGGCGACGGGCGCGTCGACGGTCGGCCAGTCGATGCTGGCGACC
>CAZJUA010000245.1:0-6968 GCA_964549045.1 uncultured bacterium | reverse complement strand
ACGGCCGCGAGGCCGTGACCTTCCTGCGACGCATCAAGGAAGGCGTGGAGCAGCCGGCGCGGATGCTGCTGGAGGTCTGAGGCTAGGACGCGTCAGCGGCCGGAAGTCGCGTCGGCGGCTCGCGTTCGCGGCGCCCGCGAGAGCGAGCTACTCGGCCGCGCCCTCGAACAGATGCAGCCAGTCGCCGTAGCCCGCGTCCGCCATGTCGGCCAGCGGCACGAAGCGTAGTGCCGCCCCGTTGATGCACCAGCGCTCGCCGGTGGGCTCGGGGCCGTCGTCGAACACGTGGCCGAGGTGGGCGTCGCCGTAGCGGCTGCGGGCCTCGGTGCGCACGATCCACAGCGTGCGGTCGGGCCGGGTGACGACGAACTCGGGGTCGATCGGCCGCGTGAACGAGGGCCAGCCGCTGCCCGAGTCGAACTTGTCGAGCGACGAGAAGAGCGGCTCGCCGCTGACGAGGTCGACGTAGATGCCGTCGTCGAAGAGCGCGTCGTAGGGGTGGCTGAAGGCGCGCTCGGTGGCGTCCTCGCGGACGACACGGTAGGCGAGCGGGTCGAGGGTGGCGCGCAGCTCCGCGTCGCTGGGGATCGGCCGCCACCAGGCGGGACGCTCGGCCGCGGCGGCACCCTCGGCGAGCGCGTAGACGGTGTCGTCGCCGTCCCACACGCGCTCGGTGAACTGGATGCGGCCGGACGCGGCGGCATAGTAGCCGTAGCGGACGGGGTTCAGGCGGGCGTAGTCCTGGTGGTAGTCCTCGGCCAGCCAGAACGGCCCGGCGGTGGCGATCGTCGTGGCGATCGGTCGGTCGAACTTGCCGGAGGCGTCGAGCGCGGCGCGCGACTCCCGCGCCAGGCGCGCCTGCTCGTCGTCGACGGGGTAGATCGCCGAGGTGTAGGCGTGGCCGCGGTCGACGAAGGCGCCGCCGGCGTCGCTCGGGTCGTGCATGCGCCAGAAGGCGTCGAGGAGCTGCTGGTAGCTGACGGCGGCCGGGTCGAACAGGACCTCGACCGTCTCGCGGTGGCCGGTGCCGCCGCGGACCACCTGCTCGTAGCTGGGGCGCGGGACGTCGCCGCCCATGTAGCCCGAGCGCACGTCGAGCACGCCAGGCACCTTCTCGAAGCGCGACTCGGTGCACCAGAAGCAGCCGGCGGAGAAGTAGGCGACCGCCTGGCCGGGGGCGGGGGTGACGCCGTCGCCGGCGGCGTCGACCGAGGTCGTAGGGGCCTCGCCCTGGGCCCGGGTCACGGCGGTGGGCCCCCACGTCACCCAGGCGAGGGTCGCGGCGGAGACGAGCAGGGCGGCGAGCAGGGTGCGGGACATGTCCCCAGCATGCGCCGCGAGGCGCGGGGGCGACCGTGCGCCAGCCGACCGAGGCGCGTGGAGCGCCTGCCGGGGCGGCGGCGGCGCGCGCGGCCCGGCGGCAGGGAGGCGACCGCCCCGCCGCCGCCCGCGGTACCATGCCGCCGGAGGAACCATGGCCGAGTTCGACGTCGTCATCATCGGGGCGGGTCCGGGCGGCTACGTCGCCGCGATCCGCGCCGCACAGTTGGGCCTCACCGTCGCCTGCGTGGAGCGCGAGGCCGCCCTCGGCGGCACCTGCGTCCGCATCGGCTGCATCCCGAGCAAGGCGCTCCTCGAGTCGAGCGAGCGCTACGTGGAGGCGAAGGGCCACCTCGCCGACCACGGCGTGAAGGTCGGCAAGGTCGAGCTCGACCTCGCCGCCATGCACGCCCGCAAGGACGCGGTGGTCAAGGCGAACACCGACGGCGTGGCGTACCTGTTCAAGAAACACAAGATCGAGCGTGTCCACGGCACGGGGCGCCTCGGCGGTGCCGGCGAGGTCGTCGTGGAGACGGCCGACGGGGAGCGCCGCCTGCAGGCGAAGCACGTGGTGCTGGCGACCGGCAGCCGCGTGGCCGAGCTGCGCGGCGTGGAGGTCGACGGCGACCGCATCGGCACGAGCACCGAGGCGCTCGCCTGGGACGAGGTGCCCGAGCACCTGGTGGTCATCGGCGCGGGCGTGATCGGGCTCGAGCTCGGCAGCGTGTGGGGCCGGTTGGGCGCCAAGGTCACGGTGCTCGAGTACCTCGATCGCATCCTGCCCGGCATGGACGCCGAGATCGCCAAGGAGGCGCGCAAGGTCTTCGGCAAGCAAGGCATGGACATCCGCACCGGCGTCAAGGTGACGGGCGCCACCGTCAAGGGCGCGAAGGTCACGCTCTCGCTCGAGGGGGCCCACGACGTCGTCGCCGACCGCGTGCTGGTCGCCACCGGCCGCAGGCCGAACGGCGAGGGGCTCGGTCTCGAGGAGGCCGGCGTGCAGGTGGACGGGCAGGGCCGCGTGGTGGTCGACGAGCGCTTCGCCACCAGCGCCGAGGGCGTGTACGCGATCGGCGACCTGATCCACGGCCCCATGCTGGCGCACAAGGCCGAGGAGGACGGGGTCGCCCTCGCCGAGATGCTGGCCACGGGCCACGGGCACGTCGACTACGGTCTGGTGCCGAGCGTGGTGTACACCGATCCCGAGATCGCGTCGGTCGGTCGCAGCGAGGAGGAGCTCGCCGCGCAGGGCGTCCCCGTGCGCAAGGGCGTGTTCCCGTTCGCCGCCAACGGCCGCGCGCGGGCGATGGCGCGCACCGAGGGCAAGGTCAAGATCCTCGCACACCGCGACACCGACCGCGTGCTGGGCGTCCACGTCATCGGCCCGCGCGCGGGCGACCTGATCGCCGAGGCGGTGGCCGCGATGGCCTTCCACGCCTCGAGCGAGGACGTCGCGCGCGTGGTGCACGCGCACCCGACGCTCGCGGAGGTGGTCAAGGAGGCGGCGCTGGCGGTCGACGGGCGGGCGCTGCACATCTGAGGCCGTGGGCGGTCGGCGCGGGCGAACGTGAGCCCCGCTACGATGCGTCTCAGGCGTCCAGGACGGCGGTCCCGGCGTGGTAGGTTGCGCCCGATGAGCACCGCCGCCGCCGCCACCGTCGCCGAGGTCCGCGTGCGCGACCCCGAGCTCCGCCCCGTCGCCGACAAGGTCTTGGAGGGCCGGCGGCTGACGTTCGACGAGGGCATGGTGCTCTACCGCACCCGCGACCTCCCCGCCGTGCTGCGGCTGGCGGATATGGTGCGCGAGCGCCGGGTGGGCGACAAGGCGTACTTCGTGCACTCGCTGCGGCTGTCGCAGACCAACGTCTGCTACGTCGGCTGCACCTTCTGCGGCTTCGCCAAGCACTTCGGCGAGGACGGCGTGTGGGACTACGACCTCGAGGACGTGTGGGCCTACGTCGACCGCCACTACCACCCCGACCTCACCGAGGTGCACATCGCCTCGGGCCACCACCCCAAGCGCTCGTGGGACTACTACCTCGACCTGGTGCGCGGGCTCACGGAGCGCTACCCCGGCGTGCAGGTCAAGGCCTGGACGGCCGCCGAGATCCACCACTTCACCAAGATCACGCGGCCGCGGCTCGGTTACCGCGAGGTGTTGACGCAGCTCAAGGAGGCCGGCCTGGTGGCGATGCCCGGCGGCGGCGCGGAGATCTTCGCGGAGGGCGTGCGGCGCCGCATCGCGCGCGCCAAGGTGACCGCCGAGGGTTGGCTCGAGGTGCACCGCACCGCCCACGAGCTCGACATCCCCACGAACGCGACGATGCTCTACGGCCACGTCGAGACGCTGGAGGATCGGCTGGACCACATGGACCGGCTGCGGCGGCTGCAGGACGACACCGGCGGCTTCTTCAGCTTCATCCCGCTCGCCTACCAGCCTGAGCACAACGCGCTCGCGGCCGAGCTCGAGGCCGAGGGCCGGCGGGCGCGCACCACCGGCGTCGACGACCTGCGCAACCTGGCCGTCGCCCGCGTGTACCTCGACAACTTCCCGCACATCAAGGGCTACTGGATCATGATCACGCCGGAGCACACCCAGGTGGCGCTGTCGGCCGGGGTGTCCGACGTGGACGGCACGATCAAGGACGAGCGCATCGCGCACGCCTCGGGCGCCGAGACCGAGATGGGCATGACCGAGGACGAGCTCGTGCGGCTGATCCGTGACGCCGGCCGCGTGCCCGTGCGCCGCGACGCGCTCTACCGCGAGCTGCAGGTGTTCGCATGACCGTGGCGAACGCCGATCAGGACGAGCGCGATTCTGCCAAAACGCCGTCATCTTGCCATGACGTTGCCCCGGGCGAGCGCCTGGGGATCGTCGCCTACACGAACGTGGCGCCGCTCCACTGGGGCCTCGAGCCGTGGCCCGGCGCCTGCTTCCACCGCGGCGTCCCGACCGACCTCAACGCCCGCCTGCTCGCCGGCGACCTCGACCTGACGCTCGTCTCCAGCGCCGAGTTCGTGCGCCACCGCGACCGGCTCGTCGCGCTGCCCGACTTCTCCATCGCCACCCTCGGCCCAGTGCACAGCGTCACGCTCTTCCACCACGCCCCGTGGGCGGAGCTCGCGGGCGGACGCATCGCCGTCACCGAGGAGTCGGCGACCAGCGTCGCGCTCCTGCGGGTGCTCTTGGAGGCCGAAGGCATCGACGCGGACTTCGTCCCGGCCGCGTCCGACCTGGACGCCATGCTCGGCGCGTTCGACGCCGCCCTGCTCATCGGCGACGCGGCGCTCGAGGAGGCCGTCGCCCGGCGCGAGATCGGTGGGCGCGTACCGCACGCGACCGACCTCGGCGAGGCCTGGTACCGCCTCACCCGGCTGCCGTTCACGTTCGCCGTGTGGGCCGCCGACCGCGAGCGGCCCCCCTCGCCGCGCCTGGTCGCGGAGCTGCGCGCCGCCCGCACCCGCGGGCTCGGTCACCTCGCCGACGTCGCGCGGGCGGAGGCCGAGGCTCGCGGACTCTCCGAGGCGGTGGTGCTGCGCTACCTGGCGAACTTCCGGTATTTCCTCACACCGCCCGACCGCGACGGCCTCGAGGCCTTCGCGTGCCGAATCGACACCACGTTCAGGCCCGGCGGCTTGCGATACTGGCCGTCATGACCACCGTGGTCGAGCGTGCTCGACCGTCGACCAGCGTCGCCCTCCCCGGGCGACCGTTCCCCCTGGGGGCCAGTTGGGACGGTAGTGGCGTCAACTTCGCGCTCTTCGCGATGCACGCCACCTCCGTCGAGGTGGTGCTGTTCGACACCGCCTACGACCCGGAGCCGGCCGCCACCTGGACGCTGCGTGAGCGGACCGGCCCGGTGTGGCACGGCTACCTCCCCGGCGTGCGCCCCGGTCAGCGCTACGGGCTGCGGGTCGACGGACCGTGGGCGCCGCAGGACGGTCACCGCTTCAACCCGAACAAGGTGCTGCTCGACCCGTACGCGCGGGCGATCGGCCGGCCGTACCGCTGGCACCCGAGCCTGATGGGCTCCGTCATCGGCCCCGGCGGCGAGGTCCGCGAGGAGACCGACTCCGCCCCCTACGCGCCGCTGGGCGCGGTCGTCGACGACGCCTTCGACTGGCAGGGGGTGGCGCCGCCCCGAGTCCCGTGGGAGGACATGGTCCTCTACGAGACCCACGTCCGTGGCATGACGATGCTGCACCCCGACGTGCCGGAGGACCTGCGCGGCAGCTTCCTGGGCCTGGCCTCGCCACCCGTGCTCGACCACCTTCGGTCGCTCGGCGTCACCAGCGTGTCGTTGCTGCCCGTGACGCCGGTCGTCGACGAGCCGCGGCTCCTGGACCTCGGCCTCAGCAACTACTGGGGTTACCACCCGCTCGGCTACTTCGCGCCCGAGCCGCGTTACTCCAGCAACGGCCCGTTGACGGCGGTCAACGACTTCAAGACGATGGTCCGCGAGCTGCACCGCGCCGGCATCGAGGTCATGGTCGACGTCGTGTACAACCACACCGGCGAGGGCGACCACCGCGGCCCCACGCTGTCGTTCCGTGGCATCGACAACCGCGCCTACTACAAGCTCGTGCCCGAGGACCTGCGCTTCTACCGCGACTACACCGGCACCGGCAACACGCTCGATCCCGGCAACCCCTACGTGCTGCAGCTGATCACCGACAGCCTGAGGTACTGGGTCACGGAGATGGGCGTCGACGGCTTCCGCTTCGACCTCGCCTCGGCGCTGGCGCGCGAGCTGCACGACGTCGACATGCTGTCGCCCTTCTTCACGGTCATCCAGCAGGACCCGGTGCTGTCGCAGGTCAAGCTGGTCGCCGAGCCGTGGGACGTCGGCCACGGGGGCTACCAGGTCGGCAACTTCCCCTGGCAGTGGCTCGAGTGGAACGGGCGCTACCGCGACGCCGTCCGGGCGTACTGGCGTGGCGACCCGCAGCGGGCCGCCGAACTCGCCAGCCGCCTCGGCGGCTCCGCCGACCTCTACGCCCACAACGGCCGCCGCCCATGGGCATCGGTCAACTTCGTCACCGCCCACGACGGCTACACCCTCGCCGACATGGTCAGCTACGAGCGCCGCCACAACCATGCCAACGGTGAGAACAACCGCGACGGCCACCAGCACGAGATCTCGAGCAACGCGGGCATCGAGGGTCCCAGCGACCGCCCCGGCGTGCGCCGCCGGCGGCTCGTGCGGCGCCGCGGCATGCTCGCCACGCTGCTGCTCTCGCAGGGTGTCCCCATGCTGCTCGGCGGCGACGAGCTCTCACGCACCCAGCAGGGCAACAACAACGCCTACTGCCAGGACAACGAGATCAGCTGGTTCGACTGGACGCTGAACGACGAGGACGAGGGCTTCCTGGCGTTCACCCGCGAGATGGTCGCGTTCCGACGCGCGCACCCCGTCTTCCGCCGGCGCAGCTTCCTCACCGGCCGCCTGCGGCCCGACGGCCGTCGCGACGTCTCCTGGTGGCAGCGCGACGGGCGCACGATGACCGCGGCCGACTGGCACGACGACGACCCGGCGTTCGGGATGCTGCTCGACGGGAGCGCTCTCACGGAGAGCGGCGCTCTCGCGGAGAGCGGCGCTCTCGCGGAGAGCGGCGCTCTCGCGGAGAGCGGCGCTCTCGCGGAGGGC
>CAZJUA010000244.1:0-14250 GCA_964549045.1 uncultured bacterium | reverse complement strand
CCAGTCGGGCGGCACCTCGCCGACGTCGGCGCCGAGCTCGCGCGCGATCTCGAGCCCGCGGATCTTGCCAGCGAAGATCGCGGCGGACGCCTCGGCGATCTCGTCGCAGTCGCCTGCGGCGAAGACGGTCATGCCGGCGGCGCGCGCCTGCGCCGTGAACTCGTCGACGGGATCGAGCCCGACGGCCACCAGGACCGTGTCGCAGGCGAAGTGCCGCTCGGTGCCGGCGATGGGCCGGAAACGCGCGTCGACGCGGGCGACCGTCGCTCCCTCGACGCGTCCGGAGCCTCCAGCCGCCACGATCGTGTGCCCCGTCATGATCGGCACGCCCAGCCGCGCGAGCTTGTCGCGGTGGACGCGGTAGCCGCCGCACTCGGGGGCGGCCTCGACCAGGCCGACGACCTCGACGCCCGCCTGCAGCGCGTGGTAGGCGGTGATCAGCCCGACGTTGCCGCCGCCGACGACCAGCAGCCGCTCGGCGGCCTTCACGAGGTCGCGGTTGAGGAGCGTCTGGAAGGCGCCCGCGCCGAGCACGCCGGGGAGGGTGTTGCCGGGGAAGGGCAGCGCCCGCTCCCGCGAGCCTGCGGCGACGAGCAGCACCCGCGGCCTGACGAGCGCGTAGCGCGCGCCGCCCCGCCACACCCCCACCCAGCCGTCGCTGAACACGGCCAGCACGGTGGACGAGGTCCACACCTCGGTGGTGTCGACAGCGCGCGCCTCGGCCTCGAGGCGCCTACCGATGTCGATCCCGCGGGTGCCCGCGTGGACGGCGTTGATCGAGCCGAAGAAGCGGTGCGTCTGCAGGACGAGCTTGCCGCCGAGGCGGTCCTTGTCGTCGACCAGCAGGACCGGGATCCCGTGGCGTCCGAGCTCGGTGGCGGCGGAGAGCCCCGCCGGGCCGCCGCCGACGATCATCACCGGCACCTCGCGACGCTCGGCGTCGCGCATCTCCGGGACGCGCCCGTCGGCCGGCATGGTGGGCAGGCCATCGAGCGGGGCGACCACCATGCCCGGGGTGACGGGCGTCATGCAGGCCTTCACCGGGCGGCCGTCGGCCAGCACCAGGCACTGGGCGCACTGGCCGTTGGCGCAGTAGAGGCCCTGCGGGCTGCCGTCCTTGGGGTGGTGGCCGAACACCTGCTCGCCGTGGGCGATCACCGCCGACGAGATCACCTCGCCGGCCTTGGCGGTGCACGGCTCGCCGTCCCAGACGAACGGCACGTCGTCGCGTGGCTCGATCGCCAGGATCGGGTGCTGCTCGAGGCGGCTCGTCCCCATCGTCCCTCCGTGGCCCGTGACCCCATGCTAGGTGAGCGGGGACGGGACTTGAGGGAAGCCGTCCTAGCCGCCGAGGCTCGACAGGGGTGGGACGTCCGCCGCGAGGAAGCGGTCGAGGAACACGCGGGTCGCGCCCAACGCCGCCGCGTCCGGCGTGACCGCCCGCGCGCGTCGCACGACGAGGTTGTTGTCGAGCAGCGTGTGCAGGTGCCGCCGAGCGACGCCGTCGATCGCGGCCAGCAAGCGGTCGGAGGCACCGGCGAGGGCCCCGCCGAGGACGAGCAGCTCGGGTTGGAGCAGCAGCACGAAGGCGGCGATCTGGGTGCCGAGCATCTCGGTCATCCAGCCGACGAGTTCCTCGGCGTCGGGGTCCCCCGATCCGGCGAGGTCGAGCACCGCCAGGAAGCGTTCGCGGGCTTCGCCGAGCGCGCGTACGCGGCGGGCGCCGGCGGGCCGAGCGCGCTCGAGGTAGCGCTCGGCGAGCCCGTGGACGGTCAGCAGGTCGGGCGTCGCGGCGTTGTCGCCGCAGGCAGCCAGGAGACGCGGGTCGACGAGCCCCGCGTTGCCGAAGGGCCCGACGTAGGGCCGGCCGTCGAGGAACACGCTGAACTTGACGCCCTCGCTGAAGCCGACGTAGGCGTAGGTGCCCGACACGCCGTTGGCCGCGAACTCGACGGCGGCCATCGCGTCGACGTCGTTGCCGATCGTCACGGGGAGACCGCTGGCGTCGCCGAGCCGCTGCGCCAGGGGCAGGTGGTTCCAGTTCGGCACGCGCCCGATGGTGATGACGGCGCCGCTCTGCGGATCGATGAACCCCGGGCTCGCGAGGCCCATCCCCAGCAGCCGGCGACCGGGGAGGCGCTCGCGCAGCGCCGCGAGGTAGTCGAGCACGATGGCGTGCACCGCGTCGGGCTCGAGCGACTCGACCCCCTGGGGCACCCGCTCGTCGAGCACCTCGCCGGTGAGATCGGCCGCCACCAGGCGCATGCCGGGATGCTCCAGGTGGACGCCGACGAGCACGTGCCGCGTCGGGTCGATCCCGAAGAGGTTGGCCGGACGACCGCCGGTGGCCTCCGCCCGCCCCACGATGCGCAACCAACGCGCCTCCACCAAGTCGTGGACGGCGCGGCGCAGCGTCGGCAGGCTGACGCCCGTCGCGGCGCCGAGCTCGGCGAGCGACATCGGGCGGGCGAGCAGGTGGGTGACGATCGATCTCGGCGTGTCCATGGCGGGCGTCGCGTCCGCCACCATACCCAACGGCGTCGGGGACGGCGGCCGGGGTGGCGCGCTTGACATCCTTTAGGTAATCGTATTACAAAAGAGTATCGCTTAGTAGGGGGTGCGCCGCGCGCGCCGGGCACAAGGCCGCGTCCGCGGTCGCGGCGCCATAGGAGGTCGGCACGGTCATGATCGCGGGGTACGAGGGACTCACGCCGCGCTTCGGCGACCTGCACAACCACTGCGACCTCAGCTACGGCCGGGGCACGCCGCAGGAGGCGCTGGCCAACGCGCGGCTGCAGCTCGACTTCGCGTCCATCACCGTCCACGGCGCCTGGCCCGACGTCCCCATCGACGATCCCGACCTCGGCTACCTCGTCGACTACCACCGCGAGGGGTTCGAGCACGCGCGCCAGGGCTGGGACGGCTACGTCGCCCTGACGGAGACCGCCAACGAGCCCGGACGCTTCGTCACCCTACCCAGCTTCGAGTGGCACTCGATGGCGTACGGCGACCACTGCGTCTACTTCCGCGACCCGGCCGCCAGCCGCATCATCGACGCGCCAGACCTGCCGGCGCTGCGGGCCGCCGTGCGCGGGCTCCCGGGCGACGTCCTGCTCATCCCCCACCACGTCGGTTACCGACACGGCTACCGCGGCATCGACTGGGGCGCCTTCGACG
Source organism: uncultured bacterium (assembly GCA_964549045.1). Lineage (GTDB taxonomy): Bacteria > Deinococcota > Deinococci > Deinococcales > Trueperaceae > JAABTL01. The sequence goes on along the minus strand of CAZJUA010000244.1, from coordinate 11,073 downwards.
CCGAGCTCAGCCCGCTGGTCGAGATCGTCTCGTTCCACGGCGCCGCCGAGAGCTGCGACGGCCCCGTGCCCTACCTCCACGCCATGGGCCCGCGCCACGAGCACGGCACCGCCCGTTACGCCTGGCGCCGCGGGCTGCGCTTCGGCGTGATCGGCTCCACCGACCACCACAACGCCGTGCCCGGCGCCTACGGCTTCGGGCGCCTGGCGGCTTGGATGCCGTCGCTCGACCGCGACGGCCTGTGGGATGCGCTCACCGCGCGGCGCACCTACGCCCTGACCGGCGACCGCATCGACCTCGCCCTGCGCGTGAACGACACCGTCATGGGCGGCGAGGCGGCCCCCGCCGACGAGCGCCGCATCGAGGTCGCCGTGCGCGGCGGCCACGGCATCGAGTACGTCGAGCTGCTGCACGACGAGCGCGTCGTCCACCGGCACGACGTGCTGCCGCAACCGGGCGGCCGCGGCACGGTCAAGGTCCACGTGCAGGTCGGCTGGGGCGAGCGCGACCGGGCCACCCCCTGGGACGTGGAGCTGCGCGTGCGCGACGGCGAGCTGCTCGCCGTCGAGCCGCGCTTCCGCGGCCCCTACCCGAGCGCGGTGCCGCCCGCGGGCAGCGACCACGCACCGCACGCGCTCGAGCGCCCCGCGCCCGACCGTGTGCGCTTCACGACCGCCACCTGGCCCAACCCGCTGTCGGCGCTCCCCGCGATGGAGGGGATCGCGCTCGAGCTGCGGGCAGACGACGCCACCGCGCTGGAGGCCGTCGTCAACGGCCGGCGCCTGTGCGTCCCGCTGCGCGACCTCGCCGAAGGCGCCAGGAGCCACCACCTCGGCGGCTTCGTCAGCCCGGCGATCGCCTTCGACCGCGCGGTCCCGGAGACCGAGTTCGCGGCACGCTTCGACCTCGTCCACCGGCCCGGACCCGTGGCGCTCGACGCCTACCGGGTCCGCGTCCGGCAACGCAACGACCAGTGGGCGTGGAGCTCCCCGATCTGGGTGGGGCCCGACGCACCCTCGAGGAGGTGAGGCCGAAGACTTCGACCGCACGTCGCCCGACACCGCGTCCCGGCGCTTCTGCGCGCCGAACCTGTGAGGTCCTACCATGCGCATGCTGACCCGCATCACGCTCGCGCTCGCGATCGCGCTGGCCACCGTGGCCTTCGCCCAAGGCGCCGCGATCGACTGCATCACCGACGAGCCGGCCACCATCACGTACATCGGCGACCCCGTCGCCAACCTCGGCGAGACCGAACAAGACACGGCCGCCGCCTTCATGGAGGCCTGCCCGCACATCACGGTCGAGATCATCCCCGGACCCGCGAGCACCAGCGAACTGCTCGCCAACTACCTGGTCATGTTCGAGGGCCGCAGCGGCGACATCGACGTCCTGCGGGTCGACGTGATCCACCCCGGCATCCTGGCAGGCAACCTCGTCGACCTGAAGCCGTACTTCAGCGACGAGGAGCTCGCCGCCCACTTCCCGGGCTTCATCGAGAACACCATGGTGGGCGACGAGATGGTGGCGATCGCCTTCCGTCTCGGCGCGGGGATGCTCTACTACCGCACCGACCTGCTCGAGGCGTACGGCTTCGACGGCCCGCCCGCCACCTGGGACGAGCTCGAGTCGATGGCCGCGACGATCCAGGCCGGTGAGCGCGCCGCCGGCAACGCCGACTTCTGGGGCTTCGTCTGGCAGGGCGACAACTACGAGGGCCTGACCTGCAACGCCCTCGAGTGGCAGGTCTCCGAGGGCGGCGGCACCGTGGTCAACCGCGAACTGGAGCCCGAGGTCAACAACGAGGCCATGCTCCGCGCCGTGGAACGCGCCGCGGGCTGGGTCGGCACGATCAGCCCTCCCGGCGTGACCGGCTACCGTGAGGAAGACGCCCGCGCCGTGTGGCACGTGGGCAACGCCGCCTTCATGCGCAACTGGCCCTACGCCATGGCGAGCAGCGCCACCAGCGAAGCGATCGCCGACATGTGGCAAGTGGCGCCGCTGCCGGCCGGCGCGTCCGGCACCTACGCGGCGACGATGGGCGGCTGGACCCTGGGCGTGAACCGCTACAGCGACAACGTCGACGCCGCGGTCGCCTTCGCCAAGCACTTCGCCTCCTACGAAGAGCAGAAGCGCCGCGCCGTGGAGAACGCCATCAACCCGACCATCGCCGCGCTGTACGAGGACACCGACGTCATCGCGGCCGTCCCGGCCTTCGCCGGCCTCAACGAGGTCTTCATGGGTGCCACGCCGCGCCCCTCGACCGCGACCGGCGCGCAGTACGACCAGGTGTCGTCGCTCTACTCGACCGCCGTGCACGCCGTGCTCACGGGCGAACTCGACGCCGACACCGCTCTGACCCTGCTGGAGCTCGACCTCGAGGCCCTGCTGGGCAACTGATCCCCTCGCGACCCGGCGCGCCCCGCTGCCCGTGATCGGGAGCGGGGCGCGCCGCCCCGCTTCCCGCGATCGGGAACGGGGCGCTGCCCTCACCATCGCCCTCGCCCCCCGCGCCGCGCGCCACGGAGCCCGCATGACGACGACCCGATCCCCCGCCCAGGTCCCGCCGCGTTCGGCGGCGCTCTGGGGCGCGCTGCTGGGCGCCATCGGCCTCGGTGCCATCGCCGGACTCGTGCTGGCCGTCGCCGCCGATGCCGGGGTCCGCAGCGCCTTCGACGCTTCCCTCGGCGACGACCGTCCGTCGGCCATCATGGCCGTCCTGGACGGCTTCGGCATCATCCTGCCCGTCTTCGTCCTGGGGTTCGGCATTATCGCCCTGAGGCTGGCGTCGGGCGTGGCGCGTCGCGACGTCAGCGCGACGCGCTCCGCGCGCGATGCCGCCACCTGGCTCGCCTTGCTCGCCGCCGTCGTCACCGTCGCACGCCTCGTGCAGGGCACGCCGTGGCTGGCGGCCACGCCCTCGGCGCTGGACGCGTTGGTCGGTGGCGCCCTCGGGCCCGCCCTCGCCGCCGGCGTCGCCGCGCTGCTCAGCCGCGGCCTCGCGCGCGCGGCACGGGCTCCGGACCTGCGCGAGGAGCCGCTCGTCAAGCGCGAGGCGCGGACCGCCTGGAGCCTGCTGGTCCCCGCGCTGCTCATCCTCTTCCTGGTGGCCGCCCGGCCGCTGGAGACCACGGTCATCACCAGCTTCACCGACAAGGTCTTCGCTTCGGACGAGGTGCCGAGCTTCGTGGGCCTGGCGCACTACCGCCAGCTCCTCACCCTCAGCTTCGTGGAGGTGTCCTGCCGCCTCGCCGACGACGGCACCTGCGCCCGCAACGCCCAGGGCGCCATCCGCTGGGAGCCGCTTCCGCGCGAGCTGCTGGTCGAGGGGTACCGCACCGCCTGGAACTGGAACCTCCCCCTCATCACCGCCCCCGATCGCGCCATCGCCGTCAACGCCCTCGACCACGTCTGGATCCGCAGCATCTGGGTCACGTTGGTGTTCACGGTCTCCTCCGTCTCCCTCGAACTGCTGTTGGGCCTGTTCATCGCCCTGACGGTGCACTCGGAGTTCCGGGGACGCGGCGCCATGCGCGCGGTCATGCTCATTCCTTGGGCGATTCCGACCGTCGTCTCCGCCCGCCTGTGGGAGCTCATGCTCAAGGACACCACCGCCGGCGTCCTCAACCGAGGTCTCATGCTGGTCGGGGCCATCGAGACGCCGCAGTCGTGGCTGACGACCCCGGCCCTGCAACTGCCTTCGGCGGTCATGATCGACGTCTGGAAGACCTCGCCGTTCATGGCGCTGCTGCTGCTCGCCGGGCTGCAGGTCATCCCCAAGGAGCTGTACGAGTCGGCCAGGGTCGACGGCGCCAGCCGCTTCCGCGAGTTCGTCTCCATCACCCTGCCGCTGCTGCGGCCGGCCATCGCGGTCGCGCTGATCTTCCGCACCCTCGACGCGCTGAGGGTGTTCGACCTGCTCAACGTGCTGTTCGGCCGCTCGCTGCACAGCGTCTCGACCTACAACTACCAGGTACTCATCAACAACCAACAGGCGGGCTACGCGTCCGCCGTCGGCGTGCTCATCTTCTTCCTGATCTTCGGCTTCGCGGTGGCCTACGTCCGCTTCCTGGGGGTGAACCGCTCGTGAGCGGCGCCGGTTGGAAGACATCCTTGCGCAGGCTCCCCTTCTATCTCGTGGTGGCGCTCATCGTGGTCTATGCGCTGACGCCGTTCATCTGGGCCCTCTCCACCTCGTTCAAGACCGAGGACGACCTCTTCGGGGCGGCCCGCCTCTTCCCGCGCGACCCGACGATGAAGAACTACGTCTACGTACTGGGCGACGACGGCTTCATGAGCTCGCTCGTGAACTCGGTGATCGTCGCCGGCGGGAGCTCGCTGACGGCCCTGACCGCCGGCTCGCTGGCGGCCTACGCGCTGGGCCGCCTCCGCTTCCGCGGCAAGACACCGATGCTCTACGCCGTCCTGGCCATGACGATGTTCCCGCAGATCTCGATCCTCTCGGGCCTCTACCTGACGGTTCGCGAGCTGAACATCTACGGCACGCAGGCGGCGATGCTGTTCGCCTACCCGCTGTTCACCCTGCCGTTCTCGACCTGGGTCCTCACCAGCTTCTTCCGCGGGCTGCCGCGCGAGATCGAGGAGGCCGCCATCGTCGACGGCGCCACCACCGCCCAGATCCTGGCGCGCATCCTGCTGCCGCTCACGGTCCCGGCCCTGGTGACGACCGGCCTGCTCACCTTCATCGTGTCGTGGAACGAGTACCTCCTGGCACGCAGCTTCACCGTCACCAACCCGAGCGCCCAGACCGTGCCGGTGGCGATGGCCCAGTTCGCGGGCATCGTCGAGCAGCAGGAGCCGATCGCCGAGATCATGGCGGCCGCGATGATCGTCACGCTGCCGCTGGTCGTGCTGGTGCTGGTGTTCCAGCAGCGCATCGCGGCCGGCCTCACCGCCGGCTCCGTCAAGGGGTGAGGATGGCCGCGACCGGCCGTCCCAACCTCGTCCTGGTCGACTGCCACGACCTGGGGCGCCACCTCGCCTGCTACGGCCAGGCGACCGTGCCCTCGGACGCGCTCGACGCCTTCGCGCAGCGGGGCGTGCTCTTCGAGCAGGCCTACTGCACCGCGCCGCAGTGCAGCCCCAGCCGCGCGGCGCTCTACACCGGCCGCCACGCCCACGACGTGGGCATGCTCGGCCTGGCGCACCCGCCCTTCGACTGGCGCCTCCACCCCGACGCCCGCCACCTCGCCGCCATCCTCCGCGACGCCGGTTGGGCGACGGCCCACGTCGGCGTCCAGCACGTCATCCGCGACACGCCCGCGCACGTGCGCTCGCTCGGCTTCGAGCGCCACGACGCGTCGCACGCCGACGCCACCACCACCGCGGCCGCGGCCGTCGACGTCGTGCGCGGCGCGACGGCGCCCTACTTCCTCAACGTCGGCTTCCTCGAGCCGCACCGAGACCGCCGCGGCCGCTTCCTCGACCAGCCGCCGCGCGACGAGCGCGGGGTCGGCGTCCCGCCCTACCTGCCCGACGGGCCCGAGGCGCGCGAGGAGATGGCGCAGGTCCAGGGGGCGATCGCCGCCATGGCCGAGGGCTTCGGGCGCATCCTCGAGGCGGTCGACGCCCGCGACGACGCCGCCGATACCTGGGTGATCTTCACCACCGACCACGGCCTCGCGATGCCGCGCGCCAAGGCGACGATGTACGACGCCGGCATCGGCGTGGCCTTGATCATGCGCTGGCCCGCCCGCGGCATCGTGGGCGGCCGCCGCTCGCGTGCCCTGGTCAGCCACGTCGACCTCGTGCCCACCGTGCTGGAGGGCCTCGGCCTGACCGCGCCCGAGGGGCTGCACGGCCGCAGCTACTGGCCGCTGCTGGCCGGCGGGGCCGACGCGCACCGGCGCGCGGTGTTCGCCGAGAAGACCTTCCACACGGCCTACGAGCCGATGCGCGCCGTGCGCACCGAGCGCTACAAGCTCATCGCCAACCTCGAGGCCGACATCATGAACGTGCCGGGGGACGTGCTGCGCAGCCCGATCACCCCGCACATGATCGACGAGATCGTGCGCGAGCGGCCGCCGCTCGAGCTCTACGACCTGCTCGAGGACCCCGACGAGCGGATCAACCGCATCGCCGACCCGGCGCTGGCGGCGGTGGCGGACGAACTGCGACGCGAGCTGGTGGCCTGGATGCGCGCCACCGACGACCCGATCCTGCGCGGCCCGGTGCCGTCGCCCTACCGCCACGCGGCCATGGCCGCGCTGGGCCTCCCCGAGGCGCCGCCCCCCTACCCCGATGCGGCGCCCGATCCGCCCGCATGACGCCGCCTGCGCCCGTCCGCGCGGTGGTGCTCGGCCCGACCTACTGCGACCTCGTGTTCGGCGGCCTGGAGCGCCTGCCGGAGCTCGGCGAGGAGCGCTTCGCGCGCAGCTTCCTGGTCGCGCCCGGCGGCTCCGCGATCACCGCCATCGCGCTGCACCGGCTGGGCCATGCGGTCCAGCTGTGCGCCGACGTGGGCCGCGACGCGCTCGCCGCCTGGCTGCGGGACGCGCTCACGCGTGAGGGCGTCGGCATCGACGCGCTGCGCGCCGTCCAGGAGATCACGCCCGTCACCGCTGCCCTCAGCACCGCGGCGGACCGCGCCTTCGTCACCTACCTCGAGCCGCCCGGCCCGGCGCCGGACCTGGCCGCGGCGCTACGGGCCGCGACGGCCACCCACCTGCACGTCGCGGGCTTCCCCGCGGCGCTGGCCGACCCCGAACTGGTCGACACCGCCCACGCGCTGGGCGCGACCGTGTCGTTCGATCCCGGCTGGGACGGGCGCGCGCTCGCCGACCCACGCGTGCGCCGGGTGGCGCTGGCCGCCGACGTGCTGCTGCCCAACCGCCTCGAGGCCGGTCTGCTCCTCGCCGAGGCCGGCGACGGCAGCGGCGCGCCGCCGACCGCCGAGGTGGCACTCGCACGCCTGACGGCCCTGCGCCCCGGACGCGTCACCGTCGTCAAGGACGGCGCGGCGGGGGCCTGGGGCGCGGACGCCCGCGCCTCGATCCACGTCGCGGCGCCGGCGGTCGACGCGATCGACGCCACCGGCGCCGGCGACGTCTTCGACGCGGGCTTCCTCGACGCCTGGTGGGCGGGCGAGCCGCTGGACGGTTGCCTGCGCCGCGGCGCGTGGTGCGGCGCCCGCGCGACGACGGCGGTCGGCGGCGCGACGGCCGCGCCGACGCGCGCGCAGCTCGACGCGCTGCGGCGCGACGAAGGGGGAGGGACGACGTGAAGATCGCCATCATCGGAGGCGGCAGCGCCTACGCGCCCGGCCTGCTGCAGGCCTTCGCGGCGGAGGCCGCCCACTTCGGCGGCGCCGAGCTGGCGCTCATGGACGTGGCGGTGCCGGAACTCGACGTCGTGCACCGCCTGGGCCTGCGCCTCGTGGAGGGGACCGGCCTGCGCCTGAGCGCCACGACCGATCGGGCCCGGGCCCTCGACGGCGCCGACCTGGTGCTCACCACCTTCCGCGAGGGCGGGATGGAGGCCAGGGCGCTCGACGAGCGCGTGCCGCTGGCCTTCGGCGTCATCGGCCAGGAGACGATCGGGCCCGGCGGCTTCTTCTTCGCCATGCGCACGCTGCCGGTCATGCGCGCGATCGCCGACGACCTGCGCCGCTGGGCGCCCGGCGCGACCGTCGTGAACTACACCAACCCGACGCAGATCGTGGCGGAGGCGATGGCGCGCCACACCGAGATCCCGTGCATCGCCATCTGCGACCAGACCGACGACGACCGGGTGCACCTGGCGGCCGCGCTCGGCCTCCCGCCGGCGGCGATCGAGCTCGAGTCGGTCGGCCTCAACCACGCTACCTGGAGCACCGTGTGCCGCATCGAGGGCGACGACGGCATCCGGCGCCTGCTCGCGGAGGCGGACGCGCTGCGGGCGCGGCCCGACGTGGGCGCGCGCGTCAAGCGTCAGCTCGCGCTGACCGAGGCGTACGGCCGCGTGCCCAACGGCTACCTCCCCTACTACTACGACCGCGAGGCGAGCGTCGCGGACGCGCTCGCCTCGCGCCAGACGCGGGCCGAGGCCATCCTCGAGGAGCTGCCGGCGATGTACCGCCACTTCGAGGCGCAGGCGCGGGCCGAGACGCCGCGGTTGACCCACGGCCGCGGCGGGTCGGTGTTCGGCGACTTCGCCGTGCGCGTGCTGCGCGCGCTGGTGACCGGCGAGGAGGCGCGCCTGACGCTCAACGTGCGCAACGACGGCGCGCTCCCCGACCTCGATCCCGAGCGCATCGTCGAGGTGCCGTGCCGGGTGGCGGGGGGCCGGGTGAGTGCCGAGCCGCAGGGCCGCTTCGCCCGCGACCAGCTGGGCCTGCTGCGCATGCTGGCCGATTACCAGGCGGCGGCCGCCGACGCGATCTGGATGGGCGACCCCGCGGCGATGGAGCGGGCGCTGGCCGCCAACCCGCTGGTCGTCTCGCTGTCGCTGGCCCGGGACCTGCTGCGGGCGCGGGCGGTGGCCGGCTGAGGCGCGTCCCGCACGCTTGACGTCCACCTGGGCATCTCGTATCCTATTTTTAGGCATGCCGAAACCATGCTTCGGCGCCCTGGAAGGAACGTGATGCCCCGCACCACCCCGAAACGGCCTGCCACCCTCCGCGCACGCGCCCACACCGCGTGGCTCGCGACCGCCACGCTTGCCGCCCTGCTCACCGGCGGCGCCTGGGCGCAAACCCCAGCCCCGCTGCGCGTCGTGACCACCACCGCCATGGTCGCCGACACGTTGCGCGAGGTCGGCGGTGCGTGCACCGACGTCGTTCACCTCATGGGCACGGGCATCGACCCGCACCTCTACCGCGCCAGCGCCGGCGACGTCGACCGCCTCGGCCGCGCCGAGCTCATCGTGCACAACGGCCTCGGCCTCGAGGGGCAACTGGGCGCCGTCCTCGACCGACTGGGATCGCGCGTGCCGACGCTCCCCCTCGCCGAGGCGGCGGCGGAGCTCGCGGAGGCCGCCGGTGAGGCGCGCCTGCTCGAGGGCGAGGCCGCCTATGCGGGCCGCGCCGACCCCCACCTGTGGCTCGACGCCCGGCTCTGGTCGCACGCCGCGGCCGCGGCCGCCGAGGCCATCGCGACGCTGCGGCCCGACTGCGGCGACGGCGTGCGCGCGCGGGCCGCTGCCTACGCCGAACGCCTGCTGGCCCTGGACGCCTGGGCGACGGCCAGCGTCGCCAGCGTCCCCGAGGCGCACCGCACGCTGGTGACGTCGCACGATGCCTTCCGCTACTTCGGCCGCGCCTACGGCCTCGCCGTCCACGGGGTCGAGGGCATCAGCACGGAGTCCGAGGCGAGCATCGCCGACGTCCGCGCGACCGCCGACCTGGTGGTCGACACCGGCGTGCCGGCGATCTTCGTCGAGAGCACGATCAGCCCCCGCACGATCGAGGCCGTCCTGGCGGCGGCCCGCGACCGCGGCGGCGAGGTCGCGATCGGCGGCTCGCTCTACGGCGACGCGATGGGCGAGGCGGGGACGCCCGAGGGCACCCTGATCGGCATGCTGCGCCACAACGTCATCACGATCGTCACGGCCCTCGGCGGCGCCGAAGCGCCGTGGCCCGCGGCGCTCGCCGACTGGGCCACCGACTGGAACCTGCCGTGACCGTCGGCGGCGGCCTCCACGAGCCGGCCCTGGCCCTCCACGTCGAGGACCTGACGGCCAGCTACGCCCACCAGGCGGTGCTGTGGGACGTCGATCTCAACGTGCCCCCGGGCGTGCTCGCCGCCATCGTCGGTCCCAACGGCGCGGGCAAGAGCACGCTGCTGCGCTGCATCATCGGCGCGGTGCGCCCGAACGCCGGCCACGTGTACGTCCACGGCCGCCCCTACCGGGAGCAGCGCCGCCGCGTCGCCTACGTGCCTCAGCGCACCTCGGTCGACTGGGACTTCCCCACCACGTCCCTCGACGTCGTCACGATGGGCCTTTACGGCCGCCTCGGCTGGTTCCGCCGGCCGCGCCGGACGGAGGCCGACGAGGCGCTCGAGGCGCTCGCGATGGTCGGCATGGACGCGTTCGCCGACCGTCAGATCGCCCAGCTCTCCGGCGGGCAGCAGCAGCGGGTGTTCCTCGCGCGGGCCCTGGTGCAGGACGCCGACCTCTACCTCATGGACGAGCCCTTCGCCGGCGTCGACGCCACCACCGAGCGCGCCATCGTCGACCTGCTCAAGGACCTGCGCGCGCGCGGCAAGACGGTGGTCGCCGTGCACCACGACCTGCAGACGGTAGCGACCTACTTCGACTGGCTGGCGCTGCTCAACGTGCGGGTCATCGCGCAGGGTCCCGTCCGCGAGGTCTACACGGCCGAGAACCTGCGCGCCGCCTACGGCCCCCGCGTCGTGCTGCTGGGGGCGACCGAGGGGGCGGCACCGCCCGCCGAGCCGGTCACCGCGGCCGGCGCCAAGGACCACGCGGCCGGGGAGGCACGGACCCCCGTCGCCTGACGGGCGCCCGCGACGCCATGGACCTCCTCGCGCTATTGGGCGACTTCACGGTCCGGAGCGTCGCGCTGGGCGCCGCGCTCGTCGGCACGGTCGCCGGCGCGCTCGGCAGCTTCGCCGTCCTGCGGCGCCAGAGCCTGCTGGGGGACACGCTCAGCCACGCGGCCCTGCCGGGGATCGCCCTCGGGTTCCTCATCTCCGGCTCGCGGTCGCTGACGCCGATCCTGGCCGGCGCGCTCATCAGCGGGGCGTTGGCGGCCCTCCTGGTGCTCCTGCTCACGCGCACCACGCGCATCAAGGACGACGCGGCCCTCGGCGTCTCGCTCAGCCTCTTCTTCGCCGTCGGCACGGTGTTGCTCACCTACGCGCAGCGCCAGGTCGGCGCCGCGCAGGCGGGACTCGACGCCTTCCTGTTCGGGCAGGCGGCCGCCGTGCTGCCCACCGACCTGACGCTGATCGGCGGCGTCGGCGTCGCCGCCCTGCTGGCACTCGGGCTGCTGTGGAAGGAGTTCAAGGCCGTCACCTTCGACGCGGACTTCGCGCGCAGCCTCGGCCTGCCCGTGTTGGCGCTGGAGGCGCTGCTGACGCTGCTCATCGCGGTGGCGGTCGTCATCGGGCTGCA
>CAZJUA010000243.1:0-2396 GCA_964549045.1 uncultured bacterium | reverse complement strand
CGTGGTGTACGCTGATGTGTATCAGGAGGTGCATCGTGCGGACGAACATCGACCTCGATCCGGCGCTGGTGGCCGAGGCCTTCAGGTACGCCGACGTGCGCACCAAGAAGGACCTCGTACACCTCGCGCTGCGCGAGTTCATCCGCCAGCGCCAGCGGCTCGATCCACGCGACCTGCGAGGGAAGATCGCCTTCGCCGAGGGTTACGACCACAAGCGGTTGCGCGGCGAGTCCGAGGACGCGTGATCCTGGTCGATACGTCGGTGTGGATCGCCTACCTGCGGGGTGAGCCCACCGCGGCCGCCGGCGCGCTGCAGGGTTGGCTCGACCGCGGAGCGCCGATCGCCGTGACGAGCGTGGTCGCGCAGGAGGTGTTGCAGGGCGTCCGCGACGACGCGGCGGCCGCCACCCTCGAGCGCTACCTGGCGAGCCAATGGCGGCTCGAGTTCGGTGACCCGTGGCAGGGCGCCGTCCTCTCGGCCGACCTCTTTCGCCGTTGTCGCGCCGCGGGCGTCACCGTGCGCAGCACCGTCGACTGCGCCATCGCCTGCATCGCGATGGAGCACGACGCAGAGCTGCTGCACGACGACGTCGACTACGTGCGCATCGGCGCCGTCGAACCGCGCCTGCGGCTCCTGTACGTGGCCGCCGCCGAGACCATCGTCACGCTTCCCTGCGCGTCGCCTCCAGCGCCATCCCCGGCGCCTTGAGCGTCAGCCGCTCGATGCGCCCGCCCGCGCGGGTGAAGTCGAGGCGCGTGCGTTCGAAGCGGAAGCCCACGACCTCGTCCGTGAGCGCGTAGGCGGTCAGCTCGTCGGGCGTGCCGCCGGTCTGGGTGGCGTAGACCTTGCCCCCCGTGACCGCGACGGCGATCGACAGCCCCTCGATAAGCGTGTCGTAGGCGCCGGGCAGCGCCGCCAGCACGTCGGCCGGCAGCTCGAGCGGCCGGCGGCGGAAGACGGCGTCGGCGACCTCCGGCTCGATCGGCGCGGCCAGCGAGCCGATCGCGCCCTGCTCGTCGGTCTGGAAGCGCACGACCATGCGGACGTCGACGCCGGTGAGCTCCCACTCGAAGACGTCGTAGTGCAGGTGCCGCAGCGGCGACCAGTCGAGGCTGCCGACGAGGCGCGCCCGCAGGTCGTCCTCCTCGCGCCCCACTTCGATGTCCGGGTAGCCGTCGGTCGCGTAGGTGCCGGCGTAGGCTTCGAGCGGCCGGCTGGGGGGCGCGTCGGGCACCCGCTCGCGGGTCGCCGTGGTCTTGCCGCGGGCCATGCCGCGGAACGCCTCGTCGAACAGGCCGTGGAAGCGCGCGTTCCAGTCGCGTGGCGGGAGGCCGAGGGCGCGGTCGAGGGCCTCGTAGAACAGGGCGTCGCGCAGCGGCATCCCGGCGCCGTTGGCCAGCACCACGACCCCGGTCCGCTCGCGCGGCACGAAGCCGATCATCAGGCTGTGGCCCTCGACGTTGCCGCCGTGCTGGACGACGGTGTGCCCTCGGTAGGGCTCGACGAACCAGCCCATGCCGTAGGCGAACAGCTCGTTCCCCATCAGCGCGGTCTTCGGGCCGTATGGCGGCACCACCGTGATCGGCAGGTGCATCTGCGCGCAGGTCTCCGGTGCGAGGAGCCGGACGTCGCCCCAGCGGCCGCCGTTGGCGTGCAGGCCGAGCCAGCGGACCTGGTCGTCGAGCGTGGAGAAGAGCGCGCCCGCGCTGCCCGGCGAGAGCTCGGTGTGGGCGCCGAAGGGCATGGGGATCAGGCCCCGGGCGCGGCCGTCGTCATCGCGGTCGACGCGGTAGCCCAGCGCGTTGACCTGGCCGTCGCGCGGCGGCGCCGGCTCGAAGTTGGACGCCGTCATGCCGAGCGGCTCGAAGATCCGCTGGCGGACGAAGTCCTCCCAGCGCTGGCCCGTCACGCGCTCCACCACGTGCGCGGCGACGTAGTACATGAGGTTGTTGTACTGGTACTTCTCGCGGAACCCGGCGCTGAGGGGGAGGTGCCGCAGGCGCCCCACGAACTCGGCGCGCGGCAGGTCGAGCCGCCAGGCGGCGAGGTCGTGGCGCGGCAGGCCCGTGCGGTGGCTCAGCATGTCGCGCGGCGTGAGCTGGGCCGTGGCGGTCGCGTCGTGCAGGATGAGCTCGGGCACGACCTCACGGATCGGGCGGTCCCAGGCGAGCTCGCCCGCGTCGACGAGCAGCGCGACGCTCATCGCGGTGAACGACTTCGTCACCGAGGCCATCGCGAAGCGCGTGTCCGGCGTCATGGGTAAGTCACGCTCGACGTCGCGTTGGCCGTGGGCGGCGCGGTAGACGACGTCGTCGCCGCGGAGGACGGCGACGGCGACGCCGGGGCAGTGCCAACCGGGCATCGCGTCCTGGACGTAGCGGTCGAAGTCGTTCCA
>CAZJUA010000242.1:0-16571 GCA_964549045.1 uncultured bacterium | reverse complement strand
GGGGGCGGCCCCGCGCGGGTGGGCCCGGGGGGCGCGCAACGGCGGTGCCGGGTCGATCGTCAGGCCGCGACGGGCAGCCGCTCGCCCTGGCCTTCGGCGATCGCGGCGAGCACGTCGACGGTGACGTCGAGGTGGGTGCGCCCGTCCGCCACGAACGCGTCCTCGTCGAGGTAGCCCAGGGCGCCGGTGTGGTCGCAGGGGCCGATGACGACCGTGCGCAGGCGGCCGCGCCGGCGGGCCGCGTTCCACGGCGACCACGGCAGCAGCCGCCAGCGACCCGGGAACATCCACGACGTGACGCGCTGGACGCGGTCGGCCCGGCCGATGAGGTGCCAGACGCGATCGGCTTCCAGCAGGCCGGGGTCGGCCGCCAGCACGCCGCCGAGCGACACGACGGTCACCCTGGCGCCGGTGCGCTCGTGGACGAACGGCGCGGCGCCGGCGGCGACCTGCGCGCCGCCGCTGTAGCCGACGAGCACGATGTGGGCGTTCGCCGCGGCGTCGTCGTCGATCGCGAAGCCGCGGCGCCGGAGCGAGCGCACGATGAGCTCGGCGCTGCCGCGGCTGTAGAAGGGCCCGTAGCGTCGGTCGGCGGAGACCAACACCTGCCACAGGTTGCGGACGTTGATGAGGAAGCCGGCGATCTGGGCGAGGCGACGGCCGCTCAGCTTGGCGTTCAGCGACCAGCGCCAGAGGCCGGCGAAGATCCGTTGGCCGGTGAGGGCGCGGTTCGTGACCGAGTAGGGGAAGACCTCGAGCACCCGTCCGCGGGGCAGCGCGGTGCGCAGCCGGGCGACCAGGCGCGCCTCGCGCCGCGCGTGCGTGACGGGACCGACCGCGTGGATGCCGGCGAGGTAGACGATCCAGGGACCGGCGATGGGTTCGGCGGGCGACGGCGGCGGGGCGGCCGGCGCCGTGGCGGCCGGCACGAGCCCGTCCGTCACCGGGCCGCCGCTGGGGGCCCCATCGTTCCCGTCGCCCTCCTCGGCCACGCCGCTGCGCGGATCGAGCTGGCGGTCGTCGACCGGATCGCCGTACCAGCCGGCCCACCACCCGAGCGTCTCGAGCGGGGCCAGGGCGCCCACGACCAGCAGCGCGGCCAGCGCGACGAGCGCGATGGTCCCGGGGTCGGGCACCGTCATCCTTGGGCGCCCGGCCGACGCTGGCCGTCCGGCGCGATGCCCGCCACCCAGGCCCGCACCCGGCGGCCCGCGCGGACGACCGGGCGCCCGACCGTGCGCTGCAGCAGTTGGCTGAGGAGCCAACCGCCGGCCGTGCAGGCGATCGCTTGCGAGGGTGGCAGGCCGAAGACGGCGGCGGCGGCCACCAGCGTCGCGAGCAGGGTCCAGACCGACAGCAGGGACTGGAGGGGGCCACCGAGGTAGGGGGCGAGGACGAGGGCGCCGAACAGCTGGGGGGCGTACGCCAGGCCGACCACGGCGATCACGTCGCCCAGCGGGCGGGCGGCGTCGAACCCGATCCTGGCGACCCACCAGACCGACACCGCCCACACCAGGAAGGCGGCGAGGAAGAGCCCCGCCTGCACCGCCAGCGTGCTGAGGAAGCGGCGTGGCGACACCCGCTGGGCGAAGAGCACGACGCTCTGCCCGAGCGCCAGCGACAGGCCGGCGAGGTAGACGACGGCCAGGCCCAGCCTGGGGTCCGCCGCGGCGGGCGCCAACAGCATGCGGAACGCCTCCGGGTCGAGCGCGAGGGCGCCGCGCACCAGGTCGAGGGGGGTGGTCATGGCCGCCGCCTCAGTGCGCGTGGCCGTGCTCGAGCTCGCCCGGCTTCAGCGGCAGGCGGGCGCCTCGGAACCACCAGGCGGCCAGGACCGTCGTGATCGGCACGGCGAGGATCAGGCCGACCGAGCCGACCAGCGTGTGCACCACCTCGGTCGCGACGAGCTCGAGGTTGAACGCCCGCGCGGCCGTCACCTCGTAGATGTGCAGCAGGACGAACAGCGACAGGCCGGCGCCGGCGTACGCCAGGACCAGAGTGTTGACGAGCGAGCCGACGTGGTCGCGGCCGACGTTCATGCCGCGGGCGTACAGCTGGCGCAGGCTCAGGCTGGGGTCGGTGTGCGCGAGCTCGCGGACCACGCTCGCCTGCACGATGGTGATGTCGGTCAGGGCCCCGAGGGCGCCGATGAGGATGCCCGCGAGCAGCAGGCCACGCAGCGCCACCTGGGGCGCCGCCGCCAGCAGGAAGACCGCGTCCTCGTTGCCCAGGCCGGTGATCCGCGCGGCGTCGGTGAAGCCGATCGCCAGCGCCATCGTCACGGCGACCGCGGCGAACGTCCCCACCAGCGCGGCCGTGGTGCTCCAGTTGACGCCGTGGACGAAGTAGATGGCGAGCAGCAGGATGCCGCCGACGCCGACGAGCGAGACCCACACCGGGTCCTGCCCCGCGACGATGCTGGGCACCACGTAGGCGACGACGATGGCGAGGCTGGCGACGGTGGCGGCGACGGCGCGCAGTCCCTTGAGCCCCGCGACCGCCAGCGCCGTCAGGGTGAAGAGGCCCAGCAGCCAGGCCAGCGCCGGCCGCCGCACCCAGTCCGAGACGACGTACGTCAGGCGCCCGTCGGGGCCGGGGGCGAAGTAGAGCTCGACGCGCTCGCCCACCTCGTACGGCGGGAGGACGACGCCGGCGTCGGGGTCCTCGAGCGGCAGGTCCGCGCCGACCACCCGCCCGTCGCCCAGCAGGACGAGGGCGCCGTCGGGCGGCGTCGGGCGCGGCACGATCTCGACGATGCGGCCCTCGACGTAGCCGACGTCGTCGTCGCCGGACTGCGCCCAGGCGGCCCCAGGGAACGACGCCAGGGCGATGGCGAGGACGACGACGCCCGCCGCGAAGCGACGCGTCGCCGGTCCCAGGCGGGTCGCCGCGCGAGGGCGCCCGCGCCACGCCGGAGCGGGCGTCAAGCATCCCCCCGGCACGTGGGGCAGAGCCCGTAGAGCGTCAACGCGTGGTCGTGGACCTCGAAGCCGCCGGGCAGGGTCACGCCCTCGAGCACGGCCACCGGGCAGGTCGCGTGGAGCTCGAAGACCTGACCGCAGCGCTCGCAGCGGAAGTGGTGGTGGTGCCCGCGGCCGGCCCGCTCGTAGCGGGCGGACTCGTTCGGCAGGTGGACCGCAACGACGTCGCCGTGCTCGGTGAGGGAGGCAAGGTTGCGGTAGACGGTGGCGAGGCCGAGGCTGGGGTGGTGGGTGGCGGCGCGCTCGAGCACCTGCTGCGGCGTGAGCGGGCCGGCGGCCTCGTCGAGGGTCTGCAGGATGGCGCGGCGCTGGGAGGTCTGGCGCATGGCGTCCAAGGTACCACCCGTTGGGCGGGCGGCTTCGTCGCGTCGAGAATCGGTTCGCGACCTGCGACGACGGCTCCAGAGGCTGCCGCGGTGAGCGTCCGGGCCTCAGCGGCGACGGACCCGCATGGGTCCGAGCGGCTCGCCGCCCATGAGGTGGAGGTGCAGGTGGTCGACCTCCTGACCGCCGTGCGCGCGGCAGTTCACGATCAGACGGTAGCCGTCGTCGAGTCCCTCCTGCTCCGCCACCCGGCGGGCGGCGGTGAACAGCCGGCCGAGGAGGGCCTCGTCGTCGGGTTCCACGTCGGCGACCGACGGGATCACCCGGTTCGGCACGATCAGCACGTGGACCGGGGCCTGCGGGTGGATGTCGCGGAAGGCGGTGACCAGGTCGTCGCGGTAGACGACGTCGGCGGGGATCTCCCCACGCACGATCTTCATGAAGATGGTGTCGTCGGCCATGTCGGGAGTGTACGGCACGCCGCCGCGCCGCGGGCGGCGACGGTCGAGCGGCTGGGCGTCGCGCGGGCGGTTGACACGGGGCGAGGTCCGCGGCGTAGACTGAGCCCGCTCCGAGAATGAGAGTGCATTCTCAAGACTTGGAGCCGCACTCGACCGCGCCGGTGGCGTGGACCCGCGATCGACCGAGGAGGCACCGTGGCCAAGGACGGACCGCGCAGGCAGCAAGGCGTTCGTGCGCCGCAGTGCGGACGCGGGCAGGTCGGTCGCCACGCCCAAGAACCGGCGGACGACGACCGCCGAACTCGAGCTTCGCAAGCGCGACCCGGTGGCTCGCCGCCACGTCGTGTTCCGCGAGGCGACGGCCTGAGAGCCACGAAGGAGACCCACATGCTGCGTCGCCGCGCCCCCCTGACGATCCTCTTCCTCGCTCTGTTCCTCGCCCTGGGCATCACCCTCGGCCAGGGCAGCGGCTCCTCCGCCGAACCCGCCCAAGAGGCGCACGATCACGAGCACCACGACGACCACGGGCACGACGATCACGAGCACCACGACGACCACGGGCACGACGATCACGAGCACGACGATCACGAGCACGACGATCACGAGCACGACGATCACGCCCACGACGATCACGACCACGACGACGGCCACGGCCACGGCCACGGTGGACTCGAGGGCGTCCGGCTCCTCGTCGCCTCGCTCGACGGCCCCGAGCTGATCGTGCTCGATGCGGAGGACGGCGACGTCCTCGGCCGCTTCACCGTCCCGAGCCTCGGGCGCGTCTACCAGCTGCCCAACCCACAGCTGGCCGGCGTCGTTCACCGCGACGCCAACCGCGTCAGCTTCGTGCACAGCGGCCTCACCGCCATCGACCACGGCGACCACGCGGACCTGCTCGAGGGTTCGCCGTACGTCCTGCAGACGGTCAACCTGGGGCCCCAGCCGACCCACTTCGTCGCCCGCGGGCACGACATCGCCGTCTTCCTCGATGGCGACGGCACCATGGCCTGGCTCGACGCCAGGTTGCTCGGCATCAGCCTCGACTTCGTCGAGGTGCCGGGCCTCGGCGCCGACCACGGCGCGCTGGCGGTCGTCGACGGCTACCTGGTCGGGGGCGGCCTGAACGAGGCGGCGGTGCGCGTGGTCGACCGCAACGGCGCGCAGCTGGCCACCTTCGGGGGCTGCCCCGGTCTGCACGGTCAGGCCGTGCGCGAGAACGTCGTCGCCTTCGGATGCAGCGACGGGGTCTTGCTGATCGCGTCCGTCGGCGGCGGCGTGTTCACCAGCCACAAGGTCGCGAATCCGGCCGGCAGCCCGGAGAACGCACGCGTCGGCAGCCTCGCGGGTCACGACGGCAGCCCCGTCCTGGTGGGGAACTTCGGCCAGGGCATCGCGCTGATCGATCCGACCGCCCGGAGCCTGACGCCCGTGGCGCTGCCCGCTGCACCGGCCGGCATGCGCTTCGCGGAGGGTGGCGAGACGCTGCTCGTGCTCACCCTCGACGGCTTCCTGCACGCCCTCGAACCCGCCACCGGCATGGTCCTGGGGTCGGTCGAGGTGCTCGAGCCGTGGGCGCAGGGCGCGCCGCGGCCGAGCTTCACCCACTTCGGCGACCACGCCTTCGTGGTCGACCCCGCCCACGGCGCGGTGTGGCAGGTCGGCCTCGACCACCTGGAGGTCGAGACCCACTACGACCTGCCGTTCGCACCCGGCAGCGCCGCGGTGCTGGCCATCCCGGGCGCCGTCATCCATTGACCTAGCGCGGCGTTCACTGCGGGCCCCGCCGGCCACGATCGCCGGCGGGGCCCGCCTTGGTCCCACCATCCCGGGCCTGCACCACGGCCGGATAGGAGTGCGGAGGCGCCTCACCGTGACGCTCGAACACGTCCCCATCACACTGATCGGCGGGCGCGGGGCGCACGGCCCGGCGCTGCCCCTGTGGGCGCGCGACCGCGGGCTCGACGGCGCCTATGCGCTCGTCGATCCGGCGCCGACCTGGCTGCCGACCTACGGCGACGGCGGCCTGGCACGCTTCACCGAGTGGCTGCGCAGCCCCCGCGAACTCGACTTCTCGCTCGGCGACCCCGAGCGCGCGATGACCGCCTGGTGCGACGCCGACTCCCTCGCCGCGCGCGGCGAGCGCGCCGACGAGGACGACGAGCGCACGATCGTCGACCTGCTGGTCGACCAGGTCGAGTTCGCCGATGTAGTGGTGATCTCCAAGGCCGACCTGGTCGACGAGGAGCGGTTGCGCGCGGTCGAGGCCCGGGTCCGCGCGCTCAACGCCGGCGCCCGTATCCTCCGCGGTGTCCGAGGCGAGGTGCCGCTCGACGAGGTGGTCGGCACAGGGCGCTTCGACCTCGAGGCCGCCGCGAACTCGGCCGCCTGGATCCGCGAGATGGCCGGCGTCCACACCCCCGAGACCGAGGAGTACGACATCCGCAGCACCGTCTTCCGCGCACGAAGGCCGTTCCACCCGGGGCGTCTCGCCCGGGCCCTGGAGAACCCTGCCCTGCTCGACGCGGTGCGGGCGAAGGGGGTCTTCTGGCTCGCGACGCGGCCCGCGTACGCCGGCCTGCTCTCCAAGGCGGGACCGTCGGTCACCCTCGAGGCCATGGGCGAGTGGTGGGCCGTGCAGCCCGAGGGGTACTGGGATCTGGACCCGGCCGAGGCGGCGGCGGTCAAAGCCGACTGGCACGATCTCTACGGGGATCGCGCGCAGCAGCTGGTGTGGATCGGCATCGGGCTGGACGTTGCCGCGGTGCACGCCGCACTCGAGGCGGCGTTGATCGATGACGCCGAGGAGGCGGCCGGCCTCGCGGCGTGGGCCACGTTCGACGACCCGCTGCCGGCGTGGGGCTGACCCGACCGCGACACGAACCGCCGGCGAGTGCCGGCCGCACCGATGGGAGGCGCACCATGCCAACCGCACGACTCGCCCACTGGGTGGGCGTGACGCTACTCGCCGCCTTGGCCTCCTGGGCCGCGTCGCACGCCTACCTCAACGCCTCGGAACCCGAGGCCTACGCCACCATCGGCGGCGAGGGGGGCCGCATCGTGCTCGCGTTCAGCGTGGCCGTCGAGGTGCGCTTCTCGGCCTTCGAGCTCCTGCGCCTTCCCGACGGCTTCGCGGGCGGTGGGGAGCGCGACCTGGACGCAGCGGCGCGTGCGGGCTACGACGCCCTCGCGCGGCAGCGGTTGAGCCGTGCGGCGCCTGCTGAACTGCTGCAGCTCGAGGTCGAGCCCACGCGCGGGAGCGCCGATCGTATCGAGCTGTGGGTCGAGGGCGGCCTCGCCCCGGGCGCCTACGCGCTGACCTACCGGGTGTTGGCCGTCGACGGGCACATGACCGACGGTCTGCTGGTCTTCTTCGTCGCGGACCCGTGAACGCCGCCGGGCCACGAGCGGCCCGATCGTAGCTCGGGAGGAACCATGGAGATCCTGGCGAAGGCGGCCACCTACCTCGGCTTCGTGCTGGCGGTCGGCGCGGGTGTGGTCGGGGTCACCTTTCCGGACGCCGTACCGGCAGCGCGTCGCCGGCGGATTGCGGTCGGCACGATGGCGGGTGCCGCCCTGGTGGTCGCCGGCGGGCTCGGTGAGGCCTGGTGGCTGCTCGAGCGGATCACCCGCGGCCGTACCGACGGCAACCTGTTCTTCGGCTACCTGACGGACACGCGGCACGGCGTCGCGGTCCTGGTGCGCGTCGCCATCGCAGCCGTGGTTACGGCGTTGGCTGCGCGGCGGACCGCGCTGCCCCTTCCGGGCGTCATGGTCGCGGTTCCCGTGGCCCTGGCGTGGCTGGCGTCCGCCGCAGCCGTTGGGCACTCGGGCGCCATGGGCACGCTGCCGGCCGTGGCCAGCCTCGCGCACCTCGTGGCGGTGTCGTTGTGGGCCGGTGCCCTCCTGCAGCTCTCGTTGGCGGCGGCCTGGGGAGGCAGCGCGCTGCCGATCGAGGCCTTGCGGCGCTTGGGGCGCATCGGCTTGGCGGCACTGGTGACGCTGGCGGTCAGCGGCTTCCTGATGACGCGGCTGCATCTCCAGGGCGAGGGTGCGTGGGCGTCGAGCTACGGCGCCGCCCTCACGCTGAAACTGGTCCTGGTGGCCGCAACCGTTGCGCTGGCCGGTCTGAACCGATTCGTTCTGCTGCGCGCCGTCGAGCGCCAGGGTGGTCGGCGGTTGGCACTCGCGGTGCGGATCGAGAGCGCGCTCTTGGCGCTGGTGCTCGTCGCCACCGCCGTAGTGGCGACACGGCCGCCCGTGCACGGGCCGTGAGGGCGGAGAGATGCACGCTGCCCGCTAGCGAGGCCGGCCGACGGCTGCCACCGGTGCCTCAGACCACCATGGCCGCCTTCAGCTCCGCCATCGTGAACAGCGCGCGCAGCACCACCCCGGCCTCGGCCAACGCCTCGGGGCCACCCGCCTGACGGTCGATCACGCACAACGCGTACTCGACCTCGGCGCCGGCGGCGCGCAGGTCGGACGTCGAGAGCACGACCTGACCGCCCGACGTCACGACGTCCTCGATGACCAGCACGCGCCTGCCGTCGACGTCGCTGCCCTCGGCGAGCCGGCGGGTGCCATAGGGCTTCGCCTGCTTGCGTACGAAGGCCGTCGGGATGCCCGTGAGCTGCGACAGCATGACCGCCAGCGGGACGCCGCCCAGCTCGAGGCCGGCCAGCACCTCGGTGCCGTCGGGCACCATCGGCACCAGGGCCAGCGCGATCGCCCTCAGCAGGTCGGGTTCGGCCTCGAAACGGTACTTGTCGAAGTACTCGTGGCTGATCGCCCCCGACCGAAGCAGGAACTCGCCGGTCAGGTGGGCGTGGGCGTGGACGGCGGCGGCCAGGGCGTGTCGCTCCATGGGGCCATGGTACGCCGCGCGACGATGCGCCGGCCCGGCGGCGTCCAAGCCTTGTTGAGCGCGGACCGGCCGTGTGCTAGACTCTCAAGGTTGCGCCCGAGACCGCTCGGGCATCAGGCACGTACCGCGGCCCGGCCGCACATCACGCGGCCCCGCCGCCCCCGAGGAGCAGACCACGATGGCACGCAACGCATCGGCGATGAAGTACCACAAGCAGTCGGAGAAGCGGCGTCTGGCCAACAAGGGCCGCAAGACGACGATCCGCACGTTCACCAAGAAGGCCGTCGGCGCCGCCGAGTCCGGTGACGCCGCCACCGCGGGCAAGTTCGGTCGCGTCGTCCAGAGCCTGATCGACAAGGCCGCCAAGGGCTCCACCCTGCACAAGAACACCGCCGCGCGCCGCAAGTCGCGCCTCGCCAAGCGCCTCAAGAAGCTGCAGGGCGACGCGGCCCAGGCCTGATCCGACCCTGATGGACGCCATGGCGCGCGGTGGGGAACCACCGCGCGTCGTCTTGGTGTCCCCCAAGCACGCGGCCAACGTCGGCGCCGCCGCGCGGGCGGTCGCGAACTTCGGGCTGGGTGGGCTGTGGCTCGTGGCGCCGCGCTGCGCGCTCGACAAGGAGGCCTACGCCCTCGCCGTCCACGGGGCGCCCGTCCTCGACGCGGCGGTCACCGTCGCCACGCTCGACGAGGCGCTCGCCGACCGCGAGCTGGCGGTCGCCACCTCCGCCCGCCGGCGGCGGCACCATGGCCACGCCTCCGCCGACCCCGAGGACGTGCTGGCGGAGCTGGTCGGCCGGCGCTCGGCCCTGGTGTTCGGCCCGGAGGAGTCCGGACTCGACAACGACGCGCTCGACCGCTGCCAGCGGGTGGTGACCGTGCCGACGGCCGGGCATGCCTCCATCAACCTGGCCCAGACGGTGGTCGTGCTGGGGTACGTGTGGCAGCGGACGGTGTCCGGTGGCCCCGCGGGCCCGCGCGGCGCGCCGGCCGGGGAGGCCGCGGCCGCCGGCGACCCCGCCGGGGCCGCGCCGCCGAGCGAGCGCCCGCCGCCCGCCGAGCGGGCTCAGGTGGAGGCCATGCTGGGTCAGCTGCGCGCGCTCATGCGCCGCATCGGCTACTCGGACGCGGCGCGTGAGACGTCCGTGTTGCGCAAGTACCGGTCGCTGTTGACGCGCATCGACCCCGACGCGGACGAGGTGACGCTGCTGCGCGGCCTCTGGTACCAACTCTCCTGGGCGGTGGAGCAGGTGCCGGAACGCCTGCCTGGGCCTCGCCTGAGTGGTTGGGAGGACGAGCCAGCCAGCGATGGCGATGCCACGGCGGCGGCTCCCGGAGATCCCGGCGACGGCGGCTGAGTCGCGGCCCCGCGGTGCCCCCCCCGTCGGCCCGTGGCGGGGGCGCTCGGCGGCCGCCGGCCGTGCCCGTCGCCCGGCCTCGCGCGCCGGTCTCCGGTGTGCTAGTATCCCAAGGTTGACGCGCGGGAACGCGGCCTCGGCCGCCGACCGCCCACGAACCGCCCGACGAACGCGCGCGCCCGACCGCCGGAGCGCCGCCATACGCACCGGGAACGACCAGGAGGAACGCCATGCCGCGCGTGTGTGCCATCACGGGGAAGAAGACGGTCAGCCAGACCACGAGCAAGCGCAAGGGCTCGCCCAAGAAGCGCGGCGGGGTCGGCCTCAAGCAGGTCGGCGTCCACAAGCGCACCTTCAAGCCCAACCTCGTCAAGAAGACCCTGTGGGTCGACGGGGCGCCGCAGAAGGTGTGGATCAGCGCCAAGGCGCTGCGCCAGCTCGACCCGACACTGCTCGTCAACCCCAACAAGTAACGCAGGGGGCGACCGGACCCGGTCCCACGGTCCCGCGCGGCGCGCCGCGCGGGACCTTCGCGTTGCGGTCCATGTTGCAGCCCGCCCTGCCGTGGGTGTAGGATCGCGGCTATGAGAATCCGTTCTCGAAAAGGCCTCCCTCGGCTCCTGACGATTTGGCTGCTCCTCGCCCTCGCCTGGGGCGCGGGCACCACGGCGGCGCGCCCGAACGTCGTCGTCTCGATCCACCCGCTCTACGACCTGGTGCGTCAGATCGCCGGCGACGACGCCGACGTGGTCCGCGTGCTCGCGCCCGGCGCCTCGCCCCACACCTTCGACCCCACGCCGCGCGACGTCGCGCGCATCGTCGCGGCCGACCTCGTCGTCATGAACGGCGCGCTCGACCTGTGGCTGCGCAACCTCGTCGAGGCCAGTGGCGCCCGGGCGCCACTGCTCGAGCTCATCGGCCTCGACGCCGTGCGCGCGGTGTTGGCCGAGAGCTTCCCCGACCTCGTGACCGTCGACGCCGGCGGCGCCAGCTACGGCTTCAACGCGCACGTGTGGCTCGATCCCCTGGTCATGGCCGCCGCCGTCCCGGAACTCGCGCGCGCGCTGGCGGACGTCGACGGCGCGGCCGCCGACCGCTACCTGGCGCGCGCGGACGCCCTGGTGACCGACCTCGAGGCCCTGCACGAGGAGCTCGCCGAGCGCCTCGCACCGGTGGCGGGCGCCGCCTTCGTGCCCTTCCACGACGCGTGGCCCTACTTCGCCGCCCGCTACGACCTCGACCTGGTGGTCGAGATCGAGCCGTTCCCCGGGCGCGAGCCCAGCCCCGCCTACCTGCGCACCGCGCTCGGGCTGATCCGCGACAGCGGTGCCCGGGTGATCTTCGGCGAGGCACAGCTCGAACGGCGCGCTGCCGAGGTGGTCGCCGCCGAGGCCGGCGTGGCGCTCGCCATCCTCGACCCGCTCGGTGGCCTGCCGGAGCGCGAGAGCTACCAGGAGCTGCTGCGCTGGAACGCCGGCGTCCTGCTCGAGAGCCTGCGATGACGCGGCCAGCGCCCGTGGCGCCCGGCGCCACCCCGGCGGCCGCCGCGCCCCCGGCCGCGATCCCGTCCCCGTCGCGGGTTCCCGCGCTGCACGTCCACGACGTCAGCGTCCGCTTCGGCGACGCGTTGGTCCTCGACGACGTCCGCTTCGACCTCGAGCCCGGCCACTTCCTCGCCATCGTCGGCCCCAACGGCGCCGGCAAGTCGACGCTGGTGAAGGTGGCGCTCGGGCTCATCACCCCGCAGCGGGGGCACGCGGCGATCTTCGGCCACGACGCCGGCGACGCCCCGGAGCGGATCGGCTACGTCCCGCAGCTCAAGACCTTCGACCGGACCTTCCCGGCGACCGCCGTGGAGTTGGTCGTCTCCGGCATCCGTCGCAACTGGCCCGTGCGCGTCACCAAGGCGGAGCGGGCGCGGGCCATGGCCGCGCTCGTCGACGTCGGCGCCGAGGCCCTCGCCGACCGGCCGCTGGCGCGCCTCTCCGGCGGCGAGCTGCAGCGCGCGTTCCTGGCCCGCGCGCTGGTGCGCGAGCCGGACCTGGTCCTGCTCGACGAGCCCGCCACGGGCGTCGACTTCCTGGCCGAGCACGACCTCTACGACCTGCTGGAGCGCTACCAGGCGCGGCGGGCCGCCACCATCGCGATGGTGACCCACGACCTGGCCGCGGCCCGCTTCCACGCCAGCCGCGTGCTCGTTCTCAACCGCCGCCTGCACGGCTATGGCCTCCCCGAGGACGTGCTGTGCGACGAGTGCCTCCACGAGGCCTTCGGGCACGTCGGCCACCGCCACGCCGTGGCCTTCTAGGGGGCGCCGTGGGCGGCATGCTCGAGATCCTCGGCTTCGCGTTCATGCAGCGGGCGCTCGCCGCCGGCCTGCTGGTCGCGCTCATGAGCGGCCTGCTGGGCACCTTCATCGTGCAGCGCCGGCTCTCCTTCCTCGGCGACGGGTTGGCCCACGCCGCCTTCGGCGGCATGGGCATCGGGGCCCTCGCCGTCGTGACCTTCGGCGTGGTCGACGCGGGCGGCGGCTGGTTGCGGCACCCGTTGTGGGTGGCCCTCCCGTTCGCCCTCCTCACCGCGCTCGGCATCGCGTACGTGCGCGACCGGACCGACCTGTCCAGCGACACCGCCATCGGCGTCTTCTTCGCGGTCGCGGTCGCGCTGGGGGTGCTGGCGTTCTCGCGCATCCCGCCCGACGTGAACCTCGGCTTCAACGTCATGGACCTGCTGTTCGGCAGCATCCTGGCGGTGCGCACGACCGAGCTCACCGCCATCGTGGTGGCCGCCGTCGTCGTGATCGCCACCCTGGGGCTCGTGTGGGGGCGCCTCGCGTACGCGACCTTCGACGACGAGCTGGCGCGCACCGATGGCGTGCGGGCCCGGCGCCTCGAATACCTGCTGTTCGTGCTCGCGGCCGTGGTCGTCGCGGTCAGCGCCGTGGTCGTCGGGATCGTCTTGATGGCCGCCTACCTGGTGATCCCCGCGGCTGCCGCGCGCCTGTGGTCGCGCTCGCTCGCCGGTACCAGCGTGCGGGCGGTCGCGATCGGGATGACCACCACGCTGGTCGGCGTGGTCGCCTCCTTCTACCTCGACGCCCCCACCGGCAGCGCGATCATCCTGACGCAGGCGGCGGTCTTCGTGGCCGCGATCGTGCTGCGCCGCCGCTGACCGCGTAGGTGTGCGCGGCGCCGGGCGCCACGCAGGTGTGCGCGGCGCGAGCCGCTCGTGTGTTCGCGGCATGAGCCGCACACGTGTGTGCGCGGCAGCCCCCGCGCACACCATCTGCTAGCCTGACGCCATGGCCACCGGCCAGCGGGTCTGGCTCGACGTCGAGACACGGCGGCGGCGCATCTTCCTCGCGCTGCTGTCGCTCGGGCTGGTCGGTTCCGTCGCCGGGGTCGTCGTCAACCTGCTCGGGCCGGCACCGAAGCCCGTGATCGGCGCGTCCGGCGCGATCGCCTTCGTGGTTCAAGCCAGCGTGGTCGTGCTGTTCGGCTTCAGGCGAATCTCCAACCAGACGCTCGGCTGGGCCGTGTTGGTCGCCGCCTCGCTCCTCGCATGGGGGACGCTGTTCTACGGCCTCTACCTCGGCGGCGACGATCCCGGTGCGGCCGAGGGCGTGCTCACCGTCCTCCACTGGGTGCCGGTCCTGCTCGTCTTCGCCTTCCTCGCCTTCGACGGCACCCGCGCGATCGTGATCGCCGGCGCGCTGGTCGCCTCGGTGGTGCTCCTCATCGGGCCCAACGCCTGGTTCGGCGTCCGCGGCGGGGTCGCGCTGACGTCCACGTACGTCGTGCAGATGATGGTGGCGTACGTGGTCACGGTGGTGGGCCTGTCGTTCTTCGCCCACCTGCAGGGGACGCTCAGCGCGTGGCGCGACACCGCGCGCGAGATGCGCACGCTCGCCCACACCGACGCGCTCACCGGCCTCGCGAACCGGCGGGCGGCGCAGGAGGTGCTGGGTCGCGAGGTGGCCCGCGCGGCCCGCTACGACCGCGACCTGGCCGTGCTCATGATCGACATCGATCGCTTCAAGGTGCTCAACGACGGCCATGGCCACCCGGTCGGCGATCGCGTGCTGGTGGCGCTGGCCGAGCGCCTGCGGGCCCACGTCCGCGCCAGCGACCTGATCGCTCGCTGGGGCGGCGAGGAGTTCGTGGTCGTCGCGCCCGAGACGCCGATGCCGTTCTCGCTGCAGCTCGCCGAGCAACTGCGCGCGCAGATCGCCAAGGACCCCTTCCTCGACGGGCACGAGATCACCGTCAGCGTCGGCGTCGCGTCGTTCCGCCCTGGCGACGACGTCGACACGCTGATCTCGCGGGCCGACGCGGCGATGTACCGGGCGAAGGAGGCCGGGCGCAACCGCGTCGTGGTCGCCGACGCGATGGCTGAGGGCGAGGCGTCCGCGGGTGGGCGTGCCCAACCGGAGGCGTCCGACGCGACCACCTAGCCGCGAGCCTAGAGTCCCAACTGCTCCGCCAGCGCGTCCATCCGCGCCTCGACCTCGGGCGTCATCGTGATCTTGTCCGGCCACGCCCGCGTGAAGCCCTCGGCAGCGATCTTCGGGGTCGCGTCGACCACCCACACCGGACCGGCGCCGTGGCCGGCGTCGATCACCTGCACGTCGCGCTCCGGGTCGATGTTGTTGAGCAGCGTCCAGATCGCGTCCTCGAAGTCGCGGGGGTCGGTCTCGTGGTCGAGGACCGCGATCCAGCGCACCCCGCGGGCGGCGACGTGGTGGGCGGCCCACTCGCCGATGTGCCGCCCCTGATCGGCGCGCTCCTTGCGCGTCGTCAGGAACCAGAAGCCGTTGCCGGGCTGGTGCTGATCGAGCACCTCGGCGTGCGCCGGCAGGTGGGTGCGGTCGCGCTCGGGGCCCGGCTCCCAGGCCCCGGCGTCGCCCGTCGCGCCGCCGGCGCCGGTGGCGCTGGCCGCCGTGCTTGCGGCGCTCGCCGCGCCCGCCGGCGCGCCGGTGGTGCCGGTGGTGCCGACCTCCTCCGCGTGCTTGACGGTGCCGTCGATGATCAGCTTGCTGCCGTAGCTCCAGGCGCGGCTCGCGTGGTCGAGGACGTCGATCGGGCCCTTGGCGATCTGGTGGTCGCGGCCCGGCACCGCGTTCGCCAGCACCGTGCGCCAGAAGCCGGGGTGGTCGTTGGGCGGCACGTCGGCGTCGGTGACCAGGATGACCTTGGCGAACATCATCTGGCCCAGCCCGAGGAGGCCGTTGCCGACCTTGTACGCCTGCCCCGGGTAGCCCTTCTTGATGACGACGTTGACGAGGTTGTGGGCGATCCCCGCCGGGGGCATGTGGTAGTCGACGATCTCGGGCAGGATCAACTGCGCGGGCACCAGGAAGAGCCGCTCGCTCGCCTCGATGAGGTAGGCGTCCTCCATGGGCGGCCGCCCGACGATCGTCGCGGGGTAGACCGCGTCCCGCCGCATGGTGATGGCGGTGACGTGGAAGGCCGGGTAGAGGTCCTGCAGCGTGTAGAAGCCCGTGTGGTCGCCGAACGGACCCTCGACCACCCAGTCCTCGTCGGGGTCGACGTAGCCCTCGAGCACGATCTCGGCGTTGGCCGGCACCTCGAGGTCGACCGTCACGCCCTTGACCAGCTCGACCCCGCGGCCGCGCAGGTAGCCGGTGAGCGAGTACTCGTTGATGCCCGGGATGGGCGGGATGGGCGCCGTGGCCGCGTAGGTCAGGGCCGGGTCACCGCCCAGCGCCACCGCGACCTCGAGCCGCTGGCCCAACCGCTTCGCGGACTCGAGGTGGCGGGCGCCGGTCTTGTGCCGCTGCCAGTGCATGCCGGTCACGTCCTTGCCCATCACCTGCATGCGGTACATGCCGATGTTGACCTCCCCGGACGCCGGGTCCTTGCTGATGACCAGCGGCAGGGTGACGAACGGCCCGCCGTCCTGCGGCCAGCAGGTCAGCACCGGCAGCTTGCCGAGGTCGACGTCGTCGCCGCGCCACACGACCTCCTGCACCGGCGCGCGGCGCACGCGCTTGGGCGGCAGCGACGCGAGCTCGCGCAGCTTCGGGAGGTTCGACGCCAGCCCCACGAGGCCGCCGCCCACCTTGACGTCCATCAGCTCGCGCAGCCGGGTGCCGAGCTCGTCGAGGTCCTCGAGCCCGAGGGCCCAGGCCATGCGCCGGCGGGTGCCGTACACGCCGATCGCCAGCGGCAGCTCGCTCCCCTCGACGTTCTCGAACAGCAGCGCGGGGCCGCCGGCCTTGACGACGCGGTCGGCCAGGGCGGTGATCTCGAGGATGGGGGAGACGGGCTCCTTCACCCGCACCAGCTCGCCCTTCTCCTCGAGGAAGCTCAGGAAGCGTTGCAGGTCACCATGCATGCCCTCATGGTACCGGGGTCGGCGACCGCGAACCGTGCGCCGCGGCGCGGAATCGGCCCGCGGTCGTCGGCGCCCGGAGGCGCGGTGTCCTGCAACCGGAGGCGCGGTGTCTAGCGCCCGGAGGCGCGCCGTCTAGCGCCCGAACGGGCGGTGTTCAGCGCCCGAAGGCGCGGTGTCTAGCGCCCGCTTGCCTGAGCCCGCTCATCCGCCGTATGCCACACGGGCGGCT
>CAZJUA010000241.1:0-6715 GCA_964549045.1 uncultured bacterium | reverse complement strand
TCAGCGAACCTCCGTCGGGACGGCGGCGAGCACCGCCGCGATGGGATCGAACGAGGGGGAGCGGTCCAGGGCCGCCTCGAGGCGCAGGCGGGCGCTGCGGGGCTGGGCGTCGGCACGGAGCAGCGCGAGGGCGGCGTCGAACGCGTCGAGCTCGGCGCGCCGCAGGTCGAGCGGGGAAGCCTGGCCGAGGTCGGCGCGGACGCGCACGGAGGCGAGTTGGGTCAGGCGCTGGGCGTGGCGTTCGGCGGCCAGGGCCGCGGCGCGCCGCGCCTGTTCGTCGGCGCGGAGCAGGTTCTCGAGTTCCAGCGCTGCCGCGGACCGGGCCTGCCGCAGTCGCTCGAGGGCCAGGGCCTGGTCGATCTCGGCCTGGGCGACCGCGTTGGCCACGTCGCCGCCGAACGCCCACGACAGGTTGGCCTCGAGCGTGGCCGTGGTCTGCGGGTCGGCGGGGTTCCATGGGTCGTACGAGAGGTCGGCGGAGGGCTGCAGCGAGCGCGAGTCCCACGCCGCCCCGACGGTGACGCGGCCGGCGTCGCTGGTGTTCGCGACCCGGGCGCTGAGGCCGAGGGCGACGCCGGCCTCGCGGCGGGCGCGTTCGAGCGCCGTGGCGGCGTCGTCGACGGCGTGCAGGGCCTCGCGAACGCGATCGCTCGCGGTCACGGCGGCCTCGAACTCGTCGTGGTCGAGCGTGATGGGCGGCGAGGGGTCGACCGCGGCGGCCTCCGCGGCCGCCTGCAGGGTGCCCAGCGGGTCGGCGGCGGGCGTCCACAGCGCGTCGACCGCGACCGCGTAGGCACGCTCGAAGGCGATTCGCGCGGCAGCGACGTCGGCGCGGGCGGTCGCCACCTCGCCCTCCGCCTGGAGCACGCTCAGATCGGCGTCGGCCACGGCCGCGGGGGCGACCGTGCCGGCCGCGAGCTGCTCGGCCACGACGTCACGCGAGCGCAGCGCGAGGTCGAGCCGGCCCTCGGCCAGGGTCACCTGGGCCGCGAGCCGCTCGAGCGTGACGACCCGCTCGAGGACGTCGAGGATGGCGTCTCGGCGGGCATCGGCGAGGGCGTCGAGCGCCAGCCCGAGGCTGCGGACGGCGCGCTGCGCGGCGTCGTAGGCGGGACCCGCGGGCACGACGACCCAGTCCGTCGAGAGCGCGATGGCGCCGAGGCTCGTGTCCCAGCCTTCGGGGCCCGCGGGACCGGCGTCCTCCGCCCGCCAGGCGGCCTCGGCACCGGTGCGCAGGCTGCCGCTCACGATCGCCCCGGCGCCCTCGGCGGCGAGGCGCGCCCGCTCGGCCTGCAGGGTCGCCAGGGTCACGTTGCCCGAGCCCGCGGCGACGGCGATGACCTGCGCCGGGTCGAGCACGCTCCAGGGCCGGACCGGCTCGTTCGCCCACACCGGCGCGCAGGCCAGCGCCAGCAGCACCCACGCGGCCGGGATCTTGCGGAGCGACCGGCTACCCATGGCGGAGCGACGCCACCGGGTCGAGCCGGGCCGCGCGCTGGGCGGGGTAGAGACCGAAGACGACGCCGACGAAGAGCGCCACCCCGAAGGCGACGGCCATCGGCGCCACCGTCAGGGCCGACGTCACGCCCAGCATCGGGCTGACGAAGTGCGCCCCGGCGGCGCCGACCACGAGGCCGAGCAGCCCGCCGCCCGCGGCCAGCACGACCGCCTCCACGAGGAACTGCAGGCGGATGTCGGCCGGACGGGCGCCGAGCGCCTTGCGGATGCCGATCTCGCGGGTCCGCTCGGTGACCGACACGAGCATGATGTTCATGATACCGATGCCTCCAACCAGCAGGCTGATCCCGGCGATGGCGCCGAGGAAGAGGGTGAGCGTGCGACTGACCGCCGTCAACGACTCGAGCGTATCCGCCTGGTTCTGCACTTGGAAGCTCAGGGCCTCCAGGTCGGACTCGCCACGGTCGTCGGTCAGCAGCCGCGTCACTTCCGACTGTAGCGCCGAGAGGTGGCGCGCCTCGGTGGCGCGGACGAAGATCTGGTTCACGGACTGGGCGGAGGTGCCGCCGGCGACCTGGCTGCGCGCCAGGCGCTGCAGGTAGGTGGAGAGCGGCACGATGATCTGGCGGTTGGGGCTGCCGAAGCCTGCGCCCTTGTCCGGGAGCACGCCGACGACCGTGAAGGTGTGGGTGCCGACGGTCAGGCTCTGCCCCAGCGGGTCGATTCCGGGGAAGAGTTCCTGCGCGATCTCGTACCCGACGACGGCCACCCGCGCGCGGCTCTCGACGTCGACGTCGGTCCACCAGGCGCCGGCGTCGACCTCGAGGTCGCGGATCGGGGCGTAGTCGGGCCAGGTCCCCAGGACCTGCGCCGTGGTGTTGAGGCCGCCGGCCCGCACCTGCAGGTTCGACGTGACGCTCGGGGCGACCCCCAGGATACGGCCGTCGATCCCCTGCAGCGAGCGTAGGAGCTCGGCGTCCCCGACCGTGATGCCGCTCGACTCGCTGCGCACGATTCCGCTGGAGCTGCGGGTCACGGTCGCGCCGATCGTCAGCAGGTTGGTGCCCAGGCGCTCGAGGTTCGAGGTGACGTTCTGGGTCACGCCCGCGCCGACGGCGGTCAGCGCCACCACCGCGGCCACCCCGATGATGACGCCCAGGGCCGTCAGCAGGCTGCGGCTGGCGTTGCCGCGGATCGAACGCCAGGCGATGCCGACGATCGCCCGGGTGTCGGTCGTGCCGCTCGGCTCCTCGAGGGCGAACCAGTCCGCGCTGCTCGCCGCGGCGTCGTCGCCCGAGGGGGCGGCATCGGCCGCGCCCAGCGTGGCCGCCCGCGTCACGCCGCCACCGGGGCGGCGCGCCCCTGGCTGTCGGATTCGAGTCGGCCGTCGCGCAGCCGCAGCACCCGCTCGCAGCGTTCGGCAACGTCGGGCTCGTGGGTGACCATGACGATGGTGGCGCCCTGGGCGTGCAGCTCGTCGAACAGCGCCAGGATCTCGAGCCCGGTCTCGCTGTCGAGGTTGCCGGTCGGCTCGTCCGCGAGCAGCAGCGACGGGTTCATGGCCAGCGCGCGGGCGATGGCGACGCGCTGCCGCTGACCGCCGGAGAGCTGCGACGGGCGGTGGTCGACGCGATCGCCGAGGCCGACCCGCTCCAGCACCTCGAGCGCGCGACGACGGCGCACGGCTGGGCGGTAGCCGGCGTAGGTCAGCGGCACCTCGACGTTCTCGCGCACCGACAGGCGCGGCAGCAGGTGGAACGACTGGAAGACGAAGCCGACGTGCCGGTTGCGCATGGCCGCCTGCTCCTCGGGGTCCAGGTCGCCCGCGTCCTGGCCGGCGAGCAGCGCGCGCCCCTCGGTGGGGGTGTCGAGCAGGCCGATGAGGTTCATCAGGGTCGATTTGCCCGAGCCCGAGGGGCCCATGAGCGCCACGTACTCGCCGATCGGCACGTCGAAGCTGACCTCGCGGAGGGCGTAGAAGTCCTCGTCCGCCAACGGGTAGACCTTGCTGATCGCGTCGAGTTCGAGCGCGGGCGTCACTGGCCGCCCCCGCCGCCCCCGCCGCGGCCGGCGCCCGAGCCGGGCACCGTGCCCGGCGCCGGCAGCACACCGGGGACGAGCTCGCGGGTCATCTGGGTCGACGGCAGGATGCCCGGCGTGGCGCTCGCCGCGGTCGCGACCGCGTTCGCCGCCGGGATCTCCACCTGGGTCCCCGCTGGCAGATCGCCGCGCACCACGAGGCTCGCGCCGACGGGGGCGACGACCTCGACCTGGCGGCGTTCGGTCTCGCCGTCGTCGAGCAGGACGGCCACGACACCGTCGCCGCGGGGGTTGCGGGTCACCGCCGCCAGCGGCAGCGTCACCGTGTCGTCCTCCTGGCGGACGATGACCTCGGCCTCGCCGGTCATGCCCGGCCGCAGGGCGCCATCCGGGTTGTCGATGCCGAGCACGATCTCGAAGACCGGGATGTTCTGGTTCGTGCGGGCGCCGGGGGCGACGGCGATCACGCTCGCCGGCACGCTGCGGCTCGCCAGCGCCATGACCGTCACGCGGGCGCTCTGCCCGACCTCGATCTGCGAGATCTCGGTCTCGTCGACCTGGGCGACGAGCTCCAGGCGACGGTCGTCGGCGAGCGTCAGCACGGTGGCGTTGCTGCCGGCGAAGCCGCCGGCGGCCACGCGGACCTCGCTGACCACCCCGTCGAAGGGCGCGACCAGCGTGGCGCCCGCCAGGGCGGCCTCGGCGCGCTCGAGCTTCACCTGGGTCTGCTCGACGGCGGCGATGGCGTCCGCCAGGTCGCGCTCGGCCTTGGCGACGCGGATGTCGAGGTCGCCACGGGCCATCGCCAGGGCGCGCTCGGCGCTGGCGACCTCCTCGAGCGCGGTCCCG
Organism: uncultured bacterium; assembly: GCA_964549045.1. GTDB lineage: Bacteria > Deinococcota > Deinococci > Deinococcales > Trueperaceae > JAABTL01. Next base: position 2,368 of record CAZJUA010000241.1, on the reverse strand, counting down.
TGCGTCGATCGCGCGTCGTCGAGCTCGCGCGGCGAGGCGCCGCCGACGGCGGCCAGGCGGGTGGTGAGGTCGAGCTTGGCCGTCGCGTCGGCGGCCCCGTCGAGGGCACGCTGGAGGCGCCGCTCGGCGTCGTCCACCGCGTTGGTCACGCTGCGCTCGACGTCCACGCGGTCGGCGCGGGCGGCGGTGAGCGCGCGCTCGCTGCGTTCGAGCGCCAGCTCGGCGTCGCGCAGGTCGCGCTCGAGGTCGCTGGGGTCGAGCCTCGCGACCGTGTCGCCTTCGGCGACGCGGTCGCCGAGGGAGGCGGCGTAGGTGACGGTGCCGCCCGACGCGGCGCGGATCTCGGCGGTGGTGGCGGCCTGCAGCGTGCCCGGGGCCGGGACCGTCACCTGGTACGTGCGGGGGGCGGCCTCGACGTAGCTGGGTCCGCTGGCGGCCTCGGCGCCCTCCGGTCGCTGGTCGAACCACCACCAGGCGCCGCCGGCGGCGCCGAGGAGCGCGACGGTGGCGAGGGTGGCGGTCCAGCGGCGTCGCCGGCGGCGCGCCTGCGCGCGGCGGCGGTCACGGGCGGCGGTGGCGCTCGGGGGTTGCGTGGGGGGCGTCATCACGCCCGACGGTAGGCGCGCTTCGTTTCGGTTCCGTTTGCGTGGTGTGTACGGGCGGTGACGGTCGGCGCGGCGTACCCTTCGGCATGGACGAACCCCGCACCCTGCTCTGCTTCGGCGATTCGAACACCTGGGGCTTCGAGCCGGCCAGCATGGCGCGCGTAGCGCGCCACGCGCGCTACCCGCGCCGCGTGCGCTGGCCGGGGGTGACCGGTGCCGTGCTGGGCGCCGCCTGGCACGTGGTCGAGGCGGGCCTCAACGGCCGCACGACCGTCTTCGAGGACCCGCTCGGCGACCTGGCCGGGGTGCGGCACCTGGGGCCGGTGCTCGACAGCGCCGCGCCCGTCGACGTCGTCGTCATCGCGCTGGGGACGAACGACCTCAAGACGCGGCTCTCGGCGAGCGCCTACGAGATCGCGGAGGGGGCCGGCATGCTGGTCGACCGGGTGCTGGCGAGCGACGCCGGCCCCGGCGACCGCGCGCCCGGCGTGCTGCTCGTCGCGCCCCCGCCCGTGGTCGACGTCGGCGGCTGGACGGCCCGCGACCCCGACGCCTACGCGGGCTTCGAGCAGGGGTGGCAGGGCGCCGTGGAGAAGTCGAGGCGCTTCGCCGCGCAGTACGCGCGGGTGGCCCGCGTGCGCGGCGTGCCCTTCCTCGACGCCGGCGAGCACGTGGTCAGCAGCGACCTCGACGGCATCCATTGGTCGCTCGCGGGGCACGCCGCGTTCGGTCGGGCGGTCGCGACGGCCGTCGTCGCGCACTGGGGCTGAGGTCCGCGGGGGCGATCGCAGGTCGCTGGCGAGCGCTGTTCGGCGTCAGACGCCGGCCTCGTCGACGTCCCCCGTCGACCGCACCCGCAGACCCTGCGCCGGCAGGTCGACGTCGACCTTCGCCCCCTGCGCGATCCAGGTGGCCCGCCCCTGCTTGCGTCCCGTGTGTTCGAGCCAGCCGTAGTCGCCCAAGGGCACGGGATCGTCGCCGCCCAGGCCCATCGCGGTCCACGGGATGCGCCGGCCCTCGAAGTCGCCGCGCTCGCGCGTCGCGGCGTCGTGGGCCTCCAGGAGCGCCCGTTCCGCGTCGGCGTCGAGCGCCCACCGCTCGTGGTGCACGAGCAGCGGCAGCGGCAGCCGCGGGCGCGGGGCCGGCCAGTGGTCGCCCTGGGGGCGCCCGACGGAGAGCCCGACGAGCGGGACCACGCGCGGCGGCAGCCCGAGCAGCTCGGCGATCTCCAGCGAGCCGTTCAGCACGCCGCCGAGCATGACGGTGCCGAAGCCGAGCGACTGGGCCACCAGCGACGCGTTCTGGAGGCCGACCGTGAGGTCGGCGGTGGCGCTGACGAGCATGCGCAGGTCGTGGGCGGTGTAGCGGTAGCCCCGGCCGTGGGTGACCTCGCGGGCCCGCCGCAGGTCCGCACAGCCGACGATCAACAGCGGCGCGTGGTCGATCCACGGCTGATCGCCCGCGAGCTGGGCGATCCGCCGCTTGCGCTCGGGGTCGCGCACGATCACGTGCGTGTAGCTGTGCAGCGCGGACGAGGTCGGCCCGCGGACGAGCGCCGCCTCGAGGGCCGACACGACCTCCTCGGGGACCGGCTCGGGCGCGAAGCGGCGGACGCTGGCGTGCGTCAGGACGGTGCTCAGCACGTCGCGCGAGCGCTCGGCGAGCGCGGCCACGGCGTGTGCGGCGGCGGGTTCGAGGACGGTGGCGGCGGCGGCCGCGACGGCACTGGGGGAGGCGGGCTCGGCCATGCCGCACGCTACCCG
>CAZJUA010000240.1:0-9169 GCA_964549045.1 uncultured bacterium | reverse complement strand
CCGCGCGCTGGCGTGCGCAAGGGATCACCCGCGTGTCGATCGGCCTGCAGTCGACGCAGGACGGCGTGCTGCGCTTCCTGGGCCGCGGCCACCGCGGCGAAGACGGCCTGCGGGCGATCGCCGACGCCCGCGCTGCGGGCCTCGAGGTCTCCGCCGACGTCATCACCGCGGTGCCCGGCCAAGACGCCGAGCGCGACCTACGCGCGGTCGCCGCCGCAGGAGCGGATCACGTCTCCGTCTACACGCTGACGATCGAGGCGCACACGCCCTTCGCCCGCCGCGGCATCGCCGTCGACGACGACCGCGCCGCCGACGACTACGACCTGGCCGAGGCGGTGCTCGCCGAGCACGGCTTCGAGCGCTACGAGGTCAGCAACCACGCGCGGCCGGGCCACCGCTCGCGGCACAACCCGGTCTACTGGCACGGCGAGGCGTGCCTGGCGCTGGGGCCGGGGGCGGCGGGGCTGCTGCCGCCGGAGGCGGCCGGCCCTGGCGGGTCGGGCGACCCCGCCCGGTCTGGCGACCGGGTTGACACGGTGGCCGTCCGGACGATGAACCCGACGATCAAGGCCTGGCTGCGCGGCGACCCGCCCGAGCGCACCACCCTGAGCGGGCGCGAGTTCGCGCTGGAGAAGCTCATGACCGGCCTGCGGACGCTCGAGGGGGTGGACGTGGACGAACTGCGCGCGACCACCGGGATCGACGTTGCGGCGACCTTCCCCGACGCCCTGGCCACCGCGCTGCGGCACGGGCTGCTGGAACTGGACGGCCCGCGCCTGAGGGCGTCGCGGGCCGGGGTGCGCGTGCTGAACGGGGTGCTGCGGGGGTTCTTCGCGGAGGGGTGAGCTCCCAGAGCATCGAGCGGGGACGGACTCACCCCCGCGGGTCCGCCGCGTGCCACCGGCGCCGCTCCTCGTCGACCGCCCGCTCCAGCGCCCCACCCAGCCCACAGCGCTGGTCCGCCAGCCGGATGAGCCACTCGTTCGGGTAGGTGCGGTCGCGTGCGATCAGGTACCGCGCCGCGGCGACGGGATCGGCGCCCCGCGCGATGGCGACGACGACCGCAGCCGCGCCCGAGCGCGACAGGCCCTGTTCGCAATGCACCAGCAGCGTGCCGGGCACGCGCCGCGCGAACTGGAACACCGCATCGAGGTGGTGGACGGCTGGCGCCACCAGCCAGGTCGCGTCTGCGGTCCGAGCGAGCTCGGCCTCGTCGGCCACGTCGTCCATCGTCAGCGGCAGGAGCTCCGGGACGAGGGCGCGGAGGCGCGCCCAGTGCTTGCGCCGCGCGTTGTGGCGGTGATGCCGTGGGCCGAGGATGCTGATGGCACCCGCAAACGGGCGGCCCCGCGCCCACGCCAGCGCCGCGACGCGGCCGGCGACCACGACGTCGACGGCCGCCGCCGGTCCCTGCCAGTCGCTGCCGCCAGCCAAGGTCATGGCGCCCTCCTCCTTGGACGGGGCCACCGGAGCCGCCGCCGTCACCCGCCCCCGAGGTCGGCCCCAGGGTACCGTTCGCCGGGCACCTGGTATCGTCGCGGGACGGTCCACCAGCCCTTTCGGAACGGAGGCAGCCATGTCGGACCCGATCGCCCGCGAATGGCCCACCCTCGTCTTCGCCAAGGACGAGGACGAGCCCGAGGAGCGCTTCGCGCGGCTCACGGTGCTGACGATGGGCGAGCTTGCCCGTCGGCTCGAGCGTCTCGGCGCCCGCGTGGCCGCCTCGCTGAACCGCCTTCCCGCCACCGACCGGCCGCTGCTGGCGATCGAGACGGCGCCGGGGCCAGCCCTGCCCAAGAAGTTCTTCGACCTGGACGGGGGCTTCATCTACCTCGTGCAGAGGGAGCTCGTGTGGCACGCCGACGTCCACGCACGCGAGGAGCACGCCGACGTCTACGTGCTCACCCAGTCGCTGGACACCCCAGGTTGGTCTGCCGGGGCGCGGCTCTACGACGTTCCGCCCCTGGCGGTCGTCGGTCACCAGTACTTCGTGCTCCAGCTCCCCCGCCAGGTCGATCCACGACTCGGCCTGACGCTGCACGCGGGCCACGACGGCGGCAAAGTCGAGGTACCTGCCGACGTGGTGACGCACCCGCCGCATCCGCTGCTGTGGTGGGGGACGCCGCCGGCGGGCTTCGAAGCCTGAGCCGATCGCGTTCGCGTACGCCCTGACGCGAGGTTTCCCCGGTGCGCTACGACCGCCATGAGACCATCTCGCTTCCGGGCGAGCGCTCGCCGCCCGTGACACGCGGCGCCGAAGCGCCGTGGAAGACGCCAACAGGCAGAGCCGGAACCGCGGCCTACGCCACGCCGCGCGGGGTGTGGCATGCTGCTTCCACGGAACCCGCGGCCCCCCACCCACCAGACCGAGTGGCAGCGATCATCGTGAGCTTCGGCCCCGACGGAGGCGCGCTCTGGCCGCGCGACCCGTGGTCGGTCGTGCCGCCCGCCGGCTACCGCGGCCGGGATCCCATCGCCGTGGCCAGCGACCCTGCGGCGCCGTGGGTCGATCTGGTTCGGGCGGCGCTCGTCGAACCGGAACGCGTCGCCCGCAACCCGGGGTTCAGCGCGGGTTGGCCGGCGAACCGGCAGGTGCTCGGCGAACCGTTGCCCGACGCCGTCGTGGGGCTCGGCTTGACCCGGCTCGCGGGATGCGCGTCGGCGCCCGCGGAGCTCGTCGCGAGCGGCCTGCGCACGGGCCTGTCCAGCATGTGCGCCAGCGCCTGGGCGAACCCCGGCCTCGACGTCGGGACGGTGGCCGACGCGGCCGCGTGGTGGGCGGAACGCATCCTCGAGGCACGCGACCGACGCGTCGACTTCACCCTGGAGACGGGCCGCGTGCTGGTGCTCTCACACCCGCGCACGCCCGACGCCATCTTCGAAACCCTGGCCGACGGCGCCTCCTGGTCGGCCCTCGTCGCCGCGGGCACCGTCCCACGGGACGACGAGGGCACCGCCGCGCGCATCCTCGCCCACTTCAGCCGGCCCGGCCGTCCTCGACCCCCCACCTGGGTGCGGGCGGCGCTCGCGCGGCACGGGCGCTGGACCGCCGAGCAGTTGCGCGCCGCCAGCCGTGACCGGTCGCGCCGCGTGCGCGCCGGACTCGCGACCCGACCGGGGTTGCCGGACGACCTCGTCGCGCGCTTCCTGCGCGACCGCCAGCCGGCCGTCCGCTGGGCGCTGGCGACGCGCGACGACCTGCCGCCCCTGGTGGCTGTCTGCCTTGCCGTCGACCCCGAACCCGACGTGCGTCTCGCAGTGAGCGGCGGCGCTGCGCGTTCTCTCGGGCATGGTCGCTGGTCCGCCCGCGAGGCCCCGCGCCGGTGGCCCCTGCGCCTCGCCACGCGCCGCGCGCGCGACCCCGACCCCGACGCGCGTCTCGCGACGCTCCTGGACCGACGGGTCAGCCTCGCCACCCTCGCGCGCTGGGGCTGGCGGCTGTTCGAGTGGCGCCACGGGAGCGGTGAGCCCGTGGCGGAGCGGCACCCCAACACGCCGGGCGAGAACCAGATCGCGTTCGCGCTGCACGAACGGCTGCTCGCGCGCAGGTGGGGGATCACGCGGGTGGTGGGTCGGCGAGGCGATGACGAGATCCCCTTCGTCAGGACGGTCCCCCCGCCGCACGCCTCCGGTGGCTGGACGGGGAACGTGTGGGTCAGTCTCCCAGACTCCGGCGAGGACGACTCGGCCGACGACGATCCCGCGGGCCTCGACGCCTAGGCGGTCCGCACCGCCGGAGGCCGCGGCCTCCGGCGCCGCCGACGTCGGCGGGCCGCGCGCCGCTCACCCCGGCGCCGCCTCCCGTTCCGCCCGCCACAGGCGCACGCGCGCGCCCTCGCTCAGCCGCGGGTTGGCGCGGGCGAGGACGGCGGCGGTGGACGCGGCGGCGTCCCGCGCCCGCGGGTCGGCCCCGGCCTCGAGCAGCGCGGTGACGACGTCGGGCCAGCCCGATCGCGCCGCGACGAGCAGCGGCGTGTCGCCCGCATCGTCCCGAACGTCCACCCGGGCGCCGGCCTCGAGGAGCCGGCGGACCACCGCCGCGTCGGACGATGCTGCCGCGACCGTCAGCGCCGGGCGCCCCTGCCGGTCGCGCGCCTCGAGATCGGCCCCCGCCTCGATGAGCGCCCCCAGCGTACCCACGGAGCCCCGCTCGGCAGCGCGCAGCAGGGCCGTGGCCCCCTCGGCGTCGACGGCGTCGACGCGCGCGCCGGCCGCCACCAGACGGGCGATGCGCCCGGGATCACCGTGGCGCGCGGCGTAGGCGAGCGCCGTCGCGCCGGTCTCGTCCACGGCGTCGACGTCCGCACCGCCGACGAGCAAGCGCTCCAGGACCTCGTGGTTTCGGGCCCCTCCGCGTACGGCGGCGATCAGCGGCGTGCGGCGTAGCGCGTCGCGGGTGTCCGCGCCGGCGCCCGCCCTCAGGAGCACGGCCACGACCTCCTCGCAGCCAGCGGCCGCCGCCCGGTGCAGCGCCGTGGCGCCGTCGGGATCGCCGGCGAGGGGATCGGCACCGAGGCGCAGCAGTGCCTCCACGAGACCCGTCTGCCCCCGTTCCGCGACCTGCATCAGCCGCGTCGCGCCAGATGCGTCGCGCGCGTCCACGGCCGGTTCGACCCCGAGCAGGTGGCCCGCCATGGGCTCGTCACCCGCGACGAGGCGGTGCCACCAGGGTGGCGCCCCATCGACGTCCTCGACACTCGGGTCGGCCCCGGCGGCCAGCAGCGCGTCGACGACCTCGGTGTTCGCGGCGCCGTGCAGCGGCGTGCGGCCGCGGGCGTCCTGCGCGTTCGGGTCCGCCCCCGCGGCCAGTAGCGGTGCCGCTGCATCGAGGTTGACCGCACGGTGCAGCGGCGTGCGACCACGCGCGTCCTGCGCGTTCGGGTCGGCGCCCGCCTCGAGCAGCATGCTGACCAGGGACGCTTCCCCGTGACCCGCGACGGCGGCATGGAGCGGCGTCCTTCGTCGGTCGTCCGTCGCGTCGACGCGGGCGCCGGACCCGATGAGGGCGTCCACGGTCCAGAGGTGCCCGCGCTCCGCGGCCCGCAGCAGGGGCGTGCGCCCTTCGTGGTCCGGGAGGTCGGGGTCGGCACCGATGTCGACGAGCGCGGCGATCGCCCCCTCGGCGCGCGCGTCGACGGCCCAAGCGAGCGCCGAGCGGCCGTCGTCGTCGCGCTCGTTTGGGCCGACCCCCGCGGCCGCGAGGAGCCGGATCACGGTCGCGTCGCCGCCGTGCGCCGCCCACATGAGCGCCGTGACCTCGCTGGCGCTGCGCGCGTCGGCCCGCGCGCCGTGCCGCAGGAGACGGCGCACGAGACCCGGCTTCGCCGCCTCGGCGGCGAGCAGGAGCGGGGTGCGGCCGATCTCGTCCTCCTCCTCGAGCGAGGCGCCCGCCGCCAGGAGCGCCTCAACGGCCGCCGTGGCACCGAGCTCCGTGGCCACGTGCAGGGGCGTCCGCTCGAGCATGTCGCGCCGGGCGGTTTCGGCGCCGGCGGCCAGGAGGACGCTCAGAAGCTCCGGCTCATCGGCGGCCGCGGCGTGCCACACCGGGGTGCGGTCGAGGCCGTCGGCCGCATCGAGATCCGCGCCCGCCGCCACCAGCGCCCGCGCCGCGGCGACCGCACCACACGCGGCCGCCACGGCCAGCGCCGGCATGCCCTGCGGCCCCCGTGCCTCGAGCGCCGCGCCCGCCGCCGCCAGCGCCGCGACCTCGTCCGCCCGGTCGAACGCGGCCGCCTCCATGAGCGGCGTCCAGGTGCCGCCAGGAGCCCGCGTCATGCGCGCCGGTTCGTGAGCGCCGGGTCGTCGAACCACAACGCGATCTCGTGGTCGGCCTCGGCGTAGGGATCGGCGGCGCGCTCGTCCTTGTCCGACGCGTGCACCAGGTTCTCGGCCCCGCGCCGTTCGCGGTTCGCCGACGCGATGCCGTCGCGGCCGAGGTCACCGCGGATCGTGCCGGGCGCCGCCCGCGTGGGATCGGTCGCGCCGACCAGCGCCCGCACGCGCCGGATGGCGTCGTCGCCCTCCAGCACCAGCAGCAGCACCGGGCCGCCGGTCATGTACGCCACGGTCCAGCCCAGCACCATGCGGCCGTACGCCACCTCGTCGCCGCCGACGTCCGTGCCGGCCTCCCGGCTCTTGCGCCCGATGACGGGCGCCAGCGTCTCCACCCGGTAGTGCCGCTCGAACGCCTCCGCGGGGGGCCGCGCCAGGCGTGCGGCCACGACCCGGAACCCGACGCGCTCGATGCGGGCCAGGATCTCGCCGGCGAGCCGGCGCCGCAGCGCGTCGGGTTTGAGGATCACCAGCGTGCGTTCGATCGACATCCCGTGCCCTCCCTCGGCGACGAACGACCGCGCTCCACGGCCGCTCGGGGTCATTCGGCGCGTTCACCATACCCGCGCCAGCGCGAAACCGTCAGGCGGACTCCGGGGGCGCCGTCGCGCCGGCCGCTCGCAGCGCGCCGAGGACGTGGGCGCCGCGGCCCACGGCGACCGCGATCGAGAACGGGGTGGCCCCGTCCGGCCCGCGGGCGTTCACGGCGGCCCCCGCGCGCAGGAGCCGCGGTACGACCGCGGGATGCGCATGCGCCGCGATCGCCGCCATCAGCGGCGTCATCCCGTCGTCGTCCCGCGCGTTCGGGCAGGCGCTCGCCGCCAGGAGCGCGTCCACGATCTCCGTGCCCAGCGCGTGCTGGGCCGCCAGCGCCAACGGCGTGCGCCCGCGGGCGTCGCGCGCCTCGACGTCGCTGCCCGCCCCGAGCAGGGCCTCGATCAACGCCACGCTGGGGTCGTGGGCGACCGCCAGGCCCAAGGCCGTCGCGCCGTCTCCATCGCGCGCACCCACGTCGGCGCCGGCCGCCAGCAGCACGCGGACCAGGCCCACGTCGCGGCCGCGCACGGCGACCGCCATGAGCGCCGTCCGCCCGCGGGCGTCGCGCGCGTCGACCTCGGCGCCGGCGCCCAGGAGCAGCCGGGCGACGTCCGCGCCCGCCGGCGTTCGGCTCACGCGGTGCAGCGACGCCTCGCTCGCGGCGTCGCGGGCGTTCACGTCGGCGCCGCAGCGCAGCAACTGGGCGGCGGGCGCGACCCCGGCCGCGACGGCGTACATGAGCGCGGTCCGCCCGAACGCGTCACGCGCCTCCACCGCCGCACCAGCTTCGATCAACGCGGCCAGGACGGGGTTCGGAACCACCGGCTCCGCCGCCGCGGCCGCGATCATCGTCGCCGTGCGACCGAGCTCGTCGGCAGCATCCACGCCTGCGCCGGCCGCCAGCAGCATCGCCAGCGCCGCGCGGTCGCCGACCTGCGCCGCGAGCATGAGCGCCGTCCGACCCACGGCATCGCGCGCGTCGACGGTCGCGCCCGCGTCCAGGAGCGCCCGTACCACCGCGGGCCTGGCCGGTCGCCCGATGGCCGCGTGAAGCGCCGTGCGACCGAGCTCGTCGCGCGCGTCAGGGTCGGCGCCCAGCCGCAACAGCGTGCGCGCGCACGCCGTGTTGGGGTTGTGGGCCACGGCCCGCAGCAGCGGCGTCGCCCCGTACGCGTCCCGCGCGTCGACGTCGCTCCCAGCCTCGACCAGCGCGCGGAGCACCTCCGGCCGCGGGTTGTGCGCGGCCGCGACGTGGATGGCCGCGGCCTCGTCACCCTCGCTGCGTTGGTCCAGGCGCGAGCCGAGCTCGAGAAGGGCGCGCAGCGCCGACGGATCGGGGTGGTGGGCCGCCGCGACCATGAGCGGGGTGAGGCCCCGGTGCCCCCCGCGGTTGGGATCGGCGCCCCGCGCGACCGCGGCTTTCAGTTCCTCGGCGGTGCCGTCGTGCGCCAGGTTGCGCAGATGCCGGTTCATCCGCTCCATCTCGTCCGTCGATCGGTCCACGGTCGCTCCCCCTCGTGCCCGATTATGGCGAAGCGCGGCGGGTCCGAGGCGTGATCGCGTGGGGGACGTCCAGAGGCGAATCGGTCCGCCGTTCGGTATCGTGTGGTCAGCATCCAGGTCATCGCGCGACCCGGCGCCGCATCGTCGGAGAAGGGACCACCGGCCCACCGATGCCGTCCGAAGAACGCACGCCCAGCAGCGCCGCGGCGCTTCGCGACGTCGTGGGCCACGGCACCGGCGCCGAGGTACGAGCGGCGCTCGCGGCCGGCGCGAGCCCGCACGTCCGTTTCGAGCGTCGGACCACGCCGCTGATGCTCGCCGCCATGCTCAACGACGACGCCACGGTCGTGCGCGCCCTGCTGGACGCCGGTGCCCGCCCCAACGGGCGCGGCGGCGGCCGGCGCCGCACGGCGCTCATGCTGGCCGCCGCCTACCGCGGCAACCCGGCGATCGTCGACGACCTCGTCGCGGCCGGTGCCGACGTCGATGCCCGCGACCGCAACGGGCGGACGGCCCTCATGCACGCCGCCGCGACCAACCCCGGCGCCGCCTGCGCCGAGGCGTTGCTGGCGCACGGCGCGGATTCGACCCTGCGCGACAACGCCGGCGCGACCGCGCTGCACCACGCCGTCGTCGCGGAGGGCCTGTCGCCGACCGGCGGCGTCCTGCTCGCGGCCGGCGCCGACCTCGAAACGCGCGACGGCCGAGGCTTCACGCCGTTGCTGCGCGCGATCGAGCGCGGCTGGCAGGAGCTGCCCCTGGCCGAGCTCCTCGCCGCCGGGGCCGACCCGAACGCCCGCACGCACGCTGGCGACACGGCGCTCACCCTCGCGCTCCGTCGCGGCCGGGCCCTGCCGGTCCTCCGGCTCCTCCTGGAGGCCGGCGCCGATCCGAACGCCCGCGGACGCTACGGCACCACCGCGCTCCTGACGGCGCTCCAGCTCCCCCACCCGGTCGACGTCAGCGAGCTCCTGCTCGCGCACGGCGCCAACCCGCACGCCATCGACGACCTGGGTCAGAGCGCCACGACGCTCACGGCGCGGCTCCGCGCCGTCGGGCTCGACGACGCCTACGCGACGGTGACGGCGGTGCTGGACGAGGCGGCCTTCGTGGCGCCAGGGCCGCGGAGGTAGAGGCCGTATGACCGATGAGGGCGACCTGGCTCCGGAGCCCCGGCGGCACGAGGTCGCACCGTGGCTCGACGACCGCATGCAGCGGGCGTTCCTGGCTGCGCTGCGAAGCTCGGAGGCGGACGCCGCCGCCCTGTGCCGACTTGCCAACTCCTTGCCCGAACGCT
>CAZJUA010000239.1:0-4700 GCA_964549045.1 uncultured bacterium | reverse complement strand
GCCGGCGTTGAGCAGCAGCAGCCCGACGGCGTCGTCGGCGAGGTCGGCGGCCGCGCGCTCCAGCAGCGGCAGCTCGGCGCGGCAGGGCGGGCACCAGCTGGCCCAGACGTTGAGTAGCCAGCGGCGGCCCAGCAGGTCGTCGCGGGTGACCAGTTCGCCGTGCTGATCGCGCAGCGAGAAGTCGGCGAGGGGGGCGCCCACCCCCTGGGCGACGGCGGTGCTGGGCAGCGTCAGGACCATCGCCAGCAGGGCGGCGAGCGCCGCGGTCGGGGCGAGGCGCCGGAGGCGTCGGAGCGCACCGACCACGTCAGTCCGCCCCCTGCCCGGGCGTGCGCACCTCGGTCTCGGGCCGGAAGGCCGCCCAGGCGAACCACAGCGTGTTGTCGTGCGCCACCGCCTCGAGCACGCTGCCCGCGAGCGGCCCCGAACGCGCGCGGCCGGTGACGTCCCAGACGCTGCCGGTCTCGGCGTCGACGACCTCGCCGTCGCGCAGCTCGAAGTTGAGGGCGCGCCCGTCGGCCTCGGGCCGGAACACGCCGACGGCGCCGATGTCGGCCGCCGTGGCGATCGACTGGCCGCCCAGCGCGGTCGCGGTGCCGGGCGCCCACAGCAGCAGCAGCGGCTCACCGGCGACCTCGTCGTGCACCACCCGCGCGTCGGCGAGGTGGTCGAAGGGGTAGGCGACGGGCGTCGGGCCGTCGACCGTGATCACGCGGGCCTTGGCCGCCAGGCGCCCGTCGCTCTGCCCGCTGAAGAGGAACGCGGGCGAGCCGATCTCGTCGTAACCGACGTAGGGGTTGCGGCCGTAGCTGCGGGAGAAGCCGGTCTCGCGGCTCAGCACGAGGGCGTCGGGCTCCGCCGCGCGGGCCTCGGCGAAGCCGACGATCTGCGCCGGGTAGCGCACCAGGTGCTCGCCGGCGAGCTCGCCGACCCCGCCCTCGCCGGTCAGCTGCGACCACAGCGTGAGGGTGGCGTCGTCGAACATGAGCAGGTTCGAGTTGTAGAGCAGGCCGGAGACGCCGAAGGTGACGTCGACGACGTGCTCGGGCGACGCCGCGCCCGTTTGCCGCGCGTACGCCGTCGCGAGGTCGGCCGGCGTCTCGGACTCGCGGACCGTCGTGTGGCCTGCGGCCCGCAGTGCGGCGAGCTGCTCGCCCGTCACCGGCACCCGCCGGTCGAAGGCGAGCGCGCTGTTGCACAGCGGGCAGAAGGTGACGGCGACGGGCACGCCGCCCAGGGTGTCGTTGGCGATCTCGTGCCAGGTGAGGATCTGCAGTGGGTAGAGGCGCGCCTCGCCGCCGAGGCGCATGAGGATGACCGGCTCCAGCTCGCCGAGCCAGCTCTCGGCCTGCGCCTGGGTGACGAAACGCGGCTCGGGGGAGGCGTCGGCCACGCCGGTCAGCCCACGGAACCCGAGGGCCGGGATGCCCTGCGGCGGCGGGCCGCCCGAGAGGATCTCGTCGATGGGGATGACGGCGCGCGTGCCGTCGACGCGCAGGCCGCGAAGCGCGGCTTCGGAGACGGCGAGGGCGGGGGCGGAGAGGAGGGCGGCGGCGGCCACGAGAACGGCGACCACGAGCCAGCGGACAGGAGCGGGGAGGGGGTTCGCGAGGGTGGTCATGCGGCCAAGCTAGGCTGCCGGCGGCGTGGCGTCGGTACAGCGGTTGACGCGACGCGCGCCGCGTGCCGGTAGCCTGCGGCATGACGACGACCCCCGAGCCAACCGAAGGCGGTGCGCCGGCGCCGCGGTCGAAGCCGATAACGATCGACAACGGAAGCGGTGAGCGCCTGGCCGCCCGTCTCGACCTCCCCGCCGTCGGCGAGCCGCGCGCCAGCGCCCTGCTGGCCCACTGCTTCACCTGCTCCAAGGACCTGCGCGCGTTGCGTCGCGTCGCCGTGGCTCTCACGGAGGCCGGCTTCGCGGTCTTGCGTCTCGACTTCACCGGGCTCGGCGCCAGCGAGGGCGCGTTCGAGGAGACCACCTTCTCGACGAACGTCGATGACCTGCTGGCGGGGGCGCGCTGCCTGGGCGAGGAGGTGCCCGGCCCACAGCTGTTCGTGGGCCACTCCCTCGGCGGCGCCGCGGTCCTAGCCGCGGCGCTCCGCTGGCCCGCGGCCGTGGCGGTGGCGACGATCGGCGCCCCGGCGGCGCCGGCCCACCTGACGCACCTGCTCGAGGGCGGGCTGGAGGCGCTGGAGCGCGACGGCCGTGCCGTCGTCGACATCGGCGGGCGCCCCTTCACGATCCGCGGCGAGCTGATCGACGACCTGCGGGCGTCGCGCCTTCCCGGCGCGCTCGCCGATCTGCGCCGGCCGCTGCTCGTGCTGCACGCGCCGTCCGACCGCACCGTGGGCATCGACCAGGCCCGCGAGCTGTTCGAGGCGGCGCGCCACCCCAAGAGCTTCGTCGCCCTCGACGACGCCGACCACCTCCTGAGCGACCCGCGCGACGCCGCCTACGCCGGACGGCTGATCGCGGCCTGGGCATCGCGCTACGTGCCCGCCGCCCCGGGCTGACACCGGGCCGGTCAAACGGCCGACCGAACCCGGGTCGGGGTCGGCGGTACCTTCGCCGGGATTCGGGCGTGCCTCGGTGCACGCGCAGCCGATGCGCCCCCGCAGCAGAGGAGCCGTGGAGCATGGTCGAACACCCGTGGCACGTCCCGCAGTCGGGGCTCACGAAGCAGGTCTCGGCGACGGACATGAGCCTGTTCATGAGCGTCTGCCCCGAGGTCCGCTACCCACCGGGCAGCGCGGTGTTCCGCATCGGCGACCCGGCCGAGCACCTGCACGTGATCACGAGGGGGCAGGTGAAGCTGGTGGTCGGCACGCCGCGTGGTCAGGAGCGCATCCTCTCCGTGTGCGGCCCCGACGACCTCATCGGCGAGGCGTTCGTGCGCGACGCCATCGGCTGGGCGGCGGACGCCGCGTCGGCCGTCCTGGCCCTCGACCTCCCCTCGGGCCTGGACGCGACCAGCGGCCACCCCGCCGCCGCGGCCGTGCGGGCCGGCGCCACCGTGACGCTGGCCGCCCCCAAGACCGGCCTGGCGGCGCCCGCGTCGGCGGCCCACGTCGGGGAGCTCTACCTGGCCGACATCGGCATCCCGGCCGAGGCCTACGGGGGCATGCTCGACGTCGCCGCCGTCAGTGAGTGGTTCGTCGAGGACGACGTCGTGCGGTTGCGCTGACGGATGGCATCGGCGCGGTCCGCGGCCGGCGCCGGCGCTGCCTACCGCACCGGCGCGCCGGCCACGAACGCTCCGCTGGCGCGGCGCACGGCCAGCGGGCCGCCGCGCAGGCGGTCCGCGATCCGCTCGCGCGCCCAGGCGGCCACCGCCCCGGCCTCCTCCGCGTCCCCGGCGTAGACCATCGACAGGAGGTAGCGCGTCAGAACGCCCGCGTCGTCCACGACGAGCGTGTCGACGTGGTCGTGGCGGACGACGTCGGCGAAGGCCTCCGCGAGGGCGTCCCCGCCGTTCTCCAGGGTGAAGGAGAGGCGGTGGGGGCGGTCGACGCGGACGCCGGGCCACGCGGCCGCTAGCTCGTCGAGCAACGACGCGATCTCGGCGAGGTGGTCGTCGCCGTTGGTCGCGGCGATCAGGCGGCCGCCCGGTCTCAGGACCCGGCCGAGCTCGGCGATCGTCCGCGGCAGGTCCGGCACGTGGTAGAGCATGTGGTTCGCGAAGGCGAGGTCGAAGCGGCCGTCGGCGAAGGGGAGGTTGGCGGCGTCGGCCAGCACGAAGCGGGCGTCGCGGCCGGACGTGGCCAGCGTGCGGCGTGCCTCGGCGAGCATGCCCGGCGAGACGTCGCTGAGGGTGAGCCGCCAGCCCGCCGGCACCGCGGCGCCGAGGGCCTGCCACATGCGTCCGCTGCCGCTGCCGACCTCCAGGACGTCGGCGGTCGGGGGCGCCTCGACGTGCCGCCAGAGCCAGGCGTGGAAGTCCTCCCGATCGCCGGCGCCGAGTTCGTGTAGCGCGATGCGGGCGCGCAAGCGCGCACCGTCGCCGTAGGCCTGCCGCGACAGCGTCAGCGCGGCGTCGTCGTCCGGCGCGAAGGCGCCGGCCGGCGCGGCGGCCCGGCTCACCGGAGGAAGAACCCCGCGCCCAAGGCGTCGTCGGGGTCGACGACCCAGGTGCCGAAGCCGACGATGGCCGCGCGCCCGGCCACCTCCGGCACGACGGCGTTGTAGGGGCCGACGCGGGTGCGCTCCAGCGCCCGGCCGCGGAACGCGGAGCCGACGATCGACTCGTTGACGATGGCGTCGCCCAGGCCGAGCCGCCCTCGCGCGACCAGCTGCGCGACGCGCCCGGCCGTCCCGGTGCCGGTGGGGGAGCGGTCGACCTCGCGGTCGGCGAACACGCAGACGTTGCGCTGCGTCCCCCGAGGCGTCTCGGGGGGGCCTGCCAGGATGGTGCCGTAGAGGCCGCGCAGCTCGGGCTCGAGCGGGTGGACGACGTCGGCGGCCGCCGTCACCGCGCGTTTGATCTCGTCTCCGGCCCGGACGAGGTCGCGCAGGTGCTCCGGCGTGACCTCGAGGCCGACCTGCGCCGCGTCGAGGTAGGCGTAGAACGCGCCGCCGAAGGCGACGTCGACGGTGACGCCGCCGAAGCTCGGCGTCGCGACGGTCAGGTCGGCGGTGTGCAGGAACGAGGGCACGTTGCGGAAGCGCACCTCGCCGACGCGGCGGCCGTCCCACTGCA
>CAZJUA010000238.1:0-5700 GCA_964549045.1 uncultured bacterium | reverse complement strand
CGGCGGGGTGGCGGGGACGCGGGGCCGGAAGGTGGCGTGGGGGGGGGGTGGGGATCTGGGGCGGGGGGAGCCGCTCGGTGACCGCGAGGACGGCGGCGTCGACGAAGCCGATGTCGGCGTCCGCGTAGCGGTCACAGAGCTCTCGGACGCGCCGGTAGTCGGCGGCGACGAGGTCCTCGACGAGGAACGCCCCGCTATCGATGTCGTCGAGCAGGGCGAGCCAGGCGCCCGCGCCCAGCCGGCGGTGGGTCCAATACTCCACCTCGACGAGGACCGGGGAGGGCACGATCAGCGGCTCGCTGGCGGACTCGAGCAGTTGGCGGCAGGCCGCGTGGTCGGCGTCGTCGCGGTCGAGGGCGGCGTACAGGGGTCCCGTGTCGAGGATCAGCGCCATGCGCGGGGTTCGGGACGCTCGCTAGCCGCCCGTCGAGCGGTGTCATGGCGGCCCGACGCGCCGATGCCCAGGCTGCGCGGCACCGGTCGGCGCGCCGCGAGCTTCTCCTCCAGCGCCTCGCGAACGAACTCGGCCATCGAGATGCGCCGTTCGGCGGCGGCGACCCGGAGCCGTTCGAGGAGCGGACCGGGGATCGAGAGGGTGGTGCGTTCCACGACATCATGATAGCGGATGTGATGTCACCTCACCTGACGCGTCGATGCTACCTGGGTCGTCCGTCGGGGTCGCGGCGTCGTGGGCAGATGCCGGCATGGCTTGGGCGTCATGCCCCAAGCGTGGTCCCTGCTCGCCGTCTCATGGCGCCTGGGGCGTCGGTGACCCGTCCTGCGTGGCGCGCAGGGCGTCGGCCGGGAACCCCAGGGACGCGCTCACCCCGAACACGCTGCGCTGGGTGAAGGGAACGCGCTGCAGCGAGAGCCCCACGTCGAGCGTCACCTCGCTGGTGGTGATCCCGGCGCCGACACCCAGGCGCAGCCCGTCCTCGAGGCCGACGCCGGCGCGGGCCGCCAGGCGCGTCGCGTCGGCGAGGTGGAACGTCCCCTCGGCGCCGAGGTGCGCCTGAAGGCGACCGGCGCGGTACCCCGCGTCGCCGGCGACGAGGAGGTCGATCGACGGGCTCGGGCTGCTGGCGTACGCCCCGTTCACGAGCACGCCGAGGTCGCTCGAGATGAGCGTCCGGGTCGCCGGGATCGGGTCGGGCAGCGTGCCGCCCTCCAGCTCCACGCCCTCGAGCTCGTACAGGCTTCCGCGCCACACCCCGAGGCCCGCACCGGTGATGCCGGCACCGAAGGTCGCCGTGCCGCCCTCCATGTCCGTCTCGATGACGAACCCGACGTCGAAGAGGACGCCGAAGCTGACGCCGTCGGTCACCACGTCGGACACGAACAGATCGCCCGCATAGGACCCCTTGTAGGTCGGCTCCCCGTTCTCCAGCACGGCCTCGACGGTGACGGTGGCGCTGCCCGCGGCCTTGGCCAGCCCGACGACGGGCCCGCCGCGCACGCCGACGTAGACGCGTTGCGCCGCCGCATCCTCGGTCGAGCCCAGGAGCTCCGTGGGCACCTGGGTGGCGAAGGCCACGTCGATCGCCACGCCGGACTCCGCGGACAGCGTGCCCCGCGCGCTTCCACGACTCGTGCCGGCGCCGAAGATGGCCCGCAGATCACGGTCCAGTTCCAACTGCACGCCGGTCGTGAGGTAGGGGCGCACGCCGACCGTGACGGGGCCCGCGGGGATGCGCAGCGGCAGCTCGGCCGCCCGCGCCGCGCTCCAGGACGCGGCACCCGTGTCGAACGCCGAGTCCTCCGCCAGGTCGATCGACACGATCGGCAGCCCGTCGTCCCCGATGGAGGTGTCGAAGGTCACCCCGAGCACGCCCGGCGGCAACCCGAAGAGGTAGGTGTTGAGTGAACCCAGCGTCGCGTAGAGCGGGATGACGGCGTCGAGCGGCTCCTGGCCGTCCAGCAGGTCCGTCGCGGCCGAGACGACGCCGATGAGGCCGAGCGGGAGGGTCACGGTCACGTGGGTATCCTCGCTCACGGCCGCGTACGCGGGGTTGGCGCCGGCGGCCGAACGCCCGGGGATGACCACGCCGCCCATCCCGATGCTGCGGGCGGTCTGTCCGTAGGCGGTGCCGGCCAGCAACAGAACGACGGCTGCAGCCACGGCGTACGTTCGATCTCGACCTGTCTTCGTGAGCACGTGTCCTCCCGTTCATGCCGTTCGTGAGAAGGCGCCTTCGTGTCGAGCGGTCATGGCATGGTGCCACCACGATGGTATCGACCGCGAGCTTTCGGGGGCAGGCATTCGTCCCGTCGGGGACCCCGCCTGCGCCACGCTCGGGTCGCACGGCATGCGCCGGTGTCCCTCGCGCACGCACCCCCCAGGCGCCTACGCTGGACCCACCATGGACATCGACCTTCGTGCGCTCGCTCCTCTCCTCGTGCTCGCCGTCGCCCTCGCGGCCTACGCGCTCGTCGACCTCGTGCGCGCGCCGGCGGTAAGGGTCCTGCCGAAATGGGCGTGGGCGCTCATCTGCGTGCTCTCGATGCCGCTCGGTCCGCTCGCCTACCTCACCCTCGGACGGGCGCCGCGTTGACGCCTCCCGCGCCGGCTGCCGGCGACGCGCCACCGCTCGTCACGACCCGTGGTCTCGGCAAGGACTATGGCGGCGTGGTCGCCCTCGCCGACGTCGACCTGGTGGTGCCGCGCGGATCGGTGTACGGCGTGGTGGGCCCCAACGGTGCCGGCAAGACGACGCTGCTGTCGATCCTCGTCGGCCTCAAGCAGCCGACCTCGGGCACCGTCACGCTCGCGGTCGAGCGCGAGCGCATCGCGCTCGTCCCCGACACGCCCTCGTTCGAGCCGTGGCTGACCGCCCGCGAGGTGGTCGCGCTGGCGCGATCGCTCGTGGGCCTCGCCCCGTCGGTGGAGGCCGTCGACGCCACGCTCCGGCGCACCGGGCTGGTGGACGCCGCAGATCGCGCCAACGGCGGCTTCTCGCGCGGCATGCTGCAGCGGCTCGGGCTCGCCGCCGCGATGGCGGGGGAGCCGACGCTGCTCGTCCTCGATGAGCCTGCGGCGGCGCTCGATCCGGCCGGCCGGCGCGATGTGCTCGACCTCGTCTCCGACCTGCGTGGCGGCACCACCATCCTGTTCTCGAGCCACATCTTGGTCGACGTCCAGCAGGTCTGCGACACGATCGGCATCCTCCGCGACGGCCGACTCCTGTTCCAGGGCCCGACGCGCGACCTCCTCGCCGGCAAGGCTGCGCCCGCCTTCACGGTTCGGCTGCGGCCACCCTTCGACGGCGTGCTCGAGGCGCTCGAGGCGGCGCCGTGGGTGCACCTCGTCGAGCGCCCCGGGCCCGACCGGCTGCGGGTCACCGTCGCGTCGACGGACGCGGCCGAGACCGGGCTCGTGCGCACCCTCGCCGACGCGGGGGCCAGGGTCGTCGGCATCGCCCCCGCCGAGGTCGATCTCGAGCACGTCTTCCTGGAGCTGACCGGATGAACCTCTGGCGTCTCGAATGGCTCCGTCTGCTGCGCACCCGCTCGTGGATCGCGCTGGCAGCCGTGTTCCTCTTCTTCGGCCTCCTCGGACCGATCAGCGCGCGCTACATGGAGCAGATCCTGCAGCGCTTCGCCGGCGACGTCTCCGTCACTCTGCCGCCGCCGACGCCGGCCACCGGACTCGAGCAGTACCTGGGCAACGTCATGCAGATCGGCCTGCTCGTCGTGCTGGCGGTCGCGGCCGGCGCCCTGGCCTTCGACCAGCCGATCGAGCGCGCCGCCTTCTACCGCTCGCGCGTGCGGCGCGTCTGGACGCTCCTCGCGCCGCGCTACGTGGTGGTGACGCTGGCGACGGTCGGCGCCTTCGTGCTGGGCACGCTCGGCGCCTGGTACGAGACGGTCGTTCTCCTCGGCGACCTGCCCGTGGGCGCGATGCTCCTCGGCATGCTGCTCACGTCGCTCTACCTCGCCTTCGCGGTCGCCGTCACCGCCGCCGCCGCCTCGTTCGTGCGCACGCCCCTCGCGATCGTGCCGATCGCCGCCGGGCTGCTCATCGCGGTGCCGCTCCTCGGCCTGATCGGCCCGCTCCGCGACTGGCTCCCGAGCGTCCTGCTCGGTTCGCTGGTGGGGCTCGCCGTCGGCGTGCCGGCGGTCGAGTACGTCCGGCCCGCCCTCGTGACGTTCGCGGTCACGGCGGTCCTGCTGTGGCTCGCCGCGGCCCGGCTCCAGCGTCGGGAGTTGTGAGGCGCTTGGGCGGGTAGCCCCCTCGCGTCGAGCGCGAGCTTGATCGCGCGGCCGGCCAGCCTCGCCCTTCCCGCTCGTCCTTACGTGCGCCTCACGTAGCCTCCGCAGAGCCGCACGAGTTCCTCGATCGCCCGGTCGCGGTCGGCTCCGGCCACCACCTCGTGGGTGCACGCCTCCACGGTGGTCACGAGGAGCCGGGCCCGCACATGGGCCACGCCGGCGTCATGCCCGAGGCGGAGGAGGTGCCAGACGACCATGTTGGTCATGGCGTCCTCCAGCGCGGTCAACCGAGCGAGCAGGGCCTGCGTGCGGGGCGCGGACCACAGCAGGTGGTGGAGCCGATCCGAATGGTTCAGCTCGGCTGCAGCTCGCACCAAGATCAGGCACAGGCGGTCGGCGTCGGGCGGGTCGCGCCGAAGGTGCGCGTCGAGCTCGGCGAGCCGGGGGGTCGCCTCGTCGAGATGCCGCTCGGCGAGGCCGACCAGCAGCGCGTCCTTGTTCGCGAAGTACTGGTAGAGCGATCCGACCGACACGTGGGCCGCCTCGGCGACGTCGTTGGTGGTGGTGGCGCGGTAGCCGCGTTCCTCGAAGATGCGAGCCGCCGCGTCGAGGATGCGCTCGACCATGCGGCGGGATCGTTCCTGGCGGGGACGCTTGCGGGGCTCGGCCGATGGTGCGAGATGCGAGTTGTCGAACACGAGCAATTCTCGCATACTTCTGGTATGGCCACCGTCTTCGTCTCGACCGAACTCGCCGCGCCCGCCGCCGTCGTCTGGCGGGGCGCCAAGACCCCGCACGCCTTCGTCCACGTGGCCAAGGGCATGCTGCGGTTCCCCGCCGCCGAGCGCCTCGACCGACCCTGGCAGGAGGGCGACCGACTCGCGGGCTGGATCCTCCTCTTCGGCTTCGTGCCCTTCTCCGTCCACCATCTACGGGTCGCGTCGATCGACGAAGCCTCGCGCACGCTCGTCTCCGACGAACGGGGCGGCCTCATTCGCCGCTGGCGTCACGAGGTGTTCGTCACCGTCCTCGACGTGGGTACATGCCGGTACGAGGACCGGATCGAGATCGATGCCGGACCGCTCACGCCGTTGGTGACGGCCTTCGCGTCCGTCTTCTACCGCTACCGTCAGCGGCGCTGGCGGGGGCTGGCGCGCCTGCTCGCGGCTGTGGCAGGGGCATCCTGAGCGAGTCTGCGGGCCCGGCCGCGACGGACCGACGCGCTCGCGGCGGACCCGCATGCGACGATGGGCCCATGCGTCTACTTCAGCGCCTGATCGGGCTCGTCCGTCGCCCCATGGCCGAGCGCGGTGCGCGGGGCAAGGGGCTCGAGCGGCTCGCCGCCGAGCTCGAGGCCTCGGCGGCCAGCATGGACGCCCGCCTGGCGAGCGCCGGCGACACGCCCGGCAACCGCGACGCGATCGCCCACTGGGTGGGGATCGAGCGCTGGGGTCAGCGACGCCTGCGCGTCGCGCTCGGCGAGCCGTTCGT
>CAZJUA010000237.1:0-4259 GCA_964549045.1 uncultured bacterium | reverse complement strand
GTGAGCGCCCCGGTCGCCACGGGCGCCGATCGCGAGACGATGCTCGACGAGGCCGCCCGCGCGCTCGAGGCCGTCGCCAACGCGGTGCGACCGCTGCCGATCTTCGCCGTCGACGCGCAACGCCGCGTCACGTTCTTCGCCGTCATCTGGAACTGGACCCCGTTCCCGCGGCTGCTGCTGTTCCGCCCACCGGCCGACTTGGTGCTCGCCGGCGACGCCCGCACGCCGTCGCCGGAGGCCGCGGCGCCCGTGTTGGCGGCGCTCAGCGGCTGCGCCCTGGCGTTCGATCGCTTCGTCTATGCCGACGAGTCGGCGGCGCTCCGGCTGTTCGTAGCGCAGGGTGCGTCGACGCTGCGCGTCCTCGGCAGTGAGCCCGAAGTGGTCGGGGTGCCCGACGAGTTCGGTTCCGACGACGTCGTGGCGGCGCTGACCTTCCGCGCCCCGGAGCTCGACGGCGTGCGGGTCTTGAGCGCATCGATCGAGGGTCCGTCGCCGGGCTTCGGGGCAGTGTTCGGGGTGCTGCTGCAGGTACGAACCAACGTGGGGCTCGAGGGCGCGTTGCGGTCGCTGGCGCTGCCCTGAGCCGTGCCGCGGCGCCCGGACGGGCGGGGCGCGCGCCCGCGGCTTCAGCTTCGCTTCAGCCGCGCTTCAGCCCGACTTCAGCGTTCGGGCGTCTCATGGGGCTCGAAGGAGGAGACCCCATGTCCCGAACCTTGAGCCTGCTGCTCGCCACCCTGATCGCCGCCCTCGCCTTCCACGCCACCGCGCGCGACGTCCGCCTCACCGTGCTCGACGATGCGAACGCCCTGGTGGGAATCGGCGATATCGACTTGGACGACGACGAGATCGATCTCGACCTCGACCTGCTGCGCGGCATCGGCGGCTTCGTCGACGTCGTCGTCGAGGCGCCCGGCGCCGATCCCGTCCGCTACCCGGCGTTCTACGGCGCCGCGGGCCTGATCATCGAGGTCGACGGCGAGTGGCTCGACGTCGGCGCCTTCGCCGCGACATTCGGCCGAGGCCAGCGCCTCGACGTCGACGTGGACTTCGAGGACCGGCTCGACCGCGACGACGACCGCGACGGCCGCGACGACGGTGACGACTGGGACGACGATCGCCACGGCCGCGACGACGGTGACGACTGGGACGACGATCGCCACGGCCGCGATGACGACGATGACCGGGACGACGATCGCTCCGGTCGCGATGACGACGACGATGACGACGATGACGACGACGATGACGACGATGACGACGATGACGACGACGACGATGACGATGACGACGACGATGACGACGACGACTGATCCGCGTCGCGCGTGAGCGGCCCTGTGCGGCGGGACGATCGGGTCCCGCCGCCGAGCCGCGTCCAGGGTCGCCCGGCGCCGCGGCCGGGCGCCGACAGAAAGTAGGCTGATGGGGCCATGAAGCCTTCGACCTCACGTCTGCGTGCCTCGCTCATGCTCGCCGCCCTCCTCTGGGCCGGCGGCGCACGCGCGCTCAGCCCGGCGCAGGGCATGGAACTGCTGCTCACCGACCCGGGCGCACGGGGCCTGGTCGGGTACGGCCTGCTGTTCGGGGACGCCCTGACCGTGCGGCTGTCGGTGCAGGAGGCGAGCATGCAGGCGGTCGTCGCCTTCGTCGACGGCGAGGTCCGCCTGCTGCACGGGGAGCTGCTCGACGACCGGCTGTGGCTGTACCAGGAGGACGAGGGGTGGCTCGACCTGGCCGCGGCCTTGGCGTCCGCGGACGTGGCGCTGCGCCTGCTGTACGACGGCGGTCGCGAGGTCGTCGTCACGCCCTGGGCCGGCGCGCTGCCGCCGGGCATCGGTCCTGGGCCGCCGGCGGCGCCGTCCCACGACGCCGATGACGATCGCGATGTCGATGGTGATGATCGCGACGAGGCCGATGAGCGCGACGAGGCCGGCGATGACGGCGATGACCGAGACGATGGCAGCGATGACCGGGACGATGACCGCGATGACGGCGGCGACGGCGACGACCGCGGTGGCAGCGATGACGACGACGGCGACGACCGCGCTGACGGAGACGACGTCGGCGACGACGATGCCGGCGACGATGGCGATGTCGACGAGGACGACGATGACGATGATGATGACGACGACGACGATGACGACGACGATGACGACGACGATGACGACGACGATGACGACGACGACGACGCTGACGACTGAGCCCCGCCCTTCACCCGCGCGCGCCTGACGCGCGGCGCCCCCGGGAGTCGCATGCCGCCCGCACACGTGCTCGTGGTCGAAGACGACGCCAGGCTCAGGGGCCTCGTGCGCGAGGCGCTCGAGGCGACGGGGCATCGCGTCACGGCGGTCGGCACCGGTGGCGACGCGCTGCTGCGCGCCCTCGACGGGGGGATCGACCTCGTCCTGCTCGACCTCAACCTGCCCGACGTCGACGGCATCGAGGTCGCGCGCCGGCTGCATGCCGACGGTGAGGTGGCCATCGTCATGCTCACCGCCCGCGGCGACGTCGCCAGCCGCGTCGAGGGCCTCTATGCCGGGGCGGCGGACTACGTGACCAAGCCCTTCGAGCTGCAGGAACTGCTCGCGCGGGTGCACGTGCGGCTGCGCGAGCGCGGCGCCGCCGAGGCGGCGATCGAGCACGCCGGCCTGCGGTTGCAGGCCGACGTCAGGACCCTGTGGGCGGGCGACGCGCAGGTGACGCTCCCCGAGCGCGAGGCCGAGCTGCTGCGCCTGCTGCTGACGCACCCGGGCCGCGTGTTCTCGCGCGAGGACCTCGAGGCCCGGCTCTACGGCGACGACCTGCCGGACTCGAACACGATCGAGGTGTACGTCTACCAGCTGCGCCGGCGGATCCGGGCGCTGGGCGTGGCCGACCCCATCCGGACCGTTCGGGGCAAGGGCTACACGGTGCTGTGAGCGGGGAGGCGGGCGGCGGTGGTGTCGACGCCGGTGCCGGCGTGGACGGCGGTGCCCGCGGGCGGCCCGCCGTCGCGACGGCGCACACGCGCCCACGGCACCTGCGCACCCGTCTCGGCCTCATCGTGCTCGGGTCGCTGCTGGTGGCGGTGGCGGGCACGGTGGTCCTGGTCGACCAACTCTTCGGCCGGGCGCAGCGCGGGTCGCTCGAGGACCTGATCGAACGCGACCTGCAGCGGGTCCAGGCGCTGGTGGCCGCGGGGACGCTCGGCGCGGACTTCGTGGAGCAGGGGGCCGGGGGGATTCGGCTGCAGTTCGTGTCGAACGCGGGGGCCGTGCTCCTGGCCGCGGACGCCGGCGACCCCATCCCGCTCGCGCTGGCCCCGGCCCGCTCGATCTCGGGGGAGCGCGCGGAGCTGGTTGCCAGCGCCGCGTGGCGCCTGCCGTCGGGGCTCGAGATCGGCACGATCCGCATGGCGCTCGACGTCACCCAAGCCGAAGCCGACCGCGCGACCCTGCGCCTGAGCCTCCTCATCGCCGGGTCGCTGCTGGCGCTGGTGGCCGGCGCGCTCGCGTGGGGGCTCGTGAGCGGCGCGCTGCGGCCGCTCGCCGACCTGTCGCGGCAGGCTGCGGCGGTCGACCCGGCGCGGCCGCGGCTGGCGCGCTACCGCGGGCCCGACGACGAGGTCGCCGAGCTGGCGCGGGCGCTCAACGTCGCGCTGGAGGCGATCGCCGAGCGGCAGCAAGCGGAACGCGACGCGTTGGCTGAGGTGGCCCACGAGCTCGCCGCGCCCCTGACCGTGGTGGCGGGCGAGCTGCGGCAGCTGGCGACCGCGCGGCCCGACGACCCGCGCGTGCGGGCCGCCCGGGAGGCCGCCGACGAGCTGCTGCACACCTCGCAGGACCTGCTGACGCTGGCCCGTGGGGAGCTCGACCGGGCGCCCGACCTCAGCGTGGTCGACCTCGCGGAGGTCGCCCGCGGCGTGATCGGCGCCTACCCCGGCGTCGCCCTCGCCACGGACGGCGCCGACGCGCGGGTGTTCGCGCAGCCGGACCGGCTGCGTCAGGTGGTGCGCAACCTGGTGCGCAACGCCGCGCAGGCGTCCGGCGGTCCCGCCGGCGTCCGGGTGGTGGTCCGCAGCGACGGTGACGACCAGCTGATCGAGGTGATCGACGTCGGCCACGGCATGAGCGGCGAGGCGAGGGTCCGTGCCTTCGAGCGGGGGTTCAGCGGCGGCCGCGGCGTGGGCGTGGGGCTGACGGTGGCCAAGAGCATCGTCGAGGGCCACGGTGGCGAGGTCCGGATCGCCGCGACGACCGAAGCCGGGACCGTGATGGAGGTGCGGA
>CAZJUA010000236.1:0-5034 GCA_964549045.1 uncultured bacterium | reverse complement strand
CGCGATGACCTCGCTGGTCGTGTTCGAGTCGTTCTTCGGCAACACCGAGGTGGTGGCGCGCGCCGTCGCCGAGGCCCTGGAGGCCGGCGGCGAGGCCCGTGCGCTGCGCGTCTCGGAGCTGGAGAAGCACCACCTGGACGGCGTGCAGCTGCTGGTGGTGGGCTCCGCCACCCGCGCCTTCCGCCCCAGCCCCGGCACCCAGGCCTGGCTGAGGACGCTCGCCCCGGGCAAGCTCGACGGCGTGCGCGTCGCCGCCTTCGATACCCGCGTCGACGTCGCCCAGGTGGGCAACCGCTTCCTCACCTTCATGGTCCGCCTGTTCGGCTACGCCGCCCAGCCGATCGAGAAGGCGCTCGTGCGCGCGGGCGGCGAGGTCGCCGGCCCCGCCGCGGGCTTCATCGTCGAGGACAAGGAGGGCCCCCTCCGCGAGGGCGAAACCGACCGCGCCCGCGCGTGGGCGCGCGGCCTGCTGAGCGGCTGAAGACGGCCGCGGCGGTACGCTGAACCCATGCCCATCGACCGCGACCTGCTCCACGCGCTGCTCACCGCCACCGGCCCCACCGGCTTCGAGGCCCGCCCCGCGCGGGTGTTCGCCGACGCCGCACGCCGCTTCAGCGACGCCATCGGCGTCGACGCCTACGGCTCCGTCTACGCCACGGTCCGGGCCGGCGCCCGCCCGCACGTGCTCATCGCCGGGCACGTCGACGAGATCGGCCTGCTCGTCACCCACGTCGACGACGAGGGCTTCCTCTACGTCACCGGCCTCGGCGGCTGGGACCCCGTGCAGCTCATCGGCCAGCGCATCACCTTCATGGGGCGCGCGGGCGACGTCGTCGGCGTCGTCGGTCGCAAGCCCGAGCACCTGCTCGACGAGGCCGACCGCGCCAAGCCCGTCAAGCTGACCGACCTGTGGGTCGACATCGGCGCCCGCGACCGGGCCGACGCGCTGCAGCACGTGGCCGCCGGCGACGCCGGGGTGATCGCCGCGCCCATCGTCGAGCTGCTCAACGGCCGGCTGGTCAGCAAGTCGCTCGACGACCGCATCGGCGCCTACGTGGCGCTCGAGGTCGCGCGCCGCAGCACCGGGCCCGCCAGCGTGACCGCGGTGGCGACCGTGCAGGAGGAGATCGGCGGCATGGGCGCCCGCGTCGCGGCGGCGCATGCGAAGCCCGACGTCGCCATCGCGGTCGACGTCGCCCACGCGATCGACACGCCCGGCATGGAGAAGAAGCACCACGGCGAGACCGGGCTCGGCAAGGGCCCCGAACTGGCCGTCGGCTCCTACGCCCACCGAGGCCTGCTGGAACGCCTGCGCGGCGTCGCCGAGGCGCGCGAGATCCCCGTCACCCTCGGCTTCTCGCCCCGCACCACGGGCACCGACGCCGACCACCTCGCGCCCAGCCACGGCGGCGTGCCGACCGCGGTCGTCTCCGTGCCGAACCGCTACATGCACTCGCCGAACGAGATGGTGGACCTTGCCGACGTCGAGCAGGTGATCGAGCTGCTGCTCGCCTTCGTGGACGGCCTGGGCGAGGGCGACGCCGACACCCTGCGCGCGCTGCCGCCCGGCTGAGCCCGCGGTCCGTGCGCCTGGTCGTCACCCACGAGCAGCCGGATTTCGACGCGCTGGCGAGCGTCGCGCTCGCCACCGTGCTCTACCCCGGCGCCGTGGGGGTGGTGGGCGGCCAGCTCGAGGGCAACGTCGACGAGCTGCTGCGCCTCTACCGCGACCACGTGCCGCTCGTGGCCGGCGAGAAGGTCGACCTCGCCGAGGTGAGCGCGCTGGTGGTGGTCGACACCGCCGAGCGCGGGCGCCTGGGGCGCTTCGCGGCGCTGGTGGGGCACGTCCCCATCGCCGTGTTCGACCACCACCCGGAGCCGACCGACCCCATCCCGGGCGCCACCGGCCTGCGCGAGGACGTGGGCGCCACCGTCACGCTCCTCTGCCGCCGCCTGGAGGCCGAGGGGGTGGTGCTGGCGCCGCCGCTGGCGACGCTCGCGCTGCTCGGCCTGCACGAGGACACCGGCGACCTCACCTTCGACCACGTCCACGCCGACGACCACCGCGCGGCCGCCTGGCTCCTGACGCAGGGGGCCAACCTCGACCTCGTGCGCCGCTTCCGCAGCGGCGGCACCCCGCCAGAACTGCGCGCCGCCCGCGACCGGGTGGTCGCCGAGGCCGACCTGCACGAGATCGCAGGCCGGCGCATCGCCGTCGGCTGGTGGCCCGACCACGGCTACGCCCACGGCGTGAGCGCGATCGCCGGCGACCTGCTGGCGGCGACCGCGGCCGACGCGGCCCTGGTCATCGCGCGCATGGACGGCAAGACGCTGGTGTTCGCCCGCGGCGACGCGCACGTCGACGTCGGGACGACGCTGCAGCGCGCGCTGGGCGGCGGCGGGCACGCCCGCGCCGCCTTCGCCCGCACGATGCTCGACCCGCACGCCGCCTTCGAGCGCCTGATGGCCGAGCTGCCCGCGCACACGACCCCGCCCACCCGGGCGCGCGACATCATGAGCCACCCGGTCGTCACGCTGCGCGAGACCGCGCGGGTGGCCGAGGCGCGGCAGGCGCTGGCGGTCCACAAGCACAACGGCATGCCCGTCGTCGGCGAGCGCGGGGAGCTCCTCGGCGTCATCTCCCGCCGCGACATCGAGCACGCGCTGCGCCACGACCTCGGCGACGCCGCCGTGTCCGGCTTCATGACGCGCCCGGCGCTCACGGCCACGCCGGACGCCACCCTGAGCGAGCTCGAGGGCATCGTGCTGCGCCACGACGTCGGACGGGTGCCCATCGTGGTCGGCGAGGAGCTGGTGGGCATCGTCACCCGCACCGACCTCGTGCGCGCCCGCCACCCGCGCCCGCCGCGCCGCGCGCCGGCCGAGCGGGTGATGGGGTCGCTGCCTGAGGGCGCCCGCGAGGTGCTCGACACGGCGGTCGCGCTCGCGCGCGGCGCGCGCCTCTACCTCGTGGGCGGCACCGTCCGCGACGGCCTGCTCGGGGTCGGCTACGTCGACCTCGACCTGCTGGTGGAGGGCGCCTCCGCCGCCGACCTCGCCACCGGCCTGCACGCGCGCGTCGGCGGCAGCCTCGCGCTGCACCCCGCCTTCGGCACCGCCACCGTCACCCTGCCGAACGGCCTGGTGATCGACCTGGCCGGCACCCGCGCCGAGGCCTACGACTACCCGGGCGCGCTGCCGAGCGTGCGCGAGGGCGACCTCGCCGCCGACCTCGCGCGCCGCGACTTCACCGTCAACGCGCTGGCCGTGCGGGTGCACCCGCCGCCGGCCGAGCTCATCGACCCCTTCCGCGGCCTCGCCGACCTCGAGGCCCGCCGCCTGCGCGTGCTGCACCCGCTCTCCTTCGTCGAGGACCCGACCCGGCTGGTGCGCGGCGCGCGCCTGGCGGGCCGCCTGGGCCTGCGCTTCGACGGCGACGCCGTCGCCAAGGCGCAGGCGGCGCTGCGCCCCTCGGTGGTCGCCAACGTGTCCGGGCAGCGGCTGCGCGCGGAGCTGGAGATCACGCTGGCGGAGCCGCGCGTCGCCCCGGCGCTGCGCCAGCTCGACGCGCTCGGGGCCCTGAGCGGGCTCTACGGACTGCGGCTCGACGACGCGGCCGTCGCGCTGCTCGACGAGGGCCGCGGCGAGCGGGCACGGCGCGGCGAGCGCGGCTCGCGCGCGGGCGAGCCCGAGATCGACCCCGACCGCCCGCAGCCGCAGGCCTACCTGCTCGTGCTGCTCGCGAGCACGCCCGACGACGCCGCCGCGGCCGCAGTCGAGCGCTTCCACTGGACCAAGCGCCTCGCGCAGCAGCGCGCCCGGCTGATCGCGGCCCGCGCCACCCCGCCACCGCTGACCGACGCGGCGCTGGCCGCCCTGGAGCCCGCCGCCCGGCGCGCGCTCGCGGCCCTCGCGCCGCAGCACGCCGACGCCATCGCGGCCTTCGAGCACGCCCCGCCCGAGCCCAAGGTGCGCGGCAGGGACGTGGTATCTTTGGGCCTCGCGCCCGGGCCGGGCGTCGGTCGCGTGCTGGCCGAGATCGACGCCGCGCGCGCCGCCGGCCGCGTGCGCGGGTTCGCCCAAGAGCTCGAGCTGGCGCGGCGGCTGGTGGCCGAGGAGGCCGAGGTCGGAGCCGCCGCCGAGCACCCCCCGGGACCGGACGCCGGGCCCCCCTGAGGACACCGCGCATGCTGCTGAACTACTTCAACGACCCCACCATCCTGATCGTCGCCAGCCTCATCATGGTCATGGCGCTGATCTTCCACAACATCGTGCAGACCTGGGTCGCGCGCCGCTACGGCGACCTCACCCCCAGCTACCAAGGCTACGGCCAGTTCGACCCGCAGACGCACCTGGAGCCACTGGGCGTGATCTTCCTGCTGATCTTCGGCTTCGGCTGGGCCAAGCAGATCCCGGTCAACTCCCGCAACTACCGCGGCCGCGGCCGCCAGGAGGCGATCGTCTGGTACGCGGGGCCCGCCAGCTACCTGCTGGTGGCGCTGGTGGCGTGGTTCGTGGCGGTCGCGTTCAACACCGCCGGGGCCGGCAGCTCGCTGGTCGGCGCGTTCGTGGTGGCGGGCAACGTCGCCATCCTCCACGCGGTCATCCACATCTTCCCCGTCTACCCGCTCGACGGCGCCCGTGCCGCGCTCGCCTGGGGCAACCCGCAGGTGCGCCGGCTGGTGCAGCAGGTGGCCCAGTACGGCTTCATCGGCTTCATCGTCATCTTCATGCTGCTCAACTACAGCGGCGTCCTGGGCGCGGTGCAGCGCTTCTTCGCGAACGTCATCCTCGGCGCGATCCAGGCGGTGTTCCGGGCGTTCGGGGGCTAAGGGCTCGGCGGCGGAGCCGCATCCGGATTGACGCACGGCAGGTGGGCGGCCCTCAGGCCGCCCAACTGCTAGGCGGTTGTGATGCTCCGCATCACAACCGCACGGCGTGCCTGAAGCGGCAAAGCCGCTTCAGGCACGCTGAGCAGGTGGGCGGCCCTCAGGCCGCCCACCTGCCGTGCGTCAATCCGGATGCGGCTCCGCC
>CAZJUA010000235.1:0-4586 GCA_964549045.1 uncultured bacterium | reverse complement strand
GGGCCCGGGCGGCGGCGGCCGCCGCGGAGCTGGCGCCGGTCCGGGCGCTGGCCGCACTCGACGACGAGCAGCGGGCCGAACTGCGCGGCCACCGCGCGGCGGTCGCCGCCTGGGCGGCGAGGCTGCAGGAGGCGGAGGCCGCGTGGCGAGGGTGGCGCGAGCGGCTCGACGAGGCGGAGGAGCGCTTCGGCGAGGTGGCGCCGCTGGCGGCCGACGCCGCGGCGGACCTCGTGGCCTTCGCGCGCGCCGAGGAGCGTCCGGACGCCTGGGCGCCGTGGCGTTGGGTCGCCGCGCTGGCCGCGGCCGGCGCGGCGCTGGGCGTGGCCCGGGCGACCGGCATCGAGGGCGTCTGGTCGTGGGCCGCCGCCGCGGCGACCGGGCTCGCGTGTGGGCTCGCGTGGCCCCGTCGCCCGGCCCTGCGGCGCGCGCGCCGTCGGCTCGACGCCCACGTGAAGGCAGGGGAGGCCCTGCTGGCCGGAGACGACGATCGGCGGCGCGAGTTGGCGCGACGGCGCGAGGCGTTCGAGCTGCGACGCGACGACCTGGCGGAGCTCGCGGCGGGCGAGCGGGCGTCGGCCGCCCGGCTGGCAGAGGTGCGAGCCGGTGCCGCCACGTTCCGCGAGCGCTGGGCACCGTGGCGCGATGCCCTGATCGCGGCCGGCGCCGACGACGACGTCGACCTCGGGCACGCCAACGAGCGTTTCGAGCGCTGCACCACCGAACTCGCGGACGCGGTCGAGCGGGTCGGGGCGGCGGCCCGCTCGCTGGGTGTGGCGGACCCCCCGCTGACCCTCGATGCGCAGGGCGTGCCGGGCGTGCCGGCGCTGCGGGACGACGCCCAGGCGTCGGACGCCGGCCCGGACGGCGCGCGTGCCTGGGCCTGGGCCAAGGCCCAGGGCGCGTTGGGCGACGACGCCTCGGTCGCGGATCTCGACGGCTGGCTGGCGCGCGTCGGGGGCGCCACCTGGCGCGCATGGCGTGAGGCTGCGGTGCGGGCCGACGAGGCGGCGGCGCGGCGGCGCGCGGCGCGCGCGCGGCGCGAGCGGGCGGAGGAGGAGGCCGTCCGCGTCGCGCGTGAACACGAGCGCGCCGTCGTGGCCGAGGAGACCGCCGTGGTGGAGGCGCGCGAGGCGGTCGCGACGGCGCGGACCGCGGCGCTGCGAGGCGCGCGCGGTGACGACCTCCCCGCCGATCCGGCGGGCCTGCGCGAGGCCTGGCGGCTGCGCTCCGAGGCGGTCGCCCAGGCGGACGCCGCGGCGGCGAGGATCGATGCCCACCTTCGCGCCGTCGGCGCCAGCGACGCGGCCGCGCTGGCGGCCACCGCCGAGGCGGCCGGGTGGGAGGCGACGCAGACGCTGAGGGCGTGGCGTGAGCTGGTCGTGGCCCACCCGTCGCTCCCGCCCGCCGAGTTGGCGGCCTCGGCGCCGTCCGATGACGCCGAGAGGGCGGGCGTCGAGGCGGCTTTCGCGGCCACCCGGGCCGCCGCGGCGGAGGCGGAGCGGGCCGCCGCGGCGGCCCGCGAGGCGGCGTCCGCGGCGCAGGAGGCGTTGGCGAGAGCCCAAGGATCGGATCCGGTCGACGTGGCGGCCGTGGAGCTGGAGATCGCCGACGCCCGGGCCGAGGTGAAGCGCTGGGCGCTGGAGCGCGACGCGCTGGCGCTCGCGGCCAGCGAGCTGGCGGCGGCGGCGGAGGGCTTCCGCGTCGGCCACGCGCGCCGACTCGAGGCGGCGGCCTCGGCGCAGTTGGCCACCTTCGGTGGCGTCCGGGGGCGTCGCGTCCGGTTCGACGCCGCCCTGCAGGCCGAGGTGGTCGAGCCCGATGGGCGCGCGCTCACCGCCGCGCAGCTCTCGCAGGGTGCGCGCGACCAGCTGGCGCTGGCGTTGCGCTTGGCGATCGCCGACCTCATGGCCGACGAGGTCGTGCTGCCCCTGGTGCTCGACGACCCCCTCCTCAACTGGGACGCGGAGCGATCGGCGGCCGTGCGCGCGGCGCTGCGCGCGGCCGCTGCCGGGGGGCGTCAGATCTGGCTGCTCAGCCATCGGGCGGAGCTGGCCGACTGGGGCGAGCCCGTGTCGGTCCGCCGCGGCTGAACCCAGGAAGCACGGGCCCGGCGGCACGCGGCGGGCGGCTACTGGGCGCCCGTCCCCCGTTCCCGACGCGTATCGTGGGGCGTGATCGCCACCTCCGACGCCCCCCACGGCGAGGCGCCGCGCGGCGCGACACCGCGCGGCGCGACCCCGCGCGGTCACGCCGCGCGCGGCGTGACCGCGGCCGGGATCGCCGTCTTCGTCGCCTTCATGGCCGCCGGCTACGCCTACAACGTCACCTTCGTCCAGCTCGGCGTCACCGACCTCGGCCGGCGGCTCGTCGGGCTCGACGACGCGCAGGTCGCCGGTGCGATGGCCATGCTCGCGGTCGTCACCGCCGCGGTCGCGGTCGCGGTGGGCGCGTGGATGGGGCGCGCGGGCGTCGGCCGCGACCTCGTGCGCAAGCTGCGCATCGCCACCGTGGTCGTCGCCGGGCAGACCGCGCTGACCGTGCTCGCACCCGCGGTGGCGTCCGAGGGCGCCTTCCTCGCCTGGGTGCTGCTCACGGCGCTGGCGTTGGGGGTCGGCGTTCCGGTGACCTTCTCGCTCGCCGTCCACCTGGTGCCGGTGCGGCGCCGCGGCCTGGCGGCGGCCGGCGTGACGGCCATCGCGTACGCGTTCGCGCCGCTGGGGAGCGGTGACTGGACGATCGAGCCCCTGGCGCGGACCTTCACCGTGGGCATGCTGCTCGGCACGGCGGCGCTGGCGCTGCTCGCGTGGCGCGACCTGCCGCTCGTGCGCGCCTGGTCGCGGCAGCACGAGCGGCCCGCGTTCGGCATCGGGCGCTACCTGCGTGGTCCAGCCGGCGAGGGGCACGCGTCCCCGCGTGTCGTCGCGGCCCCGCGTGTCCGGCTGGACGCACGCGCCCGTGCCAACGCACGCGCCCGTGCCAACGCACGGGGCCGTGCCAGCGCACGGGGCCGCCTGCTGTCGGTCCTCGCGCTGCTGTTCGTCGTGTTCTTCGTGGACAGCCTCGGGTTCCTGCGCCTCGTCGACACGCCGTTCTACGTCGCCGAGACCTGGCGTTCGGCGACGTGGGGTCCGCGCCTGACGATCGCCGCGGCCCACGTCGTCGCGGCCTTCGTCGGCGGGACGCTCTACGGCGCGCTCGGCGAGCGCGCCCTGCTGGCGTGGGTGCTCGGCGCGTTCGTGCTGGTGCATCTCGGCTACCAGTTCGATGCCCAGCTGGGCCTCGGGGACGGGCGCGCCCTCGGCATCCCGATCCTCTACGCGGTGGCCGTCAGCCTCTACACGGTGGCGACCTTCGCCGTGTGGGCCGATCTCTCGACCCCCGACACCATCGGTCTGCACGCCGCCCTGGGCGTGGCGGCGTCGGCCTGGACGGCGACCTTCCTCGCCACCGCGCTCGCCCTCCGCTGGGCCGCCGCCGGCGTCCCGTTCGAGCGCCACGTCGCGCTGGTGAACGGGGTGGCCCTGCCCGCCTTCCTCGTGCTGCTGATCGTCATCGTGTGGCCGCGCCCTCGGCCGCGGGTGGAGGCGCCGGCGTGAGGCGGTCGCGTGCCCGGGTGGCGCCGTGGCTCGCGCTCGCCGCGTTGCTGCTCGCCGGCTGCGACGACGCGCTGCTCGGTATCACCTGGGTCCGGGCCGACCGGCACGTGGTCGTCGACGGCGCGCGGCAGGCGGGCGCGCTCCTGATCACCGGCGGCGAGGTGCTGCTGGCACCCGGCTCGCGCACCGACGGTCCCGTGTTGCTCCTGGGCGGCGAGTTGACGATCGACGGGCTGGTCATGGGCGACGTGCTGGCGCCTGGGGGCGCGCTGCGGTTGGGACCGTGGGCCGTCGTGCGCGGCGATCTCGGTACCGGGGCCGCCTTCGAGCGGCACCCCGACGCGCTCGTCGAGGGTGAGGTCACGGTCGGGCTGGGGCTGCCCGCCGGCCCGGCTCAGCCGCGCGCCGACGGCTGGTGGCGGGTGCTGCTGCAGGCGTTGGCCACGGCCGCGCTCGCTGCCGCCTGGGCCCGCTGGGCGCCGCGACGCCTCGGCGCGATGGCGGACGCGGCGGGGCGCCACTTCCCGGTGGCGGCGTCCCTCGGCACGTTGGTGTTCCTCGTCGGGTCGATCGCGGCGGTGATCATGGCGTTCACGATCGTGCTCCTCCCGGCGACGCTCCTCGTGCTGGCGCTCGGCGTGGTCGCGGTCGGCACGGGCTGGGCCGCCATCGGGTTCGCCATCGCGCGCGCGCTCGCCGGCGGGCCGCTCGCGGCCTGGGCCGACCGGCCCGTGTGGCTGGCCGCCTTCGGCGGCTTCGACGTCGGGCTGGCGCTCGGCCTCGTCGAGCGCGTGCCGTGGGTCGGCGGAGGCGTCGCGCTGGTCGTCAGCCTGGCGGCCCTGGGGGCGGTGGCGCTGACCGGGGTCGGCGGGCGGCCGTTCGTGCACGCGGGCGATGCGCTGGCGCCCGACGACGCGTGACGGGGGCGACCCCGAGCCGGCGGGGGGGGGGGGGCGGCCGGCCCCCCCCCCCGGGGGGGGGGGGGGGGCC
>CAZJUA010000234.1:0-2253 GCA_964549045.1 uncultured bacterium | reverse complement strand
TCGGCTTCGGCACCAGCGGCGTGCGCGCGCTGGTGGCGGACCTGAGCCCCGAGGTGGTCAGCGGCTACGCCCGCGCGTTCGCGCGGCACGTGGCGGGCGACCTCGCCGCCTCCGATGCCCCCGCCTGCCTCGTCGGCTGGGACCGGCGGCCGAGCAGCCCCGACATCGCGGCCGCGGTCTGCGCGGGGCTCGAGGCCGAGGGCGTGACGCCGGTGGTGGCTGGCCCGGTGCCGACGCCGGCGCTGGCGCTCGCGGGCCTCGAGCGCGGCCTGCCGACGGTCATGGTGACCGGTTCGCACATCCCCTTCGACCGCAACGGCGTCAAGTTCACGACGCCCGCGGGCGAGATCCTGAAGCGCGACGAGGTCGCGATCGGCGACCAGGACGCCGACGCGGTGCGGATGCCGGCTGAGGCGTTGGTGGGCGCCGTTGCCGCCTGGCGCGCGCGCTTCGCGGCGGCCGGCTTCGACCGCGGCGTGGAGCGCGCCTACCTGTCGCGCTACCGCGGGTTGGTGCCGTCGACGGCGCTCCAGGGGCTACGCGTGGGCGTCTACCAGCACAGCGCGGTCGGCCGCGACCTGCTCGTCGCGCTGCTGGCGCGGCTCGGCGCCGACGTGCGCCCGCTGGGGCGCAGCGACACGTTCGTGCCCATCGATACCGAGGCCGTGAGCCCCGACGACGAGGCGCGCGCGGCCGCCTGGTGCGCGGACCACGAGCTCGACGCGGTCGTCTCGACCGACGGCGACGGCGATCGGCCGTGGGTGTGCGACGAGCGCGGCCGCTTCGTCCCCGGCGACGTGCTGGGCCCGTTGACGGCCGGCTGGCTGGGCGTGCGCCGGGTGGTGACGCCGGTGAGCTCCAACGGGGTGGCCGAGCGCAGCGGCTGGTTCGACGAGGTCGCGCGCACGCGCATCGGCTCGCCCCACGTCATCGAGGCGATGCAGGCGCTGGCGCGCGACGGCGAGGGCGCCGTCGCCGGCTACGAGGCCAACGGCGGCTTCCTGCTGCAGACGGCGGTGACGCGCGGCGGTACCACGCTGACGCCGCTGCCGACCCGCGACGCCGCGCTGCCGATCGTCGCGGTGTTGGCGCTGGCCGCCGAACGCGGCGTGCCGCTGTCGGCGCTCCGCGGCGACCTGCCCCCACGCTTCACGGCCTCGGGCCGGCTGCAGGGGATCGACCGCGAGCGGGCGGCGGCCCTGGTGGACGGGTTGCCGGGCGTCGCGCGTGCCTGGCTCCCCGCCCCGGTGGTCGGCGTCGACCGCACCGACGGCGCGCGCATGGCGCTGGCGACCGGCGAGGTCGTGCACCTGCGGCCCTCGGGCAACGCGCCCGAGCTGCGGGTCTACGCCGAGGCGGACGATGCAGCGGACGCCAGGCGGCTGCGGGACGCGGCCGTGGCGTGGGCGGTGGACGCGTTGGGCGGGTGAGCGCGGCGGCCGGCGGGCGCCGCCGCGCGCGTGGGTGCCGCCGCGCGCGGGCGCGTCCGCTAGACTGCAGGTGATCGAGGAGGTGTTCCATGGGTACCTGGTGGCGCGGCATCCTGGTGGCGCTGGTGATCGCCTGCGGCACGGCCTCGGCGCAGTCGTACGCCGCCGTGTCGGTGGGCCTGCCCGTCGTGCTCGTGTCCGGTCACGTCGGGTTCGAGGACCTGATCGCGCCGGCCGTCGACCTGCGCGTCAACTTCGGCGGCGGCACCCTGTTCGGTGAGGGCTTCGGGATCTTCGGGTTGGCCGTGGGGGCCGACGCCCTATGGCGGTTCGTCGCCGTCGACGAGCAGCCTTGGACGCCGTACGCGGGCGGAGGCCTCGGGGTCCTCCTCTTGGGCGCGGCCGGCGGAGGGTCGGTCGACGCGGGGCTGGTCGGTACCGGGGCCGCCGTCGCCGGGATCGACTACGACCTCGGCGGCCTGTCGGTCTTCGCCGAGGTCCGCGGGGAGTTGCTGTGGAACCCGAGCGCGGGCTTCTTGGGTTTCCCTGGGGTCCGTCTCGGCGTCACGTTCCCCTTGTGAGGCGTTGCGACCCGTGGTCGGGGCCGTTCGCCCAGCGCGGGATGAATCGCATCACGTAGTCCCCTCGTGCAGGAAGGGATCGACGATCTGCAGGCGACCGATGCGCTGGCCGTGCTGCAGGTCCTCGCTGAGGAGCCGCTCGCTTCCGCACGCGAGCGCGGACGCCACGATCAAGGCGTCGTACCAGCCGAAGGCGTAGCGTGCGCGGATCTCCAAGGCGCGCTCGAAGAGCTCGGGACTCG
>CAZJUA010000233.1:0-2987 GCA_964549045.1 uncultured bacterium | reverse complement strand
GGGGGGGCCCGCCCGCCTGGAGCCGGCGCAGCAGCGCGAACATGCGCAGGGTCGTGCGCAGGGCATGGCCGCCCTCGACGGGGCCCTGGGGCGCCGGCGGCAGGGCGGGCGCCGCGGCGGCCGGCGCCGGGGTGCCGGAGGCGACGGGCGCGGCGGCCGGCGCGGGCGCCCGGGCCGGCGTGAACATCGCGAAGATGCCGCCGGCGAGGCCCCCCTCGCGGGCGCGGACGACGTCGATGTGGCCCTCCTCGAGCCGCCGACCGAAGTCGCGCTCGGGGTGCTCCAGGAGGACGAGCAGGGTGTCGTTGTGGCCGTCGAACGTGGGGATCATGCCCCGAGGCTACCGCGGCGCCGACGGGCTCGCGTCCCCCGCCCTCGGCGGCGCGGTCGGCGGCGCGGGGTGGGGCGGGTGCCCGTGTCGCGCCGGCGGGTCGGCGCGCGCGTCACGGCAGCACGACCTGCATGCCGTCGCGGGCGATGGCGGCCTCGACCCCCCGCTCCTTGCCCAACCGCCGGACCTTCGGGCGCAGGGTGCGCTCGTCGCCGGCCACGATCTCGCTCCCGCAGTGGGTGAAGGCCGCGCGCGCAACGCCGTGCTCGGCGCACCAGCCGAGCTGCGTGCGGATCGGCGTGTGGCCGACGAGGCGGCCGCCGACCCGCCGCACCAGCGAACGCTCGATCGTCGAACCGTCGCCCACGTACAGGTCCACGCCGCGCAACGTCCGCTTGGGACCGTGGATCGAGACCACGTCCGGCACGTAGAAGACCGTCGCCTCGCCGGCGACGATGCGGTACCCGCCCGCCGGCGCCCGGGTCGAATGCTCGACCGGCACGAACACGAACGCGATCCCCGCGATCTCGAACGGCGCGTCGTAGCGGATCGTGTGCCGCTCCTCGACGGGGTAGTCGTCGATCGCCTGCCAGGTGGGCGCGGTGGCGAACACCGGGCAGGGGGCCCCGTCGGCGAGGCCGAAGGCATGGTCCGGGTGGCCGTGCGTGACGACGATGGCGTCCGGCGCGATCTTCTCGAGGCGACCGCGCCAGTCCTCCCCGGCGTCGACCATCACGCGCGTGCCCTGGTAGGCCACGAGCGCGGCGGCGTGCCGGCGGTGGCGGCGGTTGCGCTCCGCGACGCTCGCGCGGGTGCCCAGGAAGGTCAGCTTCATCGCGCGCACCCCCTGTTCGGGTTACCCCACGGTAGCGCCTCGATCGCCACGGACGCGTTCGCCTGCCTGCCGACGATCCGCCGAGATCCGCTGGTCCCCCGCCGGCATCACGCCGTCTCGAGCATCTCCGTGAGCGCGCGCGCGTCGCGGGGCGCATGCGCGTGCGCGTCGTTGTCGAAGTAGACGTGCACGTCGCGACCGCTGCGGAGCCAGGCGGCGCAGGCGCCGGCCCAGCCGCTCAGCGCCTTCTTCGTGTAACCGCCGTCGTACGCGGCGCCGCTCCCGTGCAGGCGCACGTACGCCAGGTCGCCGGTGACCACGTGGGGCGACTCCGTGCCCGCCAGGTCGTAGATGCAGAACGCGGCACCGTGGCGCTCCAACGCCTCGTAGACCCCATCGCAGAACCAGCTGGGGTCGCGGAACTCGAAGACCGCGCGCACGTGCGCGGGCACCACCTCGAGGAACCCGGTCAGCCGGTCGAGGTCGGCGTGCCAGTTCGGCGGCAGCTGGAACAGCAGCGGACCGAGCCGATCCCCCAGCGGGGTCACGCGTTCGAGGAAGGTGGCCAGCGGCTTCTCGGGATCCTTGAGCTTCTTCATGTGGGTCAGGTAGCGACTCGCCTTGACGGCGAAGCGGAAGGTGCTGGGCACGGTCTCGCGCCAGGCCGCGACCGCCGAAGCGGCGGGCAACCGGTAGAAGCTGTGGTTGACCTCGACCGCGTCGAAGCGTTCGGCGTAGAAGCCGAGGTAGTCCTCGGCCGCCAGGTCGTCCGGGTAGAACGGGCCGCGCCAGTGGTCGTAGTGCCAACCGGAGGTGCCGATGCGCAGTTCAGGCACCGCCACCACCCGCACCGTCCGTGCCGCCCTGGCACGCGGGGCACCAGTAGGTGCCGCGCCCGGAGACCTCGAGCCGTTCGATCTCCCCGCCGCAGCGGGGGCACGTCGCGCCGTGCTCACGGTGGCGGGTGATCCAGTCCGGCGGGAACTCGGCGGGGTCCGCGTCACGCTCGACGGCGGTCTCGAGCACGCGGCGCAGCGCCGCGAAGAGCTCCGCGAACGCGTGGGCGTCGAGCTCGTCCGCGGGCATGCGCGGGTCGAGGCGCGCCTGGAACAGCATCTCGTCCACGTACAGGTTGCCGATGCCGGCCACGATCGCCTGGTTCGTCAGGGTCGGCTTGAGCATGCCGCCGTGGCCCGCCAGCGCGCGCCGCAAGGCGTCCTCGTCGGTCAGGTCGTTCAGCGCGTCCGGTCCCAGCCCGCGCTCGGCGATGAAGGCGTCCGCGTCGTCCGTCAGGGCCATCCCGCCCAGGAGCCGCTGGCTGATCAGCGCGAGCCGGTAGCCGTTCGCGAAGCGGATCAGCCCCCGCGCGTGCTCCGGCATCGCGTCCGCGCGCTCGAAGGTGCGCAGCGAGCCGGTCATGCCGAAGTGCAGCGCGAGCGCGCCGTCGTCGTCCGCGTCGAGCAGCGCGAACAGGACCTTGCCGTGGCGCCGCGTGGCGGCGAAGGCGTGCCCGGCCAGGCCCCGCTCGAGTTCGGCGGCCGTGAGGCCATCGAGCAGCCGTTCGTCGCGGACCTCGACGCCGGTGATCTCCTGGTGGAGCGCGGTGGCGTCGAAGTAGCGCTTCAGGGTGGCGACGTCCGGGAGCTCGGCCATGGGCGGTCTCCTTTCGCGCGGTGGGGGCGCGCCGAGGGCGCGCGACGGCCCGGCCAACCCCACCGTAGCGCCCAGGACGGGCAAACGGACCCACCCCCAAAACGAAACGGACCGAACCATGGGTTCGATCCGTTTCCGATCTCCAGGGAGATCACATGGCTCGGCGGG
>CAZJUA010000232.1:0-2141 GCA_964549045.1 uncultured bacterium | reverse complement strand
GTGTTCGGCCACGCCTTGACCGGCAGGACGCGGACCCACGGCGCCGACGCGGCGCCCGCCACCCCGACCGCGTCGTCGCGGATGGCGGCGACGATGCCGGCGACGTGGGTCCCGTGGTCGGTGCAGTTGCGCACGTCCCCGTCGCCGTCGAAGACGTCCCAGCCCGGCAGCAGGGCGCCCGCGAGGTCGGGGTGGTCGACCGCGACCCCGTCGTCGATGACGGCGACGATGACCTCGGCCGGCGGCGGGGCGGCGTCGACGACCGCCCAGGCTTGCTCGGCCCCGAAGGCGCTCAGGTTCCACTGCCGGTCGTAGAACTCGTCGTTCGGCGCCGCGGAGCGGAAGACGGGCGCGTTGGGCACCGCGTAGGCGACCTCGGGCCGGCGCCGCAGCGCGTCGAGCAGCGCGTCGCGGCCCCCCGCTGGCGCGCGGACGAGGTCGTGCTCGCTGCCGAGCCCACGGCGGACGACGGTGCCGCCGGCCGCCGCGACGACGGCGGCCGCGGCGTCGCTCGCCGAGGCGCGCGCGAGGCCGCCGCCTCCGGCGGCGCCGCGGTAGCCGACGAGGACCTCGTCGGCCGCGGCCGCGGTGGCCGCGAACGCCAGCTCCGGCTCGCAGGCCAGGCCCATGTAGGTCACGACGATGACCGGGACGGTGGTGTCGCCGGCGGTGAAGTCGGCGGCGTAGGTCCCGACCGCCGCGTTGGCCGGGAGGGAGACGACGACCACTTGCGCGCCGCCGCCCGCGAGCGTCCCGGACGCGGGGAACGCCGTCAGGTTCGGCGACGTGAAGGTCCAGGCGAGGCGCGACCTCGAGGGCCCATCGTTGCGCAGCGTGAACGCCGCGTTGCGCGGGCCCGCGCTGAGGTCGACGTAGGCGGTCGCCGGTGTCACCGTCAGGCGCGCGGGCCGGAAGAGGTCGCAGCCGGTCACGAGCAGCGCGCCGAGCGACGCGAGGAGCAGGGCGCGCCGAAGTCGCGCGTGGCGTGGGTGCATGGGTCACTGTAGCCGACGCCTTGCGCGGCTTCTGCTGCCTGGTTCGCATCCGCGGGCCTGGCGCATAGACTCGGCGCATGGACGACGCCACGCCCCTCGCGCGCCGCAAGCTCCACCATCTGCAGGCCTGCCTCGAGGGCCCCGTCGAGTACACGACCCGCGCGCCCGGCTTCGAGCGCGTCGACCTTCCCTACCGCGCGCTGCCGGAGCTCGACCTCGACGAGATCGACACCTCCGTGGTCTTCCTCGGCCGGCGGCTGCGGGCGCCCCTGCTGATCGGCGCGATGACCGGCGGGGCCGAGAAGGCCCGGGCGATCAACCGGAACCTGGCGGTGGCGGCGCAGCGGCTCGGCCTGGGCCTCATGCTCGGCTCGCAGCGGGTGATGCTCAAGGAACCGGAGGCGGTGGGCAGCTTCCAGGTGCGCGACGTGGCACCCGACGTGCTCCTCGTCGGCAACCTGGGCGGCGCGCAGCTGCTGCGAGGGTACGGCGTCGCGGAGGCCCGACGGGCGGTCGAGGAGGTCGGGGCGGACGCCCTCGCGTTCCACGCCAACCCCCTGCAGGAGGCGCTGCAGCCCGGCGGCGACGTGCGCTGGCGGGGCGTGACGGCGCGGCTCGCGGAGGTGGTGCCGGAGGTGGGCGCGCCGGTGCTCCTCAAGGAGGTCGGCCACGGCATCAGTGGCGCGGTCGCTCGCTCGGTCGCGCACGTGGGCTTCGCCGCGGTCGACGTCGCGGGCGCCGGCGGCACCTCGTGGGCGCGGGTGGAGGCGCTGCTGCGCGACGGCGAGGTGCGCCGGCCGGACCTCGCGGAGTGGGGACTGCCCACCGTGGACGCGCTGCTCGAGGTGCGGGAGGCGCTCCCGGGCATGCCGCTGGTGGCGTCGGGTGGCGTGCGCAGTGGCCTGGACGTCGCCAAGTCGGTGGCGCTGGGCGCGCGGGTGGCCGCCATCGCGCGCCCGCTGCTCGCGCCGGCGCTGGACTCGGCCGACGCGGTGGAGGCGACGCTGGCGCGCGTCGTCGAGGAGCTTCGTCTCGTGATGCAACTCGTCGGCGCGCGCGACGTCGCCGCGCTCGCCACCGTGCCGT
This sequence comes from uncultured bacterium, assembly GCA_964549045.1. GTDB lineage: Bacteria > Deinococcota > Deinococci > Deinococcales > Trueperaceae > JAABTL01. The sequence continues at coordinate 60 of CAZJUA010000232.1, read as the reverse complement.
GGCGCGCTCGTGTAGGCTGACGGCCATGGACCTCCAGATCGCTGGCAAGACCGCGCTCGT
>CAZJUA010000231.1:0-2577 GCA_964549045.1 uncultured bacterium | reverse complement strand
GCACGTCACCCGCAAGCTCTACTACCTCGAGCCGCAGCCGCAGCGCATCGACCGCGACGCGCCACCGGGCGACACCCCGAACGCCCTGGCGAACACCCTCAAAGTGGTCACGCTCGCCCGCTACGAGACGATCCGCGCGGACATCGAGCGCATCACCGAACGCAACCGGCTGCTCGACCGGGTGCGGACGCTCGGCTTCGGCGTCCTCGAGGACGTCGCGCCGGACGCGCCGACGCCCGCCGCGGGCGCCGACCTGCGGGACCTCACCCGCGAGCACGGCCCCGCCTACGGCGGCTACCACCGCCTGCGGGTCGGGACCCTCACCGACGACCTCGCGGAGGCGGTCGCCGACCTCGCGCGCGTCGCCCCCACCAGCGACCTCCGGCGCGCCATCCGGCTGGTGGTCCGCGCCTGGCGCAACGCCCACTTCGCGCGCAACGCCGTGGGCGGCCGCGAGCCCGAGTCGGTCTTCCTGCAGCGCTTCGACGTCCCCTTCCACCGCCGTCGCGCCGTCTTCGTCCTCAACAAGATCAACCAGCTGTTCCACCTCGACGACGACGTGGCGAAGGAGCTGGCGAACCTCATCGGCCGCGCGCCGGCGGGCAGCTTCCCGACCCTCGCAACGGTCCTCGCCCAATTCCGCGGCGACGACGATGCCAGGGCCAAGGCGCACGCGGCGTGGTCGGGCTTGACCGACGACCTCCGCCGGGCGAAGACGGCGGTGAGCCATGCCATCGGGCTGCTCGACGAGCGGCGCCCCCTGCCGAACGACCCGAGCGGACTCCGCGAGCGACTCGAGGGCCTCGACCCCGCGCGCCTGCAGGAGCTCGGCGACGAGCTCCGGACGATCCTCGCCGCGGCGTCCGGCGTGGCCGCCGAGGACGCGGCGCAGGCCTTCCTGGAGCGCAACCTCGCGTGGGTGGAGTCCCTCGCCGGCGCGCTCGCCGAGCAGCGGACGGCGCGCATCGACCGCGCGCGCGCGACCGTCGCCGACGGAACGATGCCCGATCGGCCCGGCGGCCTGACGCACGAGGTGCGCGCGCTGCTGGAGACGTACTGGGGCCGCTTCCACCACTTCGACATGGTGCAGTTCGCCCTCGTCGAGGCGACCGGCGTCGGCGACGAGCTCTCGCCCGTCGAGGTCCACCGCATGAGCCCGCTCGACGGCGCGGACGCGGCCGCGGGCGCGGGCGCGGCCACGGCCGAGGCGGGCAAGCTCATGGGGACGCGCTTCGCGTCGTTCGGCGCCTTCCTGGACCGCAGCTGGCGCGAGTCCGACATCCGCTGGGGCCGGCTCGACGGCGCCGAACGCCTCATCACCACCCTGCTCGGGCGCGAGCACGCCGAGGCGCGCGACGCCCTGGGGACGGAGGCCCACCTCGCCATCCTCCGCGAGGAGTTCCCCAGTGAGCGCGCCGCGATCGACGCCCTCGCCGCCCCGGCCGACGCGGCGACCAACGCGCCGGCGCCCGACCTCGCCGGCACGAAGGCGCGCATCGCGCGCTTCCTCGCCGAGCGGGCGCCGGACCCGCACCTCGACCCGCGCGCCAGCGCCACGACGCTCTCGCGCCTCCTGCGCACCGGCAACAAGCTCGTCGACACCCTCACCACCGAGAGCCGCGCGCCCCGCGCCCTGCGCAACGCGATCGGGCTCACCTCGCTGGCGGGCGCGGAACTCCTCGAGGCCGCCATCCCCAAGTCACTCAAGCAGCTGCTCGTCTCCTACTGGGCGAACCTCTTCCTCCTGTTCGGGACCCTGCTGATCGCGCTCACGTTGCTCCTGCCGGGGGGCTCGGCCTACCGACCCGAGCTGCGCCTCGGGTTCCTGCTGGTCGCCATCGGCGGGGCCGGGCTCCTCGTCCGGTCGCTGCTCTGGCGGTTGGTCGCGCCGCCCGTCCAGGCGGGAGCCAGGCCGGCGGTGATCGCCGCCTCGCGGCGCTTCGGGATGATCGCGCTCGCCATCGGCCTGCTCGCCATCGCCGGCAACGTCGTCCTGGAGTGGCCGCGCGCCTGGAGCGAGCCGCGCGACCGGCTCGGGCAGCCGACCGTTTCGATGGCGATCACCACCGCGCGCACCGGCGGCGAGGTCGCCTGCGTGCTCGGCGCCTCCACGGCGCCGGACGCCTGCGTCGCGCCGGCCGGCGCCCCGACCGGGCCCGCCGCCGCCCACGCCCGCGGCCTCGTGATCGTCGACTTCGCCCTCGTCGCCTTCTACGTCTCGGTGCTCGCCCTCGTCGGGCTCGCGGCGATCCGGGCCGGGTCCCAGTGGCTGGGGCTCCTCGGCATCGGTCTGGCGGCGACGGCCGGCATCCTCGACGTCGCGGAGAACGTCCGCCTGCTGCGCACGCTCGCCACCGACTACGGCGCCATGGACGAGGCCTGGCTCCACGCCACCACGCAGATCGCCCGCGCCAAGTTCCTCGCCTTCTTCGCGGCCGCCGGGGTGCTGATCCCGACGCTAGGACTGCACGCCAGGGGGGCGCTGCTGAACGTTCGCATGGCGACCTGGGTGCTGACCGCGCTTGGGGCCGCCGGGGTGGCTGGCGGGATGGTGGGGCTGGTGCTTGGGGAACCCGG
>CAZJUA010000230.1:0-2623 GCA_964549045.1 uncultured bacterium | reverse complement strand
GCCGCCCACGCGCCCGTCGGGGCGTTCGTCGAGGTCGGGAAACCTGCCCTGCAGGCTCGCCCCCCCGCGCAGCGCGCCCCCGCCGCTCTCGAGGGCGTCGCGCACGACGTGGTAGTTGGTCACCAGATAGCCGTCGTCGACGACGAAGCCGCTGCCGGAGCCGGCGCGTCGCTGCGGGCCGCTGGGCGGCTGCGGGAGGTTGAAGAAGTCGCGGAACTGCGGCGGCAGCTGCTCGCGCAGCTGTTCGAAGGGGTCGACCGCGCGCCCGAGGATCTCGACGTGCACGGCCACCACGCTCGGTCCGTAGGCCTCGATGACGGAGACGGTGTTGGCCTCGTCCTGCAGTAGGGCGGCCGCCTCGTCCAACGGGGGCACGACGCCCTGCGCCTGGCCCGGCCAGGCGGCGACGAGGGCGATGGTGGCGACGGCGACCAGCCAGGCGATCCACGGGATGCCGGTGGCCGGTCGGGTCGCGGTGAGGGCGGGTGGCGTGGGGTCGGTCGGGGCGTGTCTCAACGTGGGACCTCCATCACGTGCAGCATGGGCCGGCGCCATGATGTACGGGCGTGACGGAGATGAATTCGATGAGACGATGATTCGCGTGCCGTGCGTGGCGCCCGCCCGTCAGCCGCCTCGACGTCCGGCCACGCGGGCGCGGAGACCCCAGCGGTGCAGGCCCCACACGGCGGCGGCGCCGAGCACGGCCAGCGCGGCGCCGGTGGCGGCCGCGACCGCGTCCGGTGGCGGCAGCAGGACGAGCCGGACGGCGTCGTCGGGCTGCCACGGCCACACGCGCCGCAGGCTCCCCACCAGGAAGCCCGCCAGCGCCGCGTGGGTGGCGTCCGGGAAGCGGCGCAGCCAGCCGCTGAGCAGCCGGGCGAAGCCGAGCAGCCCCACCCCGGCGCCCAGCGCGAACGGCAGCAGGGTGGCGAGGTCCGCGCGGGCGATCGCCCCGAGCACCGTCTCGTACTTCCCCATCAGCACCAGCAGAAAGGCGCCCGAGACGCCCGGCAGCACCAGGGCACAGATGCCGATGGCGCCGGCCAGCACGAGGAACCAGACGGCGTCGGGCGTGGCGACCGGGGTGAGGCCGACGATGAACGCCGCCCCGATCGCCGCGCCCGCCGCCGCGGCGATCGCCGCGGGGCGCCAGCGAGCGACCTCCGACGCGACGACGGCCGTGGAGGCGACGATCATGCCCAGGAAGAGCGCGTAGACCTGCGGGCGGGCGGTCTCGAGCGCGCCCTCGATGACCCCCGCCAGCGCGATGACGCTGACGGCGATGCCGACGACCAGGCCGAGGAGGAAGGACCCGTCGGTGCTGCGCCAGGCCAGCAGCCAGGCGCGTTGCCGGACCGCGCGCCACAGCGGGGCGCGCGTCAGGTTCCCGAGCGCGGTCAGCAGCCGGTCGTAGATGCCGAGGACGAGCGCCATCGTGCCGCCAGAGACGCCCGGGACGACGTCGGCCGCGCCGATCAGCGCGCCACGCCAGGCCGCGGCCAGGGCGTCGTGGGCGAAGCGCGGTCGTCGCGGAGCGGAGTTCTCGTCGCCCTGGGGCACGGCCGCCAAGGTAGCACGGGCCGTGGGGGGTGCGGGTCTCGAACGGTGGCGGCCACCGCGCTCGGGGCGCCGCGGGCGGGTTACGCTTCCCGCATGACCGACGCGCTCGTCGCCCACCGCCTGCGTGACACGTTGCTCGATCGGGGCCTCGCGGTCGAGGCCATCGACGACCTGGCCGGTTCCCTGCTGTGGCGCATCGGACGCCTGTCGGAGGACGGACCGGTGACGGTCAGGGTGGGCTTCGCCACCAGCGCCGCCGCCTTCGGTGAACTCCCACGCCTCCGCAACGCCAGCGACGAGGAGATCGTCGCCGCCGTGGAGGAGGGCCAGCTGCGCGTCGAGTGGGTCGGCCCTCGAGGCCGGTGATCCGCCCGTGACCCTCGACCACGAGGTGAGCTTCGATCTGGATCTCGCGCTGACCCCGGAGGATGCCCTCGCGTTCGTGCGCGACGTTCCTCGCAGCCTCTCCCGCGCCGACTTCCTGCGTTCGCTCCGCCTCGAGGGGGAGGCCCCCACGGTCGTGGTGGCCGAGCTGCCGGTCAACGCGGCGCTCTTCGGCCAGCGCCTGTTGCCGTTCCGCAGCGAGCTGCAGCGGACCGAGCGGGGCGCGGTCCTTCGGGCCCTGCCGATCGATCACGACGGTCCGGGTTGGGCCGCGGTCGACGGTGAGGCCGAGGTCTCGCCCGGCGTGACGGGCTCTCGCGTGCGGTACCACTTCAAGGTACGCGTGCACCTGCGGCTGCCGGATGCGGAGCGCTGGGGCGGCCAGGCGCTGCTGCGCATGATCGAGTACACCGCCCAGACGGTCTTGGAGCGCGTGACGGCAGCCTTCCCGCAAGCGTTGCGGGCGGCCGCCAGCGATGCCGAGGCCGCGGTCGTGGGTGTCGACCTGGCCGTCTGACGAAGCGTGCGTGGGTCATGGCTGATGGCCACGACCCACGGCGCGTGGACCCAAGTCGCCGGCGCGTCGACTCGAGTCGCCGGCGCGTCGACTCGAGTCGCCGGCGCGTCGACCCGGGTCGCCGGCGCGTCGACCCGAGTCGCCGGCGCGTCGACCCGGGTC
>CAZJUA010000229.1:0-44140 GCA_964549045.1 uncultured bacterium | reverse complement strand
GCCGCCGTGGACATCCACGCGACGACGGGGAGCCGCCAGATGAACTCCGAGTTAGAAGCATACCGCGCGGGTGCCGGGAGTTCTGACCCGGTCGCGGCGTGTTCGGGTCAACCCCCTTCGTCGCCGCTCTCCCGCACGACCTTGGCGACGATGGGCTTGCGGCGCTTGAGCACCAGCGGCAGGAACAGCGAGAGGGCGATCATGATCCACAGGCCGATCGCGATCGGGGTGGCGTAGAGCGTCGACCAGTCGCCGTTGCTCAGCGAGAGCGCGCGCCGCAGGTTGACCTCCATCATCGGGCCGAGGACGACGGCCAGGACGACCGGCGCGAGCGGGAAGCTCAGCTTGCGCATGAAGTACCCGAGCACGCCGAAGGCGGTCATCGCGTACAGGTCGAAGGGCGAGGACGTCGCTGAGTAGACGGCGACGTAGGCGATCGCCACCACCCCCGGCACGAGGACCCAGCGTGGCACCAGCAGGATGCGCACGAAGAGGCCGACGAGGGGCAGGTTGAGGATCAGCAGCATGACGTTGCCGATGTACATCGAGGCGACGAGGCCCCAGAAGAGGTCGGCGTTGCGGGTGATGAAGAGCGGACCGGGCGACAGGTTGAGGGCCAGCAGCGCGCCGAGCATGACGGCGGTCGTGCCCGAGCCCGGCACGCCCAGCGTCAGCAGCGGGATCATCGCGCCGGACACCGAGGCGTTGTTGGCCGACTCGGGTGCCGCCACGCCGCGGATGTCGCCCTTGCCGAAGGTCCCCTCGCGGTCGACGAGGCGCTGTTCGGTCGTGTAGGCGAGGAAGCTGGCGATCGTCGCGCCCGCGCCGGGAAGGACGCCGACGAGGAAGCCCATGATGCTGGAGCGGATCATCACCCAGAACGACGAGGTGAACTCCTGGAGCGAGATCATGACGCGCCCCATCTTGTGCACGGCGACCTGCCCGCCACGCGTCTGCTCGATGAGCGTGAACACCTCGGAGACGGCGAACAGGCCGATCGTCACGACGACGAAGTCGAAGCCGTCGTAGAGCCGGAAGTGCCCGAAGGTGAAGCGCGCGACGTTCGTCAGGTCGAGGCCGACGGTGGCGATCGCGAGGCCGACGCCGGTGGCGATCAGGCCCTTGAGGAAGTTGCCGCCCGTCAGGGCGGAGAGGGTCGTGAAGGTGAAGATCATCAGCGCGAAATACTCGGCCGGCCCGAAGCGGATCGCCCACTGCGCCAGGATCGGCGCGAAGAGCATGAGGCCGATGACCGACAGCGTGCCGCCGATGAAGCTCGCGATCGCGGAGATCGCGAGCGCGGGTCCGCCGCGCCCCTTCTGCGCCAGGGGGTAGCCGTCGAGGGCGGTGGCAACGGCCGACGCGGTGCCCGGGACGTTGAGCAGGATGGTGCTGATCGAGTTGCCGTACTGCGAGCCGTAGTAGATGCCGGAGAACAGGATGAGCATGGCCGTCGGGGGCAGTCCGAGCGCGAACGAGATCGGGATGAGGATGGCGATCGCGTTGATCGGCCCGATGCCGGGCAGCATGCCGATGATCGTGCCGATCAGCACGCCGAGGAAGACCACGAGCAGGTTGAGCGGCTGCAGCGCCGTACCGAAGCCGTCGAGAAGCAGGCCGAAGGCTTCCATCAGCCGAACCACCCTTCGAACAGCTCACCGGTGGGCAGGTAGAGCTCGAGCAGGATCCCGAAGAGCACGTAGATGACCGCGGTGGCCACGACCGCCGCGATGGCACCCTTGAGGGGCGGCGCCCGGAACACCAGCGCCAACGCGAAGAACGCGATCGTGTTGGAGACCGCGAAGCCGAGCGGCTCCATGATCGCCGCGTAGACGACGAACGCGAACAGGGCGAAGATCAAGGCGGGCCAGGTGCCGCGAGCCGCCCAGGTGGGCCGCGTCGCGGGGCGACCGAACAGAAGATAGAGCGCGAGGGGCGCCAGGAAGAACGCGACGGCGAGCGGGAAGGGACGCGAGCCGAGGGGATCGGAGAAGAAGCCCCGCTCGATGCCCCAGGCCATCGCGCCGTACCAGAGGGTGAAGGCGAGCAGCACAGCGCCGGTGATGCGATCCGTCATGGGTGGGCCTCGCGAATCGGCCGATCGTCGCGCGACGGCCGGGGGGTGGAGGTTGTGCGGGAGCGGACCCGAAGGCCCGCTCCCGCCCGACGTCACTGGATCGCGCCGATGCTCCGCAGGAGGCTGGTGATGTCCTCGACCTGATCCTTGGCGAACGCCTCCATCTCCTCACCGAAGAGCTCGAACGGCGCCAGGCCGTTCTGCGCCCGCAGCTCGGCCCACGCCTCGGTGTCGGCCATCTGCCGGAACGCGTCGGCCCACCAGTCGAAGGCCTCTTCACTGATGCCGGGCGCCATGTAGTAGCCGCGCCAGTTCGAACCGATGACGTCGTAGCCAAGCTCGAGCGCGGTCGGGACATCGGCCAGCAGGCCGCCCTGGCGCTCGGGCGCGAGGACGATGAGCGGCACCAGGTTGCCGGCCTCGACCTCGGGCAGGACCTCGGAGATGTCGCCGGAGAAGAGGTCGGCGCGGCCCGCGAGGACCTCGATGCGCGCCAGGCCGCCACCGTCGAAGGCGGTGTAGCGCACCTGCTGCACCGGGATGCCGGCCGCGTCGGCGACGAGCAGGATCTTGATGTGGTCCCAACCGCCCACGGCGCTGCCGCCGACGAAGGAGACGAGCGACGGGTCGACCTGCCAGGCGTTCAGGACGTCCTCGAACGTCTGGTAGAGGCCGTCCGGCGCGGCCGCGAGCACGCCGTAGTCGGCGCCGAGCGTCGCGACCCAGCGGACGTCGTCGGCCGTGTAGCCGGCGAACTCGCCGCCGGCGATGCGGCTGGTGGTGGCGGTGGAGGCGGCGACGATGAGGTTCTCGTTGCCCCGCTCGTTGTTGACCACGCTGGCGAAGGCGACGCCGCCGCCGGCGCCGACCAGGTTCTGGGTGCGAATCGATCCGGGGACGAGACCCATCTGCACGAGGATGTCGGCCATCTGCCGGCAGATGAAGTCCCAGCCGCCGCCGGCGCCGGCGGGCGCGATGCACTCGACGTTGCGCGGGGTGAAGCCCTGGGCCTGCACGGCGCCGAGGCCGAGGCCGACGGTCACAAGGGCGGCGAGCAAGACACGGACGCTTCGTTGCATGGTTCCTCCTGAGGTGGCCGGGCGGAACCCGGCGGCGACGGTCGCCCGCGCCGAGCCGGCGCGGTCCAGCGGGATCACCCGAGCGACCCGGCGGTGGTGGGCCGCGCGGCGCTGCGAGCGATGGGCTGACGGGGTCGTGAACCGGTGCGGGCGGGTGTCCGCTGGCGGCAACGCCTCGAACTGGGCCATCCACACCTCCGGAAGCCTCCCGGACGGGATCGACCGGGACGTACGCACCTGTTGTGACCTGCCGCCAGTCTAACCGCGCGCCCGGTCTTTGCCAACCGGAGGCCCACCGCCCGGCACCTCGAGGGCACTGCCGCCAAGCCTCAGATCGTCAGGAAGGTCGACCCATCGCGGGTCAGCTGCAGGGGCACCTCGTGCAGGTCGGGCAGCGCTGCCCGCACCGCATCGTGCTGGGCGTCAGGGCAGCACACGAGCACGTAGCCGCTGATCTTCCCCCCCGGCAGCTGGGGCGCGGCCCCGGTCGCCCGCACCCGCGCCGTGACGTCGCGCACGTGGTCGTCGACGAAGTGGCCGGGAAGGAGCTCCTTGAGTCGCTGCTTCTCGCCGATGCACCAGGCGGCGCGCGCCACATCGCCGGCCTCCAGGGCGCGTTCGAGCTCGCTCGCCAACGCCTTGAGGTCGTGCAGCACCGGCAGCGCCTCCTCGAAGTGGCTGCTGAGGAGGTCGAGCGACGGCTTGGTGCGCGCCTGCCGGCCGCTGGAGAAGAGCAGCAGGGAGCCGTCGAAGGCCGCCCGCGCCGAGGGCGCCATGCGCACCTCGCGGGCAGCGACGCGCGGACCGTCGTAGTCGAGCCGCAGCAGTCCGCCGCGGGCGCACACGTGGGGATCGTGGTAGCCGGAGGCGCCCTGCAGCACCTCGACCTCGATGTGGGCCGCCTCGGCGCCGAGCGCGGCGCCGTCGGGCGCCTCGCCGCGGAAGGCCCGCAGGGCATGCAGGAGGGTCACCGTCACCGCACCGGAGGTCCCGAGCCCGCTCTGCCCCGCGACGTCGACCCAGACGGCGAGCCGCACGGGCGGGTGCGCCGGATCGACCGAACGCAGCGCCTCCCGGACGAGGTCGTGCCGCAGGTCGTCGAGGTGCTCGGCGGTCTCCACCCGGCCCTCGGCCACCACCTCGAAGCGTCCGTCGAGGCTCGGCAGGAGCGTCACGCGGGCGGCGAGGCCGATCGTCGAGCTGATGGTGGTTCCCCCGAAGCGCTCGGCGTACGCCTTCAGGTCGGTGAGGCCGCCGCCGAGCGGGATGCGCAGGGGGGTACGGGCGATGATCATGTGCCTTCCCCTTCGGGGAAGGCCAGGGGTTCCGCTTCGCGGAACCCACATGGGTGTCGACCTTCGGTCGACACCTTGCGCTTCCCTGCGGGAAGCGCCGTGCCCTCCGCCCCGCGTTCCGCTCCGCCGGACTCACCCGTGGCATCCCCGCCGCCGAACCCCCCTCGGCCCGACGACACGGCGTCGGCGGCGCGCGCGGCGGCCAGCGCGTCGCTCGCCGCCCACACGCGGCGCACCACGTCGCGCACGTTGGCCTCGGCCGTCGGCAGGGTTCCGCCGAGGTGGATCCAGGCGTCGGCGACGACGTAGCCGACCTCGGCGCCGTCGTCGAGGCTGCGCTGCAGGTTGGGCAGCATGCGGTACTCCCCCTTCTCCGCCCGCACCTCGGTCATGCGACCGAGCACGGCGGGCGCCAGCTTCCACAGCCCGACGTCGAACAGGTCCCCATCACCGTCCCAGACGCGGGCGACCCGATCGCCCTCGACGGTGGCGCGCAGCCGGTCGGACTCACCCTCGTGACCGGGCCCCAGCGTCACCACGTTCGGCGCCGGGTGCCGCGCCACGGCGTCCACCATCGCCGTGGTCGGGAACAGGTCGGCCTGCCACCCGATCACCGGGGCCGTCGGCCGCAGCGCCCCCGCCGCGAGGGCCAGCGCGTGACCCGTCCCCAGGCGCTCGGCCTGCTCGACGTAGACGATCGGCAGGCCGTCCACCGCGCCGCCGAAGTACCCGCGCACCTGCTCGGCGAGGTGCCCGACGACCAGCGCCAGGCGGTCACGTGCGGGGTCGACCGCGTCGCTGGCGAGCACCTGCCCCAGCGCATGCGCCAGGAAGGGCCGCAGGCCGACGGGGTACATGCACTTCTGCAGGTAACCGCCCAGGCGCCCCATGCGGGTGCCGGCACCGGCGGCGAGGCAGATCAGGTCCATGGCACGAAGCTAGCACCTGGGGGCGTCAGCGGGCGCCGGTCGCGTCGGCGCCGGCCGCGGCGGTCGCCACCGTCGAGCCGAACTGCGCCTCGTGCAACCGCCGGTAGACGCTGTCGCGCGCGAGCAGCTCCCGATGGCGCCCCTGCTCCACGATCCGCCCGTCGTCGACGACCACGATGCGGTCGGCGTCTTGGACGGTCGCCAACCGGTGCGCGATGACGAGCGTGGTGCGCCCCGCGGCCAGCTCGGCCAGGGAGCGCTGGATGGCGCGCTCGGTCGCCGTGTCGAGCGCCGAGGTGGCCTCGTCGAGGATGAGGATGGGCGGGTTCTTGAGGAACATGCGGGCGATGGCGAGGCGCTGCTGCTGGCCGCCGGAGAGCTTGACGCCGCGCTCGCCGATGATCGTGTCGAGGCCCGCGGGCAGCGCCGCGACCAGGTCGTCGAGGCGGGCGCGCCGGACGGCCTCGCGGATCTCGGCCTCGCTGGCGTCGAGCTTGCCGTAAGCGACGTTGTCGCGCAGGCTGCCGCCGAAGAGGAACACGTCCTGCTGCACGATGCCGATCTGCCGCCGCAGCGAGGCGAGCGTCAGGTCCCGGATGTCGACGCCGTCGACGGCGATGCGCCCACCGGTGACGTCGTAGAAGCGCGGCAGCAGCGAGCAGAGGCTGGTCTTCCCCGCGCCCGACGGCCCCACGAAGGCGACCGTCTCGCCCACCCGGATCGTGAGGTCGACGCCGCGCAGCACCTCGCGGCCGTCGCCGTAGGCGAAACGGACGGACTCGTAGCGGATCTCGCCACGCAGGCTGGGCGCCTCGACCGCGCCGGGCGTGTCGGCGATGTCGGGGCGGGTGTCGAGGAACTCGAGGTAGCGGCGGAAGCCGGCCACGCCCTTCGGGTAGCTCTCGATGACGGAGTTGATCTTCTCGATCGGCCGGTAGAACACGTTGACCAGGAGCAGGAAACCGACGAAGCCGCCGGCCGTGAGCGAGCCGTTCATGACGAAGTAGGACCCCGCCACCAGCACGACCACGTGGGTGAGGCGCATGCCGAGGTAGGAGAGCGAGATGCTCAGCGCCATGTAGCGGTAGGCGTCGAGCTTGGTGGCGCGGTAAGCGGCGTTGTCCACGGCGAACAGCCGACGCTCGTGCGCCTCGTTGGCGAAGGCCTGGACCACGCGGATGCCGCCGACGTTCTCCTCGATGCGGGCGTTGAAGGCACCGACCCGCTGGAACAGCTGCCGCCAGGTGCGCGTCATGCGGCCGCCGTAGCGCAGCGTCAGCCAGACCGTCGGCGGCAGCACGAGCATCGTGATCGCCGCCAACGGCACGTTGATCGCGAACATCAGGACCAGCGCCCCGATCAGCGTCATGACGGCGATGAAGGCGTCCTCGGGGCCGTGGTGGGCGACCTCGCCGATCTCCTCCAGGTCCTTCGTGAGCCGGCCCACGAGGTGGCCCGTCTTGTGGTCGTCGAAGTAGCCGAACGAGAGCTTCTGGAGGTGGTCGAAGGCCTTCCGCCGCATGTCGGTCTCGATGTTGATCCCGAGCATGTGGCCCCAGTAGGTGACGACGCTGATGAGCCCGGTGTTGGTCAGGTAGACCGCCAACAGGCCCAGCGACGCCCACACGATCGCGGCCAGGTGGCCGCTCGGCAGGAGCCGGTCCACGAACAGCGTCACGGCGAGGGGGAACGCCAGCTCGAGCAGGCCCGACACCACCGCGCTGCCGAAGTCGAGCCAGAAGAGGCGGCGGTAGGGGCGGTAGTAGGCGAAGAAGCGGCGCAGCACGGGAGCGCATCGTACGCGATGGGCCGGGTCGGTCAGGCGCCCGAAGCCGTCACAAGCGGCGCATCCTGACCAACCTAGGATGGGAACACGTACGATGCGGTTCATGGAAGGCGACGTTCTCAGCATCCGCCACCTGGGTCCCGTTTCGACGGGCGACTTCGAGTTTGGCGATCTGACAGTGCTGACGGGTGCTCAGGCTTCCGGAAAGAGCGTGGTCCTGCAGGCGCTCAAGCTCGCCATCGACCTCAAGGCCGTGGAGCGCCGGATGATCGACCACGGCCTGGTGTGGACGAACGTTCCGGCACTCCTTGACCTGTACTTTGGCGACGGCATGCGGGCGCTCTTGACGGACTCGACGGCGATCGAGTGGAAGGGCCAGCGTGTCGACCTCGCGTCCGTTTCGGGGACCCTCAAGCGTCCGCTCGACGAACCTGAGCGCGTGGGCTACATCCCGGCACAACGGATCATGAGCATCCGAGATGGTTCGACACGGCCGTTCGGTGAGTTCCGGCCTGGCGATCCTTACGTGCTGCGCGAGTTCAGCCGAGGTGTCCACGAACTCGTGCAAGGAACGCTGGCGACGTCCGATCGCCTCTTCCCGCGCCCGCAATGGTTCCACGATGGACTCCGCGAAGTCGTCAGCACGCACGTTCTCGGGGGTTGGACGCTGGACGTCGACGTGGAGAGCCTTCAGAAACGGTTCGTGCTGCGTGGCGTTCAGGCGGACAGCGACGCAACCCTAGGCTTCTCGGCGTGGTCTGCGGGCCAGCGTGAGTTCGTACCACTGCTATTGGGCCTCTACCGACTCATGCCAGCTGGCGCCATCGGCCGGCGCGACCAGTTCGACTGGTGCGTGATCGAGGAGCCCGAGATGGGCCTCCACCCGCGGGCCATCGCGGCGACGATGGCCTTCGTCTTGGAACTCCTCCGTCGCGGCTACCGGATCGCGCTCTCGACCCACTCGACGCAGGTGCTGGACGTCGTTTGGGGACTCCGCCGGCTGTCCGAGTTGGGCGGCAGTTCGCGGGACGTAACGGACCTACTCGGGATCGGCGGTCGGCATGAGCCGTACCGTCATGCCGCCGAGGCCGCACTGAGAGCGACCTACCGCACGTACTACTTGGAGCGTGGAACGGCGCCACGCGATATCTCTGCCCTCGACCCCCTGTCGGAGGACCCCGCGGAGTCGGGCTGGGGCGGGTTGACGGCCTTCTCGGACCAGGTTGCCTCGGTCGTCGCGCGGGTCGTGCGACGCCACGAAGATCTGCACATCAGGTCGTGAAGCGCGCTCTCCGGCAACTCGGCGAGCCGTACGCCAGCGCGGCGGAGCGCGGCCTACGCGCCCTCGGGCGTCATGCAGGAACCGTCTCCATCACCGACACGCGCCGCTTGACCGGCAGCATCGATCTGGATGCTTGCCTCGCCCGCGACGCCCGCCACGCCAACGCGCCACGCTGGGATTACGGTGTCGGGTTCCGCGCCGCTGGTAGTGAGGCACGCTGTGCGGTTTGGATCGAGGTCCATGGCGCCTCCCAGCATGGCGCGACCGAGGTGCTGCGGAAGGCAGCGTGGCTCCGCCGCTGGCTTGCCGAAGAGGCGCCTTCACTTCAGCCCCTGACGGCCACCGCCGAGACGGCGCTCGGGCGGGGCTCGCTGCAGTGGGTCGCGACAGGCCGAGTCGCGGCGTTGGCTATCGGGGGCAGTACCCGTCGGGCCATGGCGGAGGCCGGACTGGACATGCCCGTGCGCCGGCTGCGAATCGGTTGACGCGTTCGAGACGACCCCAGGCGCCCTTTCGCCCACCTTCAGAGTGGCAGCGAGGCGGCCGGCAACTCTCGACCGCCGTCGGTCGACCACGCGCTTCGGTCGGTTCCGACGCTGCAGCGGCAGATCAACCTCGAGCGATGGCAACCAAGGCGGCTGCGGCCGCCGCCACGCCGGCCTCGGCCGTCGGCGTCAGCGTCTCGCCGAGCGCGAAGTCACGCGCCGGCAGCGTGAGCGTGGCCGCGCGCGGCGCGCGGCCGTGGAGGGCGACGCACCAGGCGAGCAGGCCGGGCACGTCGAGGGCATGGCCCAGCAGCTGGCCGTCGCGCCCGGGGGCCGGGGCGTCGTGGGCGATCCAGGTGGGGGCGTCCAGCGTCGGGTCGGCGGACGCGTCGACGAACAGCGCCAGGTCCGCCTCGACCACCTCATCGGCCAGTTCGGGGGTCAGCCCGTGCACCACCTGGACGGTCCAGGGCACGGCGCCGTCGAGCGCGCGCGCGAGGCGCAGCCCCGCGCCGTCGTCGCCGCGCAGGTCGTTGCCGATCCCGTAGAGCAGGACCCGGTCCTGGGGCCCCACGCGCGGCGCAGGCCCGCGGATGACCGCAGGCCCGCGGATGACCGCGGGGCCGGGGACGGCGCGGGCCGGGTCGCGCCCGGCCGCGCCGTCCCCGGCCGCCGCGCGGTTCACCCGCGCGCCGCTCGGTTCATCCGCGCGCAACTTCATTCAGCAGCGTGCCGTCGGCCGCCTCGATGCGCAGCACCAGCGGCATCTGGCCGACCGCGTGGGTCGAGCAGCTGAGGCAGGGGTCGTAGGCGCGGATGCCGGCCTCGATGCGGTTGAGGGCCCCCTCGGCGACGTCGGGGCCCTTGACGAACGCCTCGGCGATCTGGCCGATCGTGCGGTTCATCGCGAGGTTGTTGTGGCCGGTGGCGATGATCATACGCACGCCGGTGATGCGGCCGTCCTCGTCGACGCGGTAGTCGTGGAACAGCGTGCCGCGCGGGGCCTCGCTGACGCCCACGCCGCGCAGGCGGTTGATACCGGCCTCCGCGCGCAGCGGGCCGCGGCCGAGGTCGGGGTCGTTCAGGAGCTCGCCGAGCTGCTCGACGCAGGCCAGGATCTCGATGAGGCGGGCGCCGTGGTAGTGGAACGAGCCGAGCGGCACGCGGCCGAACTCACCGCGGAACTCCGCCAGGGCCGCGTCCGCGAGCGGCGTGCCCATGCGCTCCGCGAGGTTGACGCGCGCCAGCGGGCCCACGCGGTAGGTGCCGGGGGCCCGCGGCCCCACGGGGGTCTCGCCCTGGGAGGCGAGGTGGTAGGGCGACTTGAGGTACGTGTCCGCGTCGGCGACCTCGCCGATGAACTCGGCGTAGCGCTCGGCCGGGAAGTCCTCACCCACGCGCTGGCCCTCCGCGTCGATGAAGCGCAGCAGGCCCTCGTGGTGCTCCCAATTGCCGTCCTGCGACACGATGCCGAAGAAGAGGCTGGGGAAGTCGCCGAACGCGGCGACCTCGGCGGGGTGCGCGTCGACCAGCTCGCCGTAGCGCGCCCAG
This sequence comes from uncultured bacterium, assembly GCA_964549045.1. GTDB lineage: Bacteria > Deinococcota > Deinococci > Deinococcales > Trueperaceae > JAABTL01. The sequence continues at coordinate 33,656 of CAZJUA010000229.1, read as the reverse complement.
GCCCACTTGGCGTCGTGGACGATCGTCTCGTGCTCGGCGCGCAGGCGCTCCAGCGCCTCGGGGTCGATGTTGCCGAGGACGCCGCCGGGGACGGCCCAGGCGGGGTGGATCTTGCGCCCGCCGAGGGCCGCGATGACCTCCTGGCCGAAGCGGCGCATGCGGATGCCGCGGCGCGCGATCTCCGGCTCGGCGTCGATGAGGCCGAAGACGTTGCGGGCGCCGGGGGCGCTGTCGAAGCCGAGCAGCAGGTCGGGGGCGCTGAGGTGGAAGAACGACAGCGCGTGCGACTGCAGGATCTGGCCGAGGTTCATCATCCGCCGCAACTGCCGCGCGGCGGGCGGCGGCTCGACGCCCAGGACCGCGTCGCCGGCCTTGGCGCCGGTCAGCACGTGCGACACCGGGCAGATGCCGCAGGTGCGGGCGGTGAGCGCCGGCATCTCGTAGACCGAGCGGCCGCGGCAGAAGGCCTCGAAGCCGCGGAACTCGGTGACGTGGAAGCGCGTGTCCTGGACGGCGCCGGCGTCGTCCAGGCGGACGGTGATCTTGGCGTGACCCTCGATGCGGGTCACGGGATCGATGAGCAGCGTGCGGGGCATGTGGCCTCCCCCCTCTCAGCCGAAGCGGCGCTGCGTGGGCGCCAGCTCGGGGCTCGTCCCGGCGAGGAGGGCCTCGACGGCGGTGCGGATGCGGTCGGCCGACGGCGGGCAGCCGGGGATGAAGGCGTCGATGCGCACGACCTCGTGCGCCGGCATGACGCGCGGCAGCAGGGCCGGCACGATGCCGCCCTCGGGGTCGGGCAGGTGGCCGTGGAGACTCGTGACCGCGTCGCGGTAGGCCTCGGCGACCAGCTCGCCGGGGTCGCCGAGCGGGTTGCGCATGGCGCTGACGTTGCCGTGCACCGCGCAGTCGCCGAAGGCGACGACGATCTTGCTCCGCTCACGCAGCTGCAGCAGCAGCTCGAGGTTGTCGGCGTTGGCCACCGCGCCCTCGACGAGGGTGACGTCGACGTCCTCGGGGAAGTCCTTGACGTCGGCGATGGGGCTGTAGACGAGGTCGACGGCCTGCGCGAGGTCGATGAGCCACTCGTCGAGGTCGAGGAAGGACATGTGGCAGCCGCTGCAGCCGGCCAGCCAGACGGTCGCGACGCGCGGCTTGCTCACTTGAGCACCTCCCGGTGCGACTCACGCTCGCGGCGCGCCGTGAGGGTGGAGACGAGCGTGCGGGGTACGCGCCGCTCGCCCACCGAGGTGCCCTTCTCGAAGAGCGCGCCCACCGGGCAGGCGGAGACGCACTTGCCGCACGAGGTGCAGCTCGCGGCCTCGCCCCAGGGCACGCCGAGGTCGGCGACGAGGTGCGTCTCGCGGCCGCGGCCGGCGACGCCCCAGGTGAAGGCGCCCTCGACCTCGGCGCAGGCGCGCACGCACCGGGTGCAGAGGACGCAGCGGCTCGGGTCGTAGCCGAAGCGCGGGTGCGACAGGTCCATCTGCAGCCGCGTGGGCGGCGGGGTGAAGTTGACGTGGTCGACGCCGAGCTCGGCGGCGAGGTTCTGCAGCTCGCAGGCGCCGCTGGCGACGCAGGCCGCGCAGATGTGTTGGCCCTCGGCGAAGAGCATCTCGAGCAGCACGCGGCGGTGCTCGCGCAGCCGGGGCGTGTCGGTGTGGACGTCCATCGACTCGCCGACCGGCGTGGCGCAGGCGGGCCGGGGGCGCGGGGTGCCGGCGATCTCGACCATGCACAGGCGGCAGGCACCGACGACCGAGAGGCCGTCGAGCTGGCACAGTCCGGGGACGCGAACGCCCGCGCGGGCGGCGGCCTGCATGAGGTTCTCGCCGACGGGCGCCTCGATCTCGACGCCGTCGATCTTCAGGTTGACGCCGGCCATCAGGCGCTCCTCTCGCGGGTGTTCGTGGCCGCGGACGCGTGGGCGCCCGGGAGCCCGGCCAGGTGTGCCCCGTCGGGGACCAGGAGCGCCTCGTACTCGGGTCGGAAGTAGTGAAGCGTCGAGAGCACCGGGTTCGGGGCCGTCTGGCCCAGGCCGCACAGGCTGTTGGTGCGCACGACCTCGCACAGCGTCTCGAGGCGCGCGAGGGTGGCGGCGGTGCCGCGCCCCCCGATGAGCGCGTCGAGGAGCTCGTGCATCTCGTAGGTGCCGGCGCGGCAGGGCAGGCACTTGCCGCAGCTCTCGTCCATACAGAAGCGCATGAAGAAGCGGGCGACGTCCGGCATCGCGACGTCCTCGTCCATGACGATGAGGCCGCCCGAGCCCATGATCGAGCCGAGTGCCAGCAGGCTGTCGTAGTCCATCGGCGTGTCGATGTGCTTCAGCGGGATGCAGCCGCCGCTGGGGCCGCCGGTCTGCGCCGCCTTGAAGGCCTTGCCGCCGGCGACGCCGCCGCCGATCTCCTCGATGATCTCGCGCAGCGTGATGCCCATCGGCACCTCGATGAGGCCGGTGTTCTCCAGCTTGCCGGCCAGCGCGAAGACCTTGGTGCCGCGGCTGGTCTCGGTTCCGATGCTGGCGAACCAGTCCGCGCCGCGGCGCATGATCGTGGGCACGTTCGCCAGCGTCTCGACGTTGTTGATCATCGAGGGGTGGCCCCACAGGCCGCGCTCCGTCGGGTACGGCGGCCGCAGCACGGGGGTGCCGCGCTGGCCCATGATCGACGCCATCAGCGCCGTCTCCTCGCCACACACGAACGCGCCGGCGCCGATGCGGATCTCGACGTCGAAGGAGAACTCCGTGCCGAAGAGGTTCTTGCCGAGCAGCTTGTGGCGCTTGGCCTGGCGGATCGCCTGCTCGAGGCGGCGCACCGCGACGGGGTACTCGGCCCGCACGTAGATGTAGCCCTTGATGGCGCCGGTGGCGTAAGCCGCGATGGCCATGCCCTCGAGCACGCGGTGGGGGTCGTCCTCCATCACGGTGCGGTCCATGTACGCGCCGGGGTCGCCCTCGTCGCCGTTGGCGATGACGGTCTTCTGGTCGGACTTGGCCTCGTTCAGCAGCTTCCACTTGCTGCCGGCGGGGTACCCGCCGCCGCCGCGACCGCGCAGCCCGGAGCGCTGCACGACGTCGATGACGCCGGCCGGCGTCATCGTGCTCACGGCGTCGCGCAGGGCACGGTAGCCACCGTGGGCGATGTAGTCCTCGATGCGGTTGGGATCGATCTCGCCCATGTTCTCCAGCACGACCCGCACCTGGCGGGCGAAGAACGGGTGCTCGAGCGACAGGGCCTTCTCCTGCACCGGTTGGCCGGCGGCGAGGTGCTGCTCGGCGATGCGGCGGCCGGCGTCGGCGTCGACGTCGGCGTAGAGGACGTCCTCCTCGCCCCGCGTCCGCACCTTGACCAGGGGCCCGCGGGAGCACAGCCCCATGCAACCGGTCGCGACCAGCCGGACGTCCTGCTCGAGCCCCTGCTCGGCGACCATGTCCTTGATGGCGTCCTGGGTGGCCTGGGCGCCGCCCGAGAGGCACGCGGTGCTGCCGCAGCACAGGACGGTGCGGCGGTAGACGGCCTGCTCCTCGCGCTCCTTCTGCGCCAGGTCGAAGAGGTCGACGCCGCCACTCATGCGGCACCCCCCTCGCCGGCTGCGGCCTCGCGCACCGCGTCCTCGGCGGCCACCGAAGCCTCCATGGCGCTGCGGATCGCCGCGATCAGCGCGTCGGGCGTCGCCTTGGCGACGACCGCGCCGTCGACCAGCGCCACCGGCGCCAGCCCGCAGCTGCCGATGCAGCGCGCCTCGAGCAGCGACAGCGAGCCGTCCTCGCGGGTGGCCCCCTGCGCGACGTCGTAGGCCTCGGACACGCCGGACATCAAGGCGTCGGCGCCCTTGACGAAGCAGGCGGTGCCGGTGCACACCGTGCAGGTGTGGTCGCCGCGCGCCTCGAAGGTGAACAGGTGGTAGAAGGTCGCGACCCCCATCACCCGGCTCGGCGGCAACTGCAGCGCGTCGGCCACGGTCGTGAGCACCTCGGGCGAGAGGTAGCCGTAGATGTCCTGCACGGCGTGCAGGACGTCGATCAGGGCGTCGGGCCGGTAGCGGACCTTCTTGAGCTGGGTGGTCAGCAGGGCCACCCGCGGGTCGTCGGCGGGCGGCGGGCCGGCGGCCGCGCCCGTGGCGGCCGCGCGCAGCGCGCTCATGGGCGCCCTCCGGGGTCCGAGCGTCGGGTTGCCGAGCGCGCGTGGGGTGTCGTCGTCATCTCGCCGTCCTTCCGCGACCCATGGCGACGCCTGTCGGCATGGGCAGCCTTGGTGATCGATGGGGTCGTAGCGCTCCGGCAGCGCCGCTCACCGACACGAGTATGCCCAGCTCGTGCACTTCGTCACGAGTGAAGAACGTCCTCACCCCCGGGGGGCGGGTCGACGGCGGCGGGCGGCGGTCGTGCCCAGCGTCGCCCGACGCCGAAGCGTGAGGCCCGAGGCGCCGGACGCCGGGGACGTGCGGCGCCCGGTCGCTGCTGCGGACGTGCCAGCCTCGCGTCAACCCGCCGGGATGGCCCCCATCGTCTTCATCACGGCGTAGTTGTCGTAGGAGATCCACACCTCGGTGATCATGTCGTCATGAAGGTGCATGACGTCGATGCCATCGATGCGGATGGGCTTGCCGGACGGCGGCACGCCCAGGTAGTCGCCCCGATGGGTGCCCTCGCCGGTCCAGCGGATCGCGACGCGATCATCCGCCACGATGGCCTCGTGGTGCGTGATCCGGACGTCGGGAAAGGCCGTACGAATCAGCTGGGCGAGCCCGCGCGCACCGTCCAGGCCGGCGTACTCGCGCCCGAACAGGTGGATGACGCAGTCCGGGCTCACGAAGTCCTCGGCCGCGCGCAGGTCACCCTTGACGTACAGGTCCATGTGCCAGCGGTGTGCCAGCACCTCGGGTTCGGTGGCTGTCATGGCGTTTGCTCCCATCCGTGACCAAGAGGCGTACGGTCTCGTCTCGTGGGGCGCCGCTGCTGGCCAGGACACCTCCTCCCCCGCGTCGGTGGGCGCCACGGGTCGGTCTCCCCGACCGTCCGGCGCACCACGCCAGGATGCCGCGCGTCGCTTCCACTACATGCCTCCGGCGGCCGGTTGCCAGTGTCGAAAGTCCCCGCGGCGCCCCGGTACGTCACGGGTCGCGAGGCGTTGGCCCACCGCCCCAAGCCCGGCCCGAGGATGGCTCTCAGCCCGCGTGGGGCGCCGGTCGCGGCGTCGACGCCGCCGGCACCCCGCCCAACTCCTCACCCAGGCGCGTGACCAGCGCGAGCACGGCCTCCGCCACGGCCGGCGTCAGCGGGGCGCCGGCGGCGAACTCGACGGCCTCGATGCCCCACACCTCGATGCGCTCGGGCAGGCGCCCGAGCGCGCGGCCGAGCGCCAGCGCCTCGGGAAGGCCGAGGCCGTGCGTGGAGGCCTCCGCCGTCCGCGCGAAGGGCGCGTCGGGCCCGAAGCGGCGGATGGTGCCGGGGGCGGCCCCGGACACCACCGCATCGATCAGCACCAGCCGGTCGACGCCGGCCCAGCGGTCCAGCAGGCCCAGCGGGTCGCCGGTCCAGGCGACGACCTCCACGGTGGCCGGCTTGCCGGCCGGGCGGTCGCCGGCGTCGCCCGGCGCGTGGCCGGTCGGCACCGGGCCGGCCGGCCGCGCGCCCGCCCCCTCGGCTTGCCGAGGGGCAAGCGTGTCGCTCAGCAGGCGCGCGGCGAGCGGCCCCAGCCCGTCGTCCCCCCGGTCGTCGTTCCCCACCCCCACCACCAGCGTTCTCACGTCAGCGGCGCTCCACCTCGAGCTTCAGGAAGTGCGCCGAGCAGGAGATGCAGGGGTCGTGGTTGCGGACCGCCTGCTCGCACAGGTGCTGCAGCGCCTCGGTCGCCAGGTCGAGGTGCCCGCGCACGACGTCGCGCACGTCCTCCTCGATGACCGACTGGCTCTGCGCCGTGGGCGGCACGATGCGGGCGTCGAGCACGATGCCCTCGTCGTTGATCGTGTAGCGGTGGTAGAGCGTGCCTCGCGGCGCCTCGGTGCAGGCGTGCCCGCGGCCGGCGCGCGGCGGCACCTCGAGGTACGCCCGCTCGGGCGGCTCGTACTGGTCGATGATGCGCAGCGCCTCGTCGCAGGCGTACACGATCTCGACGGCGCGCACGACGATGCTCTTGAAGGGGTTGCGTTCCACGGGGCCGAGGCCAGCGTCGCGCGCCGACTCCTTCGCCAGCGGCGACAGCTGCGCGTAGTTGAGCGCGTAGCGGGCCAGCGGCCCCACCATGTACGGCTCGCCGTCGACGGTGGCGTGCAGCGCGGTGGAGTGCGCCACGTGCTCCTCGCGGACGTGCTCCTCGAACGCGCTGACGGGGATGTCGAGGCCGCGATCCGTGCGCACCGTGCCCTCGTTGATCGCGTACTCGTCGGGGTGCGACAGCGCGAGGAAGATGCGGTCGGGCTCGACGTCGGGGAACTCGAAGCCGGCGACCCACGTCACGGTGGCCAGCGCGTCGTCGCGGGCGCGCAGCAGCGGCTCGCGCAGCGCACGCAGCTCGGCCAGGCGCGGCAGGCGGTAGAAGCCGCCCAGGCGCACGTTGACCGGGTGGATCTCGCGTCCGCCGAGCACGACCATGACGTCGTTCCCGACCTTCTTCAGCCGCAGGCCCATCTCGACGGTGGCGCGGTGGTCCTGCGCCAGGTGGATGCCGCTCGGGTAGCCGAGGAAGTCGGGCGCGTGCAGCATGTACACGTGCAGCGCGTGGCTCTCGATCCACTCGCCGCAGTAGAGCAGGCGCCGCAGCTCCCGCAGCTGGCCGTCCACGGTGACGCCACAGGCGGCCTCGAGCGCGTGGCAGGAGCTCATCTGGTAGGCGACCGGGCAGATGCCGCAGATGCGGGCCGTGATGTCGGGCGGCTCGCTGTAGTGCCGGCCACGGAGGAAGCCCTCGAACAGCCGCGGCGGCTCGTAGATGCGCAGCGCGACGTGCTCGAGCGTGTTGCCGTCGATGCGCACGTGCAGGGCGCCCTCGCCCTCGACACGGGCCAGGGCCTCGACGTCGATGCGTCGGGTGCCGGCCGCGGGGGCCTCAGGAACGGGTGCGTTCAACGTGATCGGCCTCCTTCCGGAACGGCCCCGCGTAGGCGTTGTAGGTGCGCAGGGCACGCAGCCAGCCGTCGGCGTCGACGCCCAGCTCCGCGAAGCGATCGCCCAGGGCGGGCATGTTGGGGCCCTCGTGGGGGCCGAAGCAGCCGTAGCAGCCGCGCGAGAAGTTGGGGCACAACGCCCCGCAGCCCGCCTGCGTGGCGGGCCCCAGGCAGGGCTGGCCGTGGGCGACCATCACGCAGACCGCGCCGCTGCGCTTGCACTCGAGGCACACCGAGTAGTTGGGGACCTGCGGCTTGCGGCCGGCGAGGGTGGCGCTGACGACCTCGAGGAGCTGCTGCTTGTCGATCGGGCAGCCGCGCAGCTCGAAGTCGACGAACACGTGCTCGGAGATCGGGGTGGAGGTGGGCAGCGCGTCGAGGATCTCGGGGTGGGCGTAGACCGCGGCGGCGTAGGCCGAGACGTCGGGGCCGCCGTCGGCGCCGGCGAAGTTGCGCAGCGCCTGGATGCCGCCCGCGGTGGCGCAGGCGCCGATCGTGACCAGCTTGCCGGACATGTCGCGGATCTCGCGGATGCGCTTCGCGTCGTGCGCCGTCGTGATCGAGCCCTCGACCAGCGAGACGTCGTAGGGCCCCTCCACGGTGGCGCTGGAGGCCTCGAGGAAGTAGGCGATGTCGATCTGGCCGGCGACGGCGAGCAGTTCGTCCTCGCAGTCGAGCAGGCTCAGCTGGCAGCCGTCGCAGGAGGCGAACTTCCACACCGCCAGCGTGGGCCGCTTGCCGGTGCGGACGAAGGGGTCGGCGGTCCGGGAGACCGCGCTCACGAGGGGCGCCACGTCACACCTCCCCTTGGTCGAGCAGCCGCTCGACCTGGTCGTAGGAGAACACCGGTCCGTCGCGGCACACGAGGTGTCCGCCCACCTGGCAGTGGCCGCACAGGCCGACGGCGCACTTCATGTTGCGCTCGAGCGAGACGTAGGTGTCCTGGGGGCTGACGCCGCGGCGCGCGAGCTCCTGGCAGGCGAAGCGGATCATGATCTCGGGGCCGCAGATCATCGCGACCGTGCGGCGCGGGTCGATGGGCGCCCGCTTGACGATCGGGGTGACGACGCCGACGTTGCCGCGCCAGTTGCCGGTGGCGCGGTCGACGGTGATGTGGACCTCGAGGTCGAACATCGCGCGCCACTTGGCCAGCTCGTCGGGGAACATCATGTCCTCGGGGGTGCGCGCGCCGTACAGCAGCATGACGCGCCCGTAGCGCTCGCGCCGGGCGAGCACGTGGTAGAGCGCCGGGCGCAGCGGCGGGAGGCCGATGCCGCCAGCGATGAGCACGACGTCGCGGCCCTCGGCCGCCTCGACCGGCCAACTCGTGCCGTAGGGACCGCGCACGCCGATGGCGTCGCCGATGCGCAACCTGCGCATGGCCTGGGTGACGGCACCGACCTCGCGGGTGGTGTGCACGAGCACGCCGGGCCGGTCGGGATCACCGCTGATCGAGATGGGCACCTCGCCCACCCCGAACACGTAGAGCATGTTGAACTGTCCGGGCTTGAAGCGGGCGAGCTCGTGGCCGGCGGGCGGCGTGAGCTCGAGCGTGAAGGTGTCCTCGTTGTCGACGTGGAGGCCCGCCACCCGGAAGGGGACGGTGCGCATGGGCTCGAGGTCCGGCGCGGCCACCGCGGGCGGCGGCGCGAACGGCCTGTCAGCGGGTGGCTGCAGCATCACCGACCCCCTTTCCGGTCTCCGGGCTCGGCGCGACGCGCGCCTGCCGCCGGGTCGCGCGCGCCTGCGCGCTGGCGGCGATCGCGGTGACCTCGTCGGTGAGGTCGATGGCCGCGGGGCACCAGGTGATGCAGCGGCCGCAGCCGACGCAACCGGAGGTGCCGAACTGCTCCATCCAGGTGCCGAGCTTGTGGGTGGCCCACTGGCGGTAGCGCGACTTCAGCGACACGCGTACGGGGCCGCCGTGGATGTAGGAGAGGTCGTGGGTGAAGCACGAGTCCCAGCGCCGCGTGCGTTCGGCGAAGGCGCCGGTGAGGTCGGTCGTGTCCTCCACCGTGTTGCAGAAGCAGGTGGGGCAGGCGAGCGTGCAGTTGCCGCAGGCGAGGCAGCGCGCCGCGGGCTCGTCCCAGCGGGAGTTGTCGAGCGAGCGCCGCAGAGCGTCGGCCAGCCCTTGGGTGTCGAGCGTGCGGCCCATCTTGCCGGCGGCCTCGGCCAGCCGGCGCTCGCCTTCGGCGACCTCGTCGTCGCGCGCGGGCCGGCCGCCGAGCTCCGAGAGCAGCTCCTCGCCGCGCTCGCTGCCCACCTCGAGCAGGTAGACGGGCTCCGTGCGCTGGCCGTTGCGGCTGGGCTCCACGATCTCGGTCAGCAGCAGGTCGTAACCGGCGCGGGCCTTGGGCCCGGTGTCCATGGAGGCGCAGAAGCAGGTTCCGCCCGGCTCGGTGCAGTTGACCGCGACGATGAAGGCGCCCGTTCGGCGGGCCTGGTAGTCGGGGTCGACGTGGTCGCCGCCCATGAACACGCGGTCCTGGATGGCGATCGCGGCGACGTCGCAGGGGCGCACGCCGATGAAGGCGTACTTGGGCACCTCGTGCGCCTCGTCGAGCAGCGCGAAGCCCCCCTCGGCGTCGCGCTCGGCGCGCCACAGCCTCAGGGCCGGCGGATGGAGGTAGCGCTTCCATGCGTAGGGGCCCACCGTGTAGCCGAAGCGGGCGTCGTCGTCGCGCGGGACGACGCGGTAGTGGCCGGCGTCCTGCACCTCCGTCCACCCGATCGGCAGTCGGTCGGCGCCGTCCAACTCGTCGTAGACGATGGCGCCGTCGTGGAGCGTGGGCCCCACGAGCGTGTAGCCGCGCCGGCGAAGCGCTCCGAAGAGCGCGTCCAGTGCGGCCGCCTCGAGCCTGCGTACGGCCATGTCGCCGTCCTTCCGACCCGCGGAACGCGCGGGTGCCTGACCGGAGACGTTTGGGCAGTCCGTGGCGGCATCCTCGCACCTCGTGAAACTCGGCACGAGAGAGGAACGTCCTGGGCAAGACACGGGCCGGCAACGGCGCCGACTCGCCGGTGGCACGCACGTCCGCTACCATGTGGCCAGGAGGTGCGGCGTGCTGCCCCTGATCGACGAGAAGCGCGACGAGATCGCGGCAGCCTGCGCTCGTTTCGGCGTCGCCAGGTTGGACGTGTTCGGATCCTCGCTCGGCGATGACTTCCGGCCCGGCGAGAGCGACGTGGATCTGCTGGTGGAGTTCATCCCCATGGACGCCGCGGAGCGCTTCGAGGCGTACTTCGCGTTGGGGGAGACGCTCGAGCAGATCCTCGGTGTCGAGGTCGACCTGGTCACGACGGGCGCCATCAGGAACCGCTACGTCGCTGCCGAGATCGACCGCACGAAGCAGCAGTTGTATGCCGCGTGATCCGCGGGCGTACCTCGCTGACGTCATCGCGGCGTGCGACGCCATCCTCGACGCGACCCAGGGCCTGGGGTTCGAGGATTACCGCGCGACCCGCCTCGTGCGCTCGTCGGTCGAGCGCGAGTTCATGATCATCGGTGAAGCGGTGGGCGCGCTCCTTCCGATCCTTCCCGAGCTGGAAGCGGCGATCCCTCAGCCGCGAAGGATCGTCGCATTCCGCCATCGCCTCGCGCACGAGTACGCGTTCATCGACGACGAGTTGGTGTGGGTCGTCGTGGAACGACAGGTGACCCCGTTGCGCGAAGCCTGCGTCGTACTCCTCGCTCGTGTGGAAGATGAACGGTCCGACACCGGCCAGTGACCGGGCCAGCGCCCTACCATAGCGACCCGATATGACGAAAGGGACACGGTTCTCAGCGTCTGCGGACTATCCTGGAGGCAACGAGTCAGGAGGACCGCATGAAGGGCACCGTCAAGGTGGACGACGCGCTCTGTAAGGGCTGCGCCCTGTGCATCCCCGTCTGTCCCAAGGGGCTGCTCAGGGTCGCCACCGAACGCTTCAACGCGCGCGGGGTGCACCCCGCAGAGCTCGACGACCCCGCCGAGCTCTGCACCGGCTGCGAGATGTGCGCCGTCGCCTGCCCCGAGGCCGCGATCACGGTCTACCGCGCGGTCAAGGCGTAGGGGATCGGGATGGCCGTCGAGCTGCTGAAGGGCAACGTCGCCTTCGCCGAGGCAGCCGTGCGCGCGGGCTGCGAGGCGTACTTCGGGTACCCCATCACCCCCCAGACGGAGGCGCTGGAGCACATGGCCAAGCGCATGCCCGAGCTGGGCCGGGTGTTCGTGCAGGCCGAGAGCGAGGTCGCCGCCATCAACATGGTCTACGGCGCGGCCGCCGCCGGCATGCGCACGATGACCTCGTCCTCGAGCCCCGGCGTCAGCCTCATGATGGAGGGGCTCTCGTACATGGCCGGCAGCGAGGTGCCGGCCGTTCTCGTCGACATCATGCGCGGCGGGCCCGGCCTGGGCAACATCGCCCCCGCCCAGAGCGACTACCTGCAGATCGTCAAGGGCGGCGGCCACGGCGACTACAAGATGATCGTCCTGGCGCCCGCCACCGTGCAGGAGATGATCGACCTGACGCTGCTGGCGTTCGACCTGGCCGACCGCTACCGCATCGTCTCGGTGCTGCTGGCCGACGGCAGCATGGGCCAGATGATGGAGGGCGCCGAGCTGCCGCCCATGCAGCCGCTCGCCGAGCGCCCCGGCTGGGCGCTGACGGGCGCCCGCGACCGCGACACCAACCTCGTCTCCTCGATCCACCTCGACCCCGAGGAGGAGGAGGCCTTCAACCTCCGCCTGCAGGCGAAGTACGCCGAGATCGAGGCCCACGAGGTGCGCTTCGAGGAGCACCTGCTCGACGACGCGCGCGTCGCGGTGGTCGCCTTCGGCACCGCCGCCCGCGTCGCCAAGACCGCCATCGCCGGCCTGCGCGCCGAGGGCCTCGCCGTCGGCCTGCTGCGGCCGATCACGCTGTGGCCCTACCCCGAGGACGCCCTGCGCGCCCTCGCCGAGCGCGTCGACGCGCTGCTGGTCGTCGAGATGAACGTCGGCCAGATGGTCGAGGACGTCCGCCGCATCGTCGAGGGACGCGTCCCGGTGCGCTTCTACGGCCGCACCGGCGGCATCATGCCCATGCCCGAGGAGATCGCCGACGCGATCCGCGAGACGGCGTCCGCCGGCCGTGCCTCCAGCGCACCCGACGCCGACGCCCCCGCCCAGGAGGTGCACCTATGACCGTCCAAGCACCGGAACCCCTATTGACGCCCGTCTACCAGTACCCCGAGTCGCTGACGCACGTCCCCACCCACTACTGCCCCGGCTGCACCCACGGCGTCGCCCACCGGCTGATCGCCGAGGTCATCGACGAGATGGGCGTCCGCCAGGACACGATCGGCGTCGCCTCCGTCGGCTGCTCCGTGTTCTCCTACCGCTACTTCGCCACCGATTTCGCGCAGGCCGCCCACGGCCGCGCGCCGGCGATGGCCACCGGCGTCAAGCGCGCCAACCCCGACAAGCTCGTGTTCACCTACCAGGGCGACGGCGACCTGGCGTCGATCGGGGCGGCCGAGATCCTGCACGCCGCCGTGCGCGGCGAGAACATCACCGTCTTCTTCGTCAACAACGCGATCTACGGCATGACCGGCGGCCAGATGGCCCCCACCACGCTGGACGGCCAGAAGACGACCTCCTCGCCGCGCGGCCGCGACGCCGCCACCACCGGTGCGCCGCTGCGCATGAGCGAACTGCTGGCGCAGGTCGACGGCACCGCCTACGTCGTTCGCCGCAGCCTGCACGACGTCGTCCAGATCCGCCGCGCGAAGAAGGCCATCCGACGGGCGCTCGAGGTGCAGCAGCAAGGGCTCGGCTTCGCGATGGTCGAGCTGCTGTCGAGCTGCCCCACCAACTGGGGGCTCGCGCCCGACGAGGCGCTCGCGTTCATCCGCGACGAGATGGTGCCCGTCTTCCCGCTCGGTGACTTCAAGCTGCCCGACGAGGCCGCCACCGGGGCGCCGGCATGAAGACCGACCTGATCATCGCCGGCTTCGGCGGCCAGGGCGTGCTCTTCGCCGGCCAGCTGCTGGCGCACGCCGCGCTCGACGCCGACCTGCACACCACCTGGTACCCCTCGTACGGCCCCGAGATGCGCGGCGGCACCGCCAACTGCACCGTGGTGATCAGCGACGCACCGATCGGCTCGCCGGTCGTCGCTCGCCCCGAGGCGGCCATCGTGCTCAACCTGCCGTCGCTCGACCGCTACGAGCCGCTGGTGCGGCCCGGCGGCCTGCTCATCGTCAACGCCTCGCTCATCGACCGCGACGTGCGGCGGACCGACGTCGACGTGGTCGCCATCCCCGCCGACGACGTCGCGGCCGAGCTCGGCAGCCCGCGGCTGACCAACATGGTGCTCGTGGGTGCGCTGCTGGCGCGCCGGCCGGTGTTCACGCTCGACCACGTGGTGGCCACGCTCGAGCGGGTCATCCCCGAGCGCCACCGGCGCCTGCTGCCGGCGAACCGCGCCGCGCTGGAGCGCGGCGCCGAGCTGGCGGACGCGGTGAGGGTCGCGGCGGCAACGGACTGACCCGCGGCTTCCCCGCGCCGACATCTTGCCTCGGCGTCCGAAACGTCGCCCGGACCGCCAGGCCGCGCACCCACCTCATGCGGGGAGCGCGTAGGGTGAGACATGAAGCGCTTCCTGCTCGTCCCGCTCGACGGGTCGGCCGCGGCGGAGACCGCGGTGTGGCACGCGGCTGGGCTGGTGGGCGCGCTGGCCCAGCGCCTGCTGCTCCTGCAGGTCCTCGAGACGCCGCCGCTGCCGTCCGAGCACGTCTCGCGTGACCTCGACTGGCGCCTGCTGCGGGCGGAATCCGTCGCCTACCTGCGCTCGGTCGCCGACCGGCTCGCGCAGATCGGCGTCGAGACCGAGGTCGCCGTGGAGATGGGCGCCGCCGCCGAGGAGATCGTGCGCCACGCGCGCCGCGACGACGTCGCGTTGGTGGTCATGGCGGCCCACGGACGCGGCGAGGCCGAGGCATTCACCTTCGGCGGCACCACCCACAAGGTGCTGTCGCTCGCACCGGCCTCCGTCATGGTCGTGCGCCGTGGCGCCGACGCCGGTCCACCGGCACGGGCGATCGGCTACCGCCATCTCCTCGTCCCCCTGGACGGGTCGCCCGCGGGCGAATGGGCCCTCGGCCTGGCGGCGGCCGTGGCCCGCCACCAGCAGGCGACGCTGCTCCTGCTGCACCTCGTGCCCGAGACCCCGCCCGCTTGGGAGCGGCTGCCCGCCTCGGGCGAGGAGGCCGACCTGCTGCGGCGACTCGCGGCGTTGCAGGCCGAACGCGCCGCACGCTACCTGAGCGAGATGGAGGCGCGGCTGGCCCACACCGACCTGCGGATCCGCAGCCGCGTCGGCCGCGCGACGCAGGTCGCCGAGGGCATCCGAGGGGTGGCGGCCGAAGAGGGCGTCGACCTCATCGCCCTCGCCGCCCATGGCACGAGCGGGGCGCCGTTCCCGTGTGGCGCCGTGGCGCAGCGGCTGCTGGCCACCTGCGGGCTTCCCATCGTCGTCTTCCAGGACGCGCCGCTGGCCGCGGCCGGCGACGGTCGCCGGCCCGCCGACGCCGCTCTCGGGCCCAACCCCCACCCCGACGGTGAGGCCGACCCGCCCGCGGACGATTCGGCAGAGTCATGAGCCCCACGGCTCGTCTCCGTGAGGAGATGAGCGGCCTGGCGCGCGCCCACCTCGCCGCGCCGAGCGATGCCCCGCCCGCGCCCCTGGGGCCACGGCTGCGGCGCCTCGAGCGCGGGCTCGCCGCCACCTTCCGGCGCCTGGCGGGCCGCCGCTACGCACCGGGCGAGTTGCCGGTGGCGGTGGAGTGGCTACGGGACAACGACCACGTGATCCAGGACGCCTTGGCCCAGGTGCGCCGCAGCCTGCCGCGCGGGTACTACGCGCGTCTCCTGGGGCAGGGGCGCGGACCCGATGCCGGACGCCCCCGTTCCGAGTCGCTCGCGCGGGAGCTCGTCGACCGGCTCGAGGCCCCGCTCGATCTCGACCTGGTCGCCACGCTGCTCGACGACTACCAGGCGGTCGCGCCGCTCACGGTGGGCGAACTGTGGGCGCTGCCGGCACTACTGCGCCTCGCCGTGCTCGAGCGCCTGGCGCCGGCGGCCGCGGCCGCGGTGGCGCCGCACGCCGCCGCCAGGGCGCCCGCCGGCCCCGGGGGCGCGGGGGGCGATCCGGCATCCCGGGCGGGCGCGGTCCCGCCCACCTGGGCCGACGAGCCACCCGCGCCCGCCGCGCCCATCGCCTCCGCGGTGCGCACGCTGCGGGCGCTGGCGGCGGCCGACTGGCGCGCGTGGTTCGAACGCTGCAGCGTGCTCGAGCGGACGCTGCGCGGCGATCCCAGCGGCGATTACGGCCGCATGTCCTTCGCCACCCGCGACCGCTACCGCCGCGCGGTGGAGTCGCTCGCCCGCGGGTCCCCAACACACGACGAGCTGGCGGTCGCCGAAGCGGCGCTGGCGGTCGCGTCCGATGCCGCCGCGGCGCCCGCCACCCCCGCGGCGGGCGGCACCGACGAACCCGACGCCGAGGCGCCCGCCCTGCCGCGGGCGGCGCACGTCGGCTGCCACCTGATCGCCGAGGGCCGTAGCGGCCTCGAGGCCGCGATCGGCTTCAGGCCGCCGCCACGCCTGCGGTTGGGCCGCGCGCTCGAACCGCTCGCCTTCCCGCTCTACGTGGCCGCCATCGCTCTCGCCGGCGGCGCGGCCCTGACGATCGTGCTGGCCTGGCTGTCAGCGCTCGGGGTGCACGGGGCGGTCGTGGCCGCCGCCGGGCTGCTGGCGGCCGTCCCGGCGTGGTCGCTGGGCGCCTCGGCGGTGGACTGGCTGGTCACGCTCGTCGTGCCACCGCGCGCGGTGCCGCGGATGGACCCCGACGACGGCGTCCCGGCCGACGCCCGCACGCTGGTGGTCATGCCGGTGATCCTGCGAGGCGTGCGCGACGTGCCGCACCTGCTGGAGCGCCTGGAGGTCAACTACCTCGGCAACCGCGACGCCGGCCTCGGCTTCGCGCTGCTCACCGACCTGGCGGACGCCGCCGAGCGTCAGCTGCCCGGCGACGACGCGATCGTCGACGCCCTGAGCCAGGGCATCCGCGACCTCAACGCCCGCTACGGCGGCGACCGCCGCACCGAGGCCGGCGACCGCCGCGCGGAGACCTGGGCACCGGTGCCCGGCGGCCCCGCGGGCGACCCGCCGTTCCACCTCCTCCACCGGGAGCGCCGCTGGAACCCGGTCGAGCGCCTGTGGATGGGCTGGGAACGCAAGCGCGGCAAGCTCGAGGAGTTCAACGAGCTGCTGACCGGCCGCGGCGGCGCCAGCTTCAGCGTGCGGGTCGACCCACCCACCGACCTCGCCTCCGTGCGTTACGTGCTCACGCTCGACGCCGACACGCGCCTGCCGCCCGGCGCCGCCCGCGAACTGGTGGCCGCGTTCCGGCACCCGCTCAACCGGCCCGTCCTCGATCCCCACGGCGACGAGCTACGCGCCGGCTACACCGTGTTGCAGCCGCGCGTCGAGGCCGACGCCGCCACCATGCTCGAGACCGCCTTCGCCCGCGTCATGACCGGCGAGTCCGGCGTCGACCTCTACGCGCTCATGGTCTCGAACGTCCACCACGACCTCTTCGGCCGCGCCATCTTCGGCGGCAAGGGGCTCTACGAGGTGAACGCCTTCGAGCGCCGGCTGCGCGGCCGGGTGCCCGAGAACCGGCTGCTGTCGCACGACCTGTTCGAGGGCGTCCACGGCCGCGTGGGCCTGGCCAGCGACGTGGTGCTGTTCGAGCAGGTGCCGGCGAACGCCGTACAGCACGCCCTGCGCCTGCACCGCTGGGTGCGTGGCGACTGGCAACTGCTGCCGTGGCTGGTCGCGCGCCGGCCCCTCGGCCGCCACGGCCGCCTGGCGCGCGGCCTGCGGCCGCTCGACCGCTGGCAGGTCGCCGACAACCTGCGGCGCAGCCTCTACCTGCCGTCGCTGCTGGGCCTCCTCGCGGGCGCCTGGCTGGCCCTGCCCGGCCACGCCGCGGTCACCGCCACGCTCGGCGTCTTGGCGCTGCTCGGGCTTCCCATCGCGCTCGCGGCCCTGGCCGCGGTTCGCCGGGGTCTCGCCGGGCGGGCCCTGCGACCCGCCCTCGAGACCGCCGCCCACGACGCCCGACTGGAGGCGGCCCGCTGGGCCGTGACCGTCGCGCTGCTGCCGTACCTCGCGCTGGTGACCAGCGACGCGATCGCCCGCGCGCTCTACCGGGTGTACGTCAGCCGGCGCGGCCTGCTGCAGTGGACGACGGCCGCCCACGCGGCCGGCACGCTCGGCACCAGCCTGACGCTGCGGGCCGCGTTCCGGCGCATGTGGGGGGCCGTCGCCCTGGCGGCGGCGCTGGCGGCGCTGCTGGTCGTCTGGGCGCCGGCGTCGCTGCTCACCGCCCTGCCGCTGCTGGCGGCGTGGGCGCTCTCCCCCGCCATCGCCGCGTGGACGTCGCGCGAGCGCGTCCGCCCCAGTGAACCGCTGACGGAGGCGCAGCGCCGCACCCTGCGCCTGCTCGCGCGCCGGACCTGGCACTTCTTCGCCGAACTCGTCGGCCCGCGCGACCACTGGCTCCCGCCCGACCACCTGCAGGAAGACCCCGGGCCGATGACGGCCCGACGCACCTCACCCACGAACGTCGGCATGATGCTGGCGAGCACGTTGGCGGCGTACGACCTCGGCTTCATCGAGGCGCGCGAACTCGCCGCGCGCGTGCACCACACCCTCGACACGCTCGATCGGTTGGAACGCCACCGCGGCCACTGGCTCAACTGGTACGGCACCCACGACCTCACGGCCCTCGAGCCGCGCTACGTCTCCACGGTCGACAGCGGCAACCTCGCCGCCGCCCTGCTGGTGGTGGCGCGGGGGCTCGACGACGCCCGCCACGAGGGCGTCCCCTACCCGGCGAGGGCGCGCGGCCTGGCCGACACCGTGGCGGTGCTGGGCGACGTCGTCGCGCGCCTGCGACCCCGCGTGGACGACCGTGCCGCCCGCCGGGCGCTCGCGCCGGCCCGTGCGACGCTCACGACGCTCGAGGACGAGCTGCGCGTCGCCGCCAACCGGCCGTACCCGGCGCGGAGGGACGCGGTGGCGCACGCCGAACGTGAGCTGCGGCGCGTGGCGGAGCGTCTGGTCGCGGCGCTGGAGACCGCGCCGACCGGCGTGCCGTACCTCGCCGTGCGCGAGCTGCGGGCCTGGATCGACCAGGCGCTCCGCGAGGCCGAGGCGACCCGTGCCGAGATCGACGCCGCCGTCCCGTGGTTGCACCTGCTGGACGACCTGCCGGAGGCCTACCGGCAGGCGGACGGCGCCCTCGACGAGACGCTGCCGCACCTGATCGCGGCGCTCGCCGAACCGTTCGACCTCGCTTCGGCGCCCGAACTGGCGGCGCGCTGCCGCAGCCTGGTGGCCGAGCTCGAGCAGCAGCTCGAGGCGCGGCCGCATGCGGCCGACGCCGCGGACTCGGCTACCGCCGAGTCCGGCGCCGCCCGCCGCTGGAACGGGGCGCTGCTCGCGACGCTGGACGACGCCCAGGCGCGCGGGCACCGCCTCGCGGCCGACCTCGAGGCCGCGGCCGCGCGCTGCCGGGCGGCGGTGGCGGCGATGGACTTCCGCTTCCTCTACGACCCCCCGCGGGCGCTGTTCCACCTCGGCTACCACGTCTCCGCCGGCGAACACGACGCCAACCACTACGACCTGCTGGCCTCCGAGGCGCGCACCGCCAGCCTGCTGGCGATCGCCAAAGGCGACGCCCCGGTCGAACACTGGCTGCACCTCGGACGACCGCTGGCGCGGGTGCGCGGCGCCCGGGTCCTGCTGTCGTGGAGCGCCACGATGTTCGAGTACCTCATGCCGCGGCTGTTCCTGCACCACCCGGAGCGGACGCTCATGCACGAGAGCTGCCACGCCATGCTCGACCAGCAGATCGCGTTCGCGCGCCGCCACGGCGTGCCATGGGGCATCTCCGAGTCGGCCTTCGCCGAGCTCGGCATCCAGGGCGACTACCAGTACCGGGCCTTCGGGGTCCCCGGCGTCGGTCTGAAGGCCGATCTCGGCGAGCGGCTGGTGGTGGCGCCGTACGCCTCGTTGCTGGCGCTGCCGCTGCGTCCGCGGGAGGCGATGGCCAACGTCACGCGCCTGATCGAGCTCGGCGCCCTGGGACGCTACGGCATGATCGACGCCGTCGACTTCGGCGACACGGCCAGCCACGTGGCGGCGGCGGGCCGGCCCAGCGGGCCGGACGGGAGCCCGTTGACGCCGAGCCGACCCCACCTGGTGCGCACCTACATGGCCCACCACCAGGGGATGATCCTCGTCGCCGCCACCAACCAGCTGCTCGGCGACCGCATGGTCGAGCGGCTGCACGCCGAGCCGCAGGTGACCAGCGTCGAGCTGCTGCTGCACGAGCGCATCCCCATCCACGTGCCGCCACCGAAGCGCTGGCGCCATCCGGAGGCCGCGGCCGCGGAGCCGGGCGCGCCCGCGCCCGGCGAGGCGCCGACTTGGACGGTCGACCCCCGCGGTGGCATCGAGCACGCGCTACCGCTGTCGAACGGGGCGAACGCCGTGCTCGCACGGGCGGCCGGCGGGGGCGGGAGCCACTGGGGCGGCGCCGCCCTCACGCGCGATCAGCCGTTCGACGCCGGCGGCGCCCGCGGCACCACCGTCTACCTGCGCGACCTCGACGACGGCGACACGTGGAGCACCACCCTCGACCCGACCGGCGGCGATCCGGCCGACTGCCGCGTGACGTTCGAGGCCCACCGGGTGCGCTACCGGCGCCAGCGCGGCGACCTGGTCACCCGCGACGAATGGACCGTCGCCGACCGCGACGCGCTCGAGTTGCGGCGCGTGAGCGTCACGAACGACGGCGACCGGCCGCGGCGGCTGGCGCTGGCGAGCTACGCCGAGGTGGTCCTCACCGGCGCGGCCGAGGACGCGCGCCACCCTGCGTTCGGCAAGCTGTTCGTCGAGGCCGAACCCCGCAACGGCCTGAGCACGCTGCTGTACCGCCGCCGGCAGCGCGCGCCCCACGAGCGAACCCCCGTGTGGGCGCATCGCCTGCTGCTCGAGCCGGGGTCACGCGCGACGCGGACGGCCTGCACCGACCGCCGCGCGTTCGTCGGCCGCGGCGGCAGCCTGCGCGCGCCCCTCGCCCCCACCCTGGATCCCGACGGCACGCCGCCGCCCGCGGCGGGCGCCACCCTCGACCCCATCGCCTCGCTCGGCTGCGTCCTCGAGGTGGCCCCGGGCGCCACGGTCCACGCCGTGTTCGTCAGCGCCGGCGGCTGGTCGGACGAGGCCGCGCTCGCGGCACTGCGGCGCTGCACCACGTTGCCGCAGGCCGAGCGCCTGGTGGAGCGCGCGGCGGCGGCCGCCGCGACGGAGCTGCGCGGCCTCGGCGTCACGCCCGACGAGCTGCCCGCGCTGGCCGACCTGCTGGCGCTGGCGGTCGCGCCGCGCGAGGCACTGCGTGCCGGCCTCGTCGAGGCCGGCACGGTGCTGCCGGTGCTGTGGTCGCTGGGCGTCTCGGGCGACCTGCCGATCGTGCTGCTGCGCGTCGCGGACGAGGCGTCGCTGCCGTTCGTGCTGCAGGTGCTGCGCGGCCACGCCTGGTGGCGCGGCCGGCAGGTCGGCGTCGATCTGCTGCTGCTCGACGAGCTCTCGCGCGGCTACGACACCCCCCTGCGCGACCGGCTGGAGCGCGCCGTGCACGAGGTCGCGCGCCGCGGCCGCAGCCAGGGCCCGGGCCGGGCCACGGTGCTGCCGATCGAGCGGGTGGGCGCCGACCTGCCGACGCTCCTGGCCGCGGCCGCCGTCGTGCTGGACGCCGATGGCGCGCCGCTGCACGAGCAGCTCGCCCGCGCCGCCGCGCGCCCGGCCCCGCTGCCCGCGTTCGTGCCGGTGCCGGGGCCGCTGGCCCCCGCCGCCGAACCGGCGGGCCTGTCGCCGCCTTCGGCGGCGCCATCCGCCCTGCCCCGGAGGACGTTCGGCGGCTTCGGCGGCTACGCGGGCGACCTGGTGGGCGTGGGCGACGGCGAGGCGGCCGACGTCGTGCTCCACCTCGAGCCCGGCCGGCCCACGCCGGCGCCCTGGATCAACGTGATCGCCAACGAGCGCTTCGGCTTCCTCGTCAGCGAGCGCGGCAGCGCGACGACGTGGGGGGCCAACAGCGGCGAGCGGCGGCTGACGCCCTGGCCCAACGATCCGGTCCGCGACCCCTCCGGCGAGGCGCTCTACCTGCGCGACGAGGAGACCGGCGAGGTGTGGTCCCCCACCCCGGCTCCGGCGTCCGCGGCCAACGCCCCGGGCGGGGGCGGGGCCTACCGCGTGCGCCACGGCGCGGGCCTCACCACCTTCACGCACCACGGTCACGGCCTCGAGCAGACCCTGACGCTGTTCGTCGACCCCGACGAGCCCGTCAAGCTCATGACGCTGCGCCTGCGCGACCGCTGGGACCGGCCCAGGCGGCTCACCGTCACCGGCTACGTCGAGTGGTTGCTCGGCGTCCTGCGGAGCCGCCAGGCGCCGTTCGTGGTCCCCGATTACGACGCGGACACGGGCACGCTCCTGGCCCGCACCCTGCTCGGGCCGATGGCGGGCGCCGGCGTCGCCTTCCTGACGTCCAGCCGCCCGCCGCACGGCCTCACCACCGACCGCCGCGAGTTCCTCGGGCCCGACCTCGACCCCGCCGACCCCGCCGGGCTGCGGCGCGTCGGCCTGTCGGGCAGCGTGCGCGCCGGCGTCGACCCGTGCGCGGCGCTGCAGGTCCACGTCGACCTCGAAAGCGGCGGCGAGACCGAAGTGCACTTCGTCCTCGGCCTCGGCGAGGACCGCGCCGAGGCGCTGGAGCTGGCCGGCCGCTTCGGCGACCCCGCGGAGGCCGCCGCCTCGCTGGGTCGCGTGCGCGACGGCTGGCGCGAGCGGCTCGGTCGCATCGTCGTGCGCACGCCCGATCCGGCCCTCGACCACGCGCTCAACCGCTGGCTCCCCTACCAGGCGCTCGCCTGCCGCATGTGGGGCCGCAGCGCCCTGTACCAGTCGAGCGGCGCCTACGGCTTCCGCGACCAGCTGCAGGACGCCGCCAACCTCGCGCCGCTCGAGCCCGCCCTGGCGCGCGCCCAGCTGCTGCGGGCCGCCGAGCGGCAGTTCGAGGAGGGCGACGTGCTGCACTGGTGGCACCCCGACACCGGCGCCGGCGTCCGCACGCGCTGCTCGGACGACCTCCTGTGGCTGCCGTGGGCCTGCGCCCGTTACCTCGAGCGCACGGACGACGCGAGCGTGCTGGCCGAGCGGGTGCCCTACCTCCACGGGCCGCCGCTGGCCGCGGGCGAGGACGAACGCTTCGACACCTACCGCCCCGGCGAACGCGACGGGACGCTGCTCGACCACTGCCTGCGCGCGATCGAACGCGGCGACACCCGCGGGCCCCACGGCCTGCCGCTCATCGGCAGCGGCGACTGGAACGACGGCATGAACCGCCTCGGCCTGCAGGGGCGCGGCGAGAGCGTGTGGCTCGGCTGGTTCCTGTGCGCCGTGCTGGAGGACGGCGCGCGGCTGTGCGAGCGGGGGGCGGGCGACGGCGAGGCCGGCGGAACCGACGGCGCGGACGGCGCGCGCCTGGCCGAACGCGCGGCCGCCTACCGCGCCCGCCGCGCGGAGCTCGCCGCCGCGCTCGAGGAACACGCCTGGGACGGCGACTGGTACCTGCGCGCCACCGCCGACGACGGCAGCCCCATCGGCAGCCACACGCGCGACGAGGCCCGCATCGACCTCATCGCCCAGGCCTGGTCGGTGCTCTCGGGCGCCGGTGACCCCGTGCGTGCCGAGGCCGCGATGGCCTCGGCACGCCGGCACCTGTGGCGCCGCGACGACGGCCTGCTGCTCCTGCTCGCGCCCCCGTTCGACCGCGAGGGGCCCGACCCCGGCTACATCCGCGCCTACCCGCCCGGCGTGCGCGAGAACGGCGGCCAGTACACCCACGGCGCCGTCTGGGGCGCGTGGGCCATGGCCGACCAGGGTGACGGCGACGCCGCCGTCGAGTTGCTCCGCACGCTCTCCGGCGCGACGCGCGCCGCCACCGCCGAGGACGCCGAGCGCTACCGCGTCGAGCCCTACGTGGTCGCCGCCGACGTCTACGGCGCCGAGCCCTTCGTGGGCCGCGGCGGCTGGACCTGGTACACCGGCTCCGCCGGCTGGCTCTACCGCTTCGGCATCGAGCGCGTGCTGGGCCTGCGCCTGCGCGGCGGCCGGCTCGAGATCGACCCGCGCATCGCCCGCGACTGGCCGGGGTTCAGCGTCGAGCTGCGGCACGGCACGGCGCGGTACGAGGTCGTCGTCGAGAACCCGGCGGGGGTGTGCGGGGGGGTGGCGACGCTACGTGTCGACGGTCGGGACGTGGTCGTCGAGGAAGGGCGGGGCGCCGTGGTCGCTTTGGTGGACGACGGGGTGGGGCATCGGGTGGAGGTGATCCTGGGCGGCGCCGCGGGGGTTCTGCCGACGTAGCCGATGCCGCGCGGGCCGTCGCGACGCCTCCCGACCCGTCCTGCAGGCCCGTTGCGTCACCGTCGTCGCGAGCGCTGGGCGACCGGCTCAGGCGTCGCTCAGCGCCTTCACGGCCTCCCGCACCCGTCCGCCATGCTCGTCCAGCGCCGCCCGGCACGCCTCGGGCGCGCACCCGGTCTCCAGCTGCACGATCGCCCCACGGATGTCGCCGCCGGCGGCCGCCAGGGCCGCCTCGGCCTCGTCCTCGGCGCAGCCGCACGCCGCCACCACGATGCCCACGGCCCGCCGGTGCAGCTTGCGGTTGACCGGGGTCATGCCCACCATGAGGTTGCGGTAGATGCCGCCGACCTCGGGCATGAGCGCGGTGGAGATCGTGTTGAGGACGGCCTTCTGGGCGGTGCCGGCGGCCATGCGGGTGGAGCCGGCGATGACCTCGGGGCCCGACGCCAGCAGGACGCCGACCTCGGCCTCGGCCAGCAGCGTGGCGCCGGCGTTGTTGGCGATCCCGACCGTGAAGGCGCCGCGGCGACGCGCCTCGCGCACGGCGGCCAGCGTGTAGGGGGTGCGGCCGGAGGCGGCGACGCCCACCACGGCGTCTTCCTCGCCGATGCCGGCGGCGTCCAGCTCCCGCAGGGCCTCGTCGACGTCGTCCTCGGCCTCCTCGCTGGCGCGCCGGCTGGCGTCGCCGGCGAGCAGCACCAGCGCGCGGTCGAAGCCGTAGGTGGGCTCGAGTTCGACGGCGTCGTTCAGCGCCAGCCGGCCCGAGGTCCCGGCGCCGACGTACACGAGCCGCCCACCGCGGGCCAGCCGGCCGGCGATGCCCTCGAGGGCGCGGGCGAGGTCGGGCAGGGCGTCGTCGAGCGCGGCGACCGCCGCAGCCTGCGAACGCAGCAGCGCGCGGGCGCGCGCCTCCAGCGGCCACAGGTCGAAGTCGTGGGCGTCGTCGGCGAGACCCTCGGTCCCCGTGCTCATGCCCGCAGCCGCAGCAGCACCCGGTAGCGGTCGCTGCGGTAGGCGCTGACGACGTACTCGAAGGGCCGCCCCTCGGCGTCGAAGGTCGTGCGCTCGAGCGCCAGCACGGGCGTGAGCGCATCGATGGCCAGGATCTCCTGCTCGTGCTCGGTGGGCATGCGGGCGGCGATCGACTGTTCGGCGCCCGCGGGCTCGATGCCGAACTGGGTTCGCAGCGCCTGGTAGAGGCTGGCGGCGCGTTTGAGCTCGTCGATCGACAGCTCGTGGTACGGCGGCGGCAGGTGCGAGGCCTGCACGGCGAGCGGCTCGTCGTCGGCGGTGCGCAGCCGGTTGATGCGCAGGACGGGCGTGCCGGGCTCGATCCGCAGCGCGTTCGCCACCGCCTCGTCGGCGGGCACGGTGCGGGCGTCGAACAGCACGCTGCCGGGCCGGAAGCCGAGCAGCCGCGCCTCCTCGGTGTAGCCGAGCAGGACGTCGGTGGGCTGCTCCACCCGGCGGCCGCGGACGAAGGTGCCGGAGCCGCGCCGCTGCTCGATGACGTTGGCGTGGACCAGCTCCTCGAGCGCGCGGCGCACGGTCATGCGCGACAGCCCGAGGCTCTCGCCGAGCTCGCGCTCGGAGGGCAGCGCGCTGCCGGGCGGGTAGTCGCCGCCGCGGATGGCGCGCTCGAGCGCGTCGCGCAGCTGCTGGTAAGCGGGCTGCGGTAGCGCCTTGTCGACGTGCAGGTGGTGCATGGCGTCGCTCCTCGACGTGGCCGTGGGGTCCGGGGTCAGCCCTTCACGGCGCCGGCCAGCCCCTGGATGAACTGCCGCTGGAAGACCATGAAGACGACGATCACCGGGACCGTCGCGATGACGATACCCGCCGCCACCGTGCGCAGGCTGCCGCTGAAGAAGCCGCGCAGGTACGACAGGCCGACGGGCAGGGTGAAGGCGCTGGTGTCGGTCAGCATCAGCAGCGGCCACAGGAAGTTGTTCCACGAGCCGACGAAGGTGATGATCGCCAGCGTCGCCAGCCCGGGCCGGATGAGCGGCAGCAGGATGCGCCACCAGATGCCGAACTCCGTCGCGCCGTCGATGCGGGCGGCCTCGATCAACTCGTTCGGGATCGAGTAGTACACCTGCCGCAGCAGGAAGATGCCGAGGCCGCTGGCGGCGAACGGCAGGATGAGGCCCTGGTAGGTGTCCTGGAACTGGAACACGTTGACCGCCATCACGTAGAGCGGGATCAGGATCAGTTGCTCCGGGAACACCAGCGTGCTGAGGACGACCATGAACAGCACGTCGCGCCCCTTGAAGCGCAGCTTGGCGAGCGGGTACGCCGCCAGCGAGCACAGCAGCAGCGTCAGCAGCACCGATCCGACGGCCACCGCCAGCGAGTTGACGAAGTAGCGGCCGATGGGGATGTCCTGCGCCACGCGCACGTAGTTCTCGGTGGTGGCGGCGAAGGCGTAGGGCTCCAGCGCGGAGCCCTCGAGCCGCTCGCGGTTCGCCGGGCCGTAGTCGGTCCACCAGCCGTCGTCGCCGCGGTACTCGCCGCTGGCGCGCGCCTCGCGGGCGCCCTCGCCCCAGCCGATGAGGCCGGCGTAGGGGACGATCTGCGCGGGTCGGTTGCGGGGGAAGGGGCTCGCCGAGGTCTCGCGCACGCTCATGAGGGCGGCCCACAGGAACGGGATGGCGGTCACCAGCATGACGGCGACGAGCAGCAGGTACCAGCCGCTCGTGCCGAGGCCCTTGCGCCAGCGGTTAGCGTTCACCGGTGCCTCCGATCCTCAGGTTGATGGCCGTGAACACGATGATGATCAGCGAGAACACGACGGCGATCGCGGAGGCGTAGCCGACGTTGTTGAACACGAAGGCCTGGCGGTAGAGGTAGAACATCGCCGTCAGGCCGGAGTTGAGGATGCCCCCGGTGCCGCTCGTGAGGATGAAGATCTCGTCGAACGCGCGCAGCGCCGCGATCGAGGAGAGCACCCCCACGAGCACGATGATCGGTCGCACGCCGGGCACGGTGATGTACCAGTGCTGTTGCAGTGGGTGGGCGCCGTCGATGGAGGCGGCCTCGTAGAGCTCCTTGGGGATCGACTGCAGCCCGGCGAGGAACATGACCATGTAGTAGCCGACCCCGCGCCAGATGGTGACGCCCATGATGCTCGGCAGCACCAGGGCCGGGTCCTGCAGGAAGGGGACCGAGCGGTTGATGAGGCCGAGCTGGCGCAGGATGCCGTTGAGCAGGCCCTGGTCGGCGAAGACCAGCTCGAAGATCATGCCGATGGCCACGGCCGAGATCACGGCCGGCATGAAGTACATGGCGCGGAAGAAGGGCATGCCGCGCAGCGGGCGGTTGACGATGATCGCCAGGGTCAGCGACGAGACGATGAGGATGGGGGTCGCGATCAGATAGACGAACGACTTGCGCACCGACAGCCAGAACAGCGGGTCCTGGAAGAGCGCCTGGTAGTTGGCCGGTCCGACCCATTCGGCCGCGTAGAGGTTGAAGTCGGTGAAGCTGTAGTAGATGACCTGCGCCAGCGGCAGGAAGAAGAAGACGGCGAGGAAGGCGAGCGCGGGCGCCAGGAAGAGGTAGGCGGTGACCGTGGTGCGGCGCTCCTGGCTGCCGGGCCGCGGCGCGGCGGCCGGCGGCGAGGCGGGCGCGGCGACGGTCGGTGCGGCTGGTGGGATCACTCCGGGCCTCCGGGGGCGGTCCGGGCGCCGACCCGCGCGAGAGGGGGCGCCGCCGGTGGAGGTGGGCCCCGCCTGGCGGCGGGGCCCGTTCGTTTCAGGCGTGGCTCAGTTGCCGAGCAGCGCGTTGATGCGCTCGGACATCTGGTCCAGGGCCTCCTGGGCGGTCACCTGCCCGAGCAGCGCGGCCTGGGTGGCCTCGGTGACGATCTGCTGCACCTCGGTGTCGCGCGGGAACGCGACCGAGCGGTTGTCGGCGTTCGAGACGTAGTCGAAGGCGAGCGGGCGGATCATGGGGAGCTGGCCGCCCTCGGTGGAGGTGAAGTAGGGGTCGGCGTAGCTGCGCAGGTTGGAGGGGAAGATCCCCGCCCACTTGGCGAACTCGGCCTGCGTCTCGGGGTTGGTGATGAACAGCGACAGCGCCAGCGCCGCGTTCGGGTTGGCCGTGGCCTCGGGGATGACGAGCGCCTGCACGTCGACGCTGGAGGCGCCGCTGGAGCCGGTGATGCCGGCGGCCACGCCGAGGTCGGCGTAGACGGCCGGGTTGTTGTCGTTGACGATGCGCAGCATGTGGGGCGCGACCATGATGAGGACGGTCTCGCCCTCGCTGAAGCGGTCGATCATGTTGCGGTGGTCGTCGGTGAGGCTCGAAAGCGGGATCAGGTCCTCCTGGATGAGGTCGACCCACACCTGCAGGGCCTCGGCGGCCTCGGGCGTGTTCAGGGCGACGGAGCCGTCCGCGTCGTAGACGGGCACGTCGTTGTAGGCGAGGTAGTTGACCAGGTACTGCTCGGTGGCGGGGCCGAAGTTGAGGCTGGTGGCGTAGTACCCGCAGGTGTCGAGCGTGAGACGCGCGAAGTCGCGCAGCTCGGTCCAGGTGGTGGGCAGATCGGCCGGCGTCAGGCCGCACTCGGCCAGCAGCGCCTCGTTGTAGGCGACGAAGTTCGAGAGGCCCAGGTACCAGGGCACCAGGTAGCTCTTGCCGTCGATGCGGTTCGTGTTCCAGGCCGTGTCGACGTAGTTGCCGCGGATCTGCGGGTAGTTGCGGATCAGGTCGTCGGTGCTCAGCAGCAGCCCGGCGCTGGCGAACTCGCCGATCCAGGCGGGGCTGATGTTGGCGACGTCGGGCGGGTTGCCGGCGGTGAAGCTGTTGCGCACGCGCGCCTGCAGGCCGTCCCAGGGGACGTCCTCCCACTCGACGGTGACGCCGGGGTAGGTCGCCTCGAAGTTGGCGATGATCTGCTCGAGGTAGGGGTTGAAGGTGGGCGAGAGGGACATCGTCCACCAGGTGACGGTGGCGCCGTCCTCGACGCCGTCGACGACGTTCCAGGCCTGCAGGTCGGCGGCGGTCGGGTTCCAGAACGCGTTGCCAGGGTCGGCCTGGCGGGCAGCGAGCTCGGCCGGGTCGGCCTGGGCGAGGGCGCCGACGGCGACGAGCGCGACGGCGAGGGCGAGCAGGGTCTTCCAGATGTGCTTCATCCTGATGCCTCCAGATGGGGGATCCAAGGGTGCGCCTGACGGGATGCGATCGGTGGGCCCGGGTGCCCATCACCTCCTCACCGTGCGGTCCTGAGTTAGACCAGTTATGGACCACATGCTAGGCGATTGGGGCCCACATGTCAACAGGTGGTCTATGATTGGTCTGTCATTCGACGAGGTTGGTACGGACCTCGTGCTCGACGGCGCGGCTGCCGCGGACGCCGCACGCGCCCCCCGCTTGCCGCCCCCCGGCCCGCCCGGTAGCCTGCCCTCGACGACCCCGCGGAGGAACGCTTGCCCACGCTGTTGCTCGTGCCGCCCGACGTCCGGCCGCCCACCCTCGCCTTCCCGAAGCGGCTGGCGGAGGCCGTCGGCTGGCGCGTCCGGGTGCCGCCGCCCGCGGCCCTGCCGCACCTGAACCAGCCCGGCGACACGTCCGCGCTCGCGGACTGGCTGCGCGCCGAGGCCCCCGGCGCCGACCTGGCGATCGTCTCCCTCGAGACCCTCGCGCTGGGCGGCCTCATCCCCGCCCGCCGGGTCGACACGCCCGAGGCGACGGCGCTCGCCGCGCTCGACGTCCTGCGCGACCTGCATGCGGCCCACCCGCGCCTGCGCGTGCTGGCGGCGGGCGTCGTCGTGCGCGTGGCCCACGACGACGACGCGCTCGAGGAGAAGCCCTACTACGGCGTCCACGGCGCCGCCCTGCGCGCCTTCAGCGAGGCCTTCGATCGGCACGCCCGCCAGCCGGACGCCGCCCGCGCCCGACGCCTGCGCGACGCGGAGCTGGCGGTCCCCACCGAGGTCCTCGCAGATTGGCTCGCGACGCGGGAGCGGAACCACCGGCTGCACCTCGCCGCGCTGGAGCTGCTCGTCGACGGCGTGCTCGACCACCTCGCCGTCACGCTCGACGACACGACCGCCTACGGCCTCGCGGCCCACGACCGCCGCCGCCTCGAGGCCCGCGCCGAAGCGCTCGGCGTGGGACCCCGCTGCGACGTCTATCCCGGCGCCGACGAGGTGCCCGCCACCCTGCTCGCCCGCGCGCTCGCGCCCGGCGGCCGCGTCGCCGTGCGCCTGAGCGCCGCCCTCGGCGCCGCCGCCACGACGATCTACGAGGACCGCCCGCTCGGGGCGCTGATCGACACCCACCTGCGCGCCGCGGGCTGCAACCGCGCCGAAGGCGCGGCCGGGGCGGACTGGGTCCTGGCCGTCAACGGCCCCGCCACGGCCCAGGCGCGCGCACAGCCCGACCACGCCACCGTCGACACGCCCGCGCGCGACCTGCCTGGCTTCGTCGACGCCGTCTCGCGCGACCTGGCCGCCGGCCGCCACGTCGCGCTCGCCGACGTCGCCTACCCCAACGGCGCCGAGCGGCGCCTCATGAGCCTGCTGGAGGACGGCGTACCGCTCGCCGAGCTCGCCGGCTTCGCCGCCTGGAACACCGCCGGCAACACCCTCGGCAGCGCCATCGCGATGGGCGCGCTGGCGCCGCTGGCGGTGGACCGCGCGGCGTGGACCGAGGTGCTGTTCGGCCGGCTCGTCGATGACGCGCTCTACCAGGGGCTCGCGCGCGAGCGCGTCCGCGACGCCCTGGGCGACCCCGAGCCCTACGACCTCGGCGAGCGCTGGCCCGAGGCCGAGGCCCTCGTCGACGCCCACGTGCGGCCGCTCGCCGAGGAGCTCTGGCGCCGCCACTTCGCCGACCGCGGGCTGGTCCTCGACTGGCGCCCCGCGCGCCTCGCGTGGCCGCGGCTCTTCACCGGCGTCTTCCCCCTGTCCGTTCGTCTGGAGGATCCCGCATGACCCTCACCCCCGCCCAACGCAGCGACCGCCTGCGGGTGCGCACCGCCGCCCTCGCCGGCTGGCGCGACCGCGCCCACGTCGACCTCGACGCCTGGACCTTCGAGGGGGCGCCGCTCGCCCTCGGCGACCCCTGGCCGCGGCGCGACGGCGTCGTCCGCCTGGCGCATCCCGACGTCGAGGTGCCCGCCGGCTGGCCGCTCCACGAGGCGCGCCTCGAGCTCGACCTCGGCGGCGAGGCGCTCCTGACGCTCGTCTTCCCCGACGGGCACGAGCGCTTCGGCCTCGATCCGTACCACCGCCGCTTCCCGCTGCGCGGCCCGCGCCTCGCCATCGAGGCCGACGCGGTCGCACGCCAACCCTTCGGCGTGCCGGAGTCCGACCCCCGGCTGCGCCGCGCCCGGCTCGTGTGGGAGGACGCCGCCGTCGTCGAACTGGTGCGGCTGCTCGACCTGGTGCGCGAGGCCGCCGACGCGCTCGCCGACCACGAGGTGGTGCTGCCGCTGCTGGCGTGCGCCGAGCGCGCGGTCGCCGCGATCGCCTGGCCGAGCCGCACGCCCGACGTCCTCGCGCGCGCGGCCGCCCGCGGCGCCTTCGCATCCCTGTGGTCCGCGCCGGTGGAACTCGACGGCCACCCCCCGGCGCTCGACGATGCCCAGCGCGCCGCCGTGCGCGACGCGCACGCGCGGCTGCAGGGCGAGCTGCGCGAGCTGCAGGGGCGCTACCCGCCGCAGGGCGCGCTGCTGCTGTCCGGCCACGCCCACCTCGACCTCGCCTGGCTGTGGCCGCTCGACGAGACCCGCCGCAAGCTGCGGCGCACGACGGCGTCGATGCTGGCGCTGCTGGCGCGCGACCCCGAGTTCACCTTCGACCAGTCGCACGCCCAGTACTACGCCTGGCTGGAGGAGGACGACCCGGAGGCCCTCGCCGCCGTGACCGCGCGCGCGGCCGAGGGGCGCTGGGAGCCGATCGGCGGCATGTGGGTCGAGAGCGACACGCTCATGCCCACCGGCGAGTCGCTGGCACGCCAGCTGCTCTACGGCCAGCGCGACTTCGCGCGCCGCTTCGGCCGCCCCCACCGCGTCGGCTGGCTGCCCGACTGCTTCGGCTTCGCGCCCGCGCTGCCGCAGCTCTACGCCCAGGCCGGCATCGGCGCCTTCTTCACCACCAAGACGAACTGGAACGAGACGAACCGCTTCCCCCACGACCTCTTCTGGTGGGAGGGCCTCGACGGCACCCGCGTCCTGACGCACACGTTCCTCAGCGAACCCGACGGCTACAACGGCGTCTTCTCGCCCGCCACCGTCATCGGCGTGTGGCGCCACTACCGCGGCAAGCACGTGCACCCCGAGGGCCTGCTCACGCTCGGCTACGGCGACGGCGGCGGCGGCACCACGGCCGAGATGCTCGAGCGGCGGCGCGCCGCCGAGGTCCTGCCGGCGCTGCCGCGCACCCGCTGGGGCCGCGTGGAGGACTACTTCGACGAGGTGCGGGCGAGCGCCGATCGCGGCGAGCTCCCCGTGTGGCTGGGCGAGATCTACCTCGAGCTGCACCGCGGCACGCTCACCAGCCAGGGCCGCACGAAGCGCCTCCACCGCCGCGCCGAGCGCGCGCTGCTCGCGGCCGAGGCCGCGTCCGCCCTGGCGCACCTGCGCGGCGGGCCCGCGCCCGCCTCGCTCGAACCCTACTGGCGCGAGCTGCTCAAGAACCAGTTCCACGACATCCTGCCGGGCTCCTCGATCGGCGAGGTCTACGTGCGGGCCGAGCGCGAGCTGGCGGAGGTGGTCGACGCGGCCGAGCGGGTGACCGAGGGGGCGCTCGATGCCCTGGCGGACCGCGCGTCGGACGGAGGCCCCGATGCTCCGGCCCTCCTCGTCGTCAACCCCGAGCTCCGGCCCCGCCCGCTGCGCGTCCACCTCCCCGCCGAGGCCGCCGGGGCCTTCCCCGCCGCCCAGCCCGTCGACGAAGGCGCCCTCCTGAGCGGCGCCACCCCCGTCCCCGGGCTCGCCGTCGCCGTCGTGCGGCCCGGCGCCGCGCCCACGGGCCTCACGTTCTCCGATCGCCACCTGGAGAACGACCTCCTGCGCGTCGAGCTCGGCGACGACGGCGTGCTCACCCGGGTGTTCGACAAGCGCGTCGGCCGCGAGGTGCTCGCGGGGCGCGGCAACCAGCTGTGGGCCTACGTCGACCTGCCGCGCGCCTGGGACGCCTGGGACGTCGACGCCGACTACCGCGCGCAGGGCGAGGAGATCGGCGGGCTGGCCTCCGTCGAGGTCGTGGAGCGCGGGCCGCACCGCGCGGCCCTGCGGCTGCGGCGCCGCTTCCGCGACAGCGCGATCGAGCAGACGCTGCGCCTGTGGGCCGGTTCGGCGCGCCTCGAGTTCGCCACCCGCATCGACTGGCGCGAGCGCCACCTGCTGCTCAAGGCGCGCTTCCCGCTGGCGGTGCGCGCCGAGACCGCCACCTACGAGACCGCCTTCGGCGTCGTGCGCCGCCCCACCCACGTGAACACCTCCTGGGACGCCGCCCGCTTCGAGGTCGCCGGTCACCGCTTCGCCGACCTCGCCGAGCCCGGCTACGGCGTCGCGCTGCTCAACGACGGCCGCTACGGCCACCACGCCCTGCCGAGCGAGCTGGGCCTCAGCCTGCTGCGCTCCCCCGCGCACCCCGACCCGCGCGCCGACGAGGGCGCGCACGCCTTCACCTACGCCCTCCTCCCCCACCCGGGCGACTGGCTGGCGGGGGGCGTCCTGGCGGAGGCCGAGGACCTCAACCAACCGCTGCGCGCGCGGGTGCTGACGGGGCCGGCGGCGGAGGGCGTATGGCGGCCGCTCGGGTTCGGGGATGGCGACGCAGCCGTCGCGCTCGGGGCCCTCAAGCCCGCCGAGGACGGACCCGGGCTCGTCCTGCGGGTCTACGAGCCGCAGGGCGCGCGCGGGCCGCTGACGCTGCGTCCGCCCGCCGGCTGGCGGGTCGCCGGCGCCGTCGACCTGCTCGAGCGGCCGCTCGAGGGGGGCGACCCGGGCGCGATCGGGCCGTTCCAGGTGCGCGGCTGGCGCCTCGACCCCGAGCCCGGCGCGGTCGCCGACCCCGAGCC
>CAZJUA010000228.1:0-2221 GCA_964549045.1 uncultured bacterium | reverse complement strand
GGCGCCGCTGCTCTCCTACGACGACGTCCGCCGGCGGCTGCACGCCGTCGAGAGCCCGGCCCGCTATCTCGAGGACGTGCCGCTCGACGCGATCGTCGGCAGCGTCGGCCGCACGGTCGACTTCACCCGCGAGTTCCTGCCGCGCACCGACGCCGACAAGGCGCGCTGGGTCGGCGTCAAGGTCGCGATGACCGGGCTGACGGGGACGCCGCCCGTCGAGCTCTACCGCATCGGCGAGGCCTACTTCGTGCGCGACGGCAACCACCGCGTGTCGGTGGCGCGTCAGCTCGGTGCCCGCTTCATCCAGGCGTACGTCACCCCCGTACACGCCCGCGTACCCCTCTCCGCCGACGTCTCGCCCGACGACCTGATCATCGCCGAGGAGCACGCGCGCTTCCTCGAGGCCACCGAGCTCGACGAGCTGAGACCCGGCGCCGACCTGCGCGTGACCACGGCGGGTGCCTTCGAGCGGCTGCTGGACCACATCTCGGTGCACCGCTACTACATGGGCATCGACGAGGACCGCGAGGTCGCGTACCCGGAGGCGGTGGCGCATTGGTACGACACCGTCTACCTGCCCGTGCGCGAAGCGATGCGCTCGGGCGGCGTCCTGCGCGGCTTCCCAGGGCGAACGGAGACCGACCTGTACCTGTGGCTCTCCGAACACCGCGGCCGGCTCGAGCGCGAGCTCGGGTTCACGCTGCCGAGCGAGTCGATCGCCGAGTCGCTCGGTGGCGGCGATACGAGCGAGCGCCGCGGCCCCAAGGGGCGCGACGACCTGTTGCAGCAGGTCCGCGGGCGCGACGACGACCAACCAGCGGCTGGGGCCGCGATCGCGGACGACCTGTTGGTGGCGCTCCCCGACCTGGAGCTGGGCATCCCGGCGTTGGAGCAGGCGCTGGTGCTCGCCGGTCGCGAGCGCGCGCGGGTGTACGCGCTGCACGTGGCCGCCGACGAGGAGGACGTCGAGGGGGAGGAGGTCGACGCGCTGCGCCGCGCGGCGATGTCGGCGGCCGAGCTCGCGGGCGTCGAACTGCAGTTCGCGGTCGCCATCGGCAACCCCGCGCAGGAGCTGCGCGAGCGCGCCGCCTGGGTCGACCTGCTGGTCGCTCCGATGGTCGTGCCTGACGCGACGAGGGGCTGGCGCCTGGCATCGCGGCACCAGGGCCTGCTGCGGCGCACGCCCTGCCCGATCCTGGTGACGGTGGGACCGGCCCGCCCCCTGGAACGGGCGCTGGTGGCGTACGACGGCGGCGCGCGGGCCGACGAGGCGCTGTTCGTGGCGGCCTACGCGGCCGCGAAGTGGCACACGGAGGTGGTGGTGGCGACGGTGGCCGATACCTCGCGCGGCGCGACCGCCGTCCTCGACAAGGCCCGGTCGTACCTGGAGCCGTACGGCGTCCGGGCCGACTACGTCGAGCGCCAGGGGCCGGTCGCCGAGACGCTGGTGGCCATGGCCGACGAGCGTGGCTGTGACCTCATGCTGATGGGCAGCTACCGCTACTCGCGCTGGCTGGAATCGTTGCTCGGCGGCGTGCTGGAGCGCACGCTGCGCGCGGCCGGGCGGCCGGTGATGGTGCTCTGAGGGACGCCGCGCGACGTGGCGTCGTCCGACCTTCCGGCGTCGGTGGATGCCACGCCGGCGGTCGTGTCGCCGCTGCGTGCCGCCCACGACACGCCACAGGCGCCGTCCGCGCAGCCGGCGTCGGTCCGACCCGCGATCGCATAGCGGCGGGCGGCCACGGCGTCGTAGGCGCGGTCGGCGAGCCAGCGGACGCCTGGCAGGTGGTACGGCAGCGCCAGCAGGCCGAGCGCCGGGCGCGTCAGCCGCAGCAGGCGCACGACGGCGGCCGCGCCCGCGTACACGCGCCCGTCGCGGTCGACGAGCTGCAGCGCCTTCACGGCCTCCTCGGGGTCGACCCAGGGCACGTCGGCCAGCGCCGTCTGCAGCGGTGCGATCCGCAGCCGCCCGCCGGAGAGCCGCCGGGCCCGCTCGGCCTGGGCGGTGCAGAAGACGCAGTCGCCGTCGTAGAGCGCGAGCGGGAGGCGGGGGGCGGCCGTCGCCAGTTGGGCGGGGGTGGGTGCGCGGGACGTGGCGGTGCGGCCCATGGCGCGAGCATACGGGGGCGCACCGGACGCGACCCGGGTCGGGGTCACGGAGGCGCCGTCCGGATCCGTCCCCTGCCCACGGCGCGGGCGGCGCCCTCCACCAGGGCGCCGC
>CAZJUA010000227.1:0-7237 GCA_964549045.1 uncultured bacterium | reverse complement strand
AAGCCTGGAACGCCCGTCCCGGCCCCCCTCCGGCTACCATGCATCGTGCCCGCCCTCCACGCCCTCTGGCGCCCAGACCCCACCGACGCCGCCGGCGGGCGCCTGCTCCTGTGGGCCGAAGCCGACGCGGAGGCGCCAGCAGACGCTCGGAAAGACCTGCCCCGAGGGCGCCACCCCGCCACCGTCGACCCCGCGGGCCTGGACCCCGCCCTCGCCCGCGCCGAGCCACTCGAGGTGCGCCTATGGCTCCCGTCCACGCGGTCGGGCCCGTTGCCGTCCGTGCCGACCGAGCACCGGCACGGGGGCCGTCCCCCGAGACCGAGGCTGCGGCGCTGGCGCGTGCCCGCACGCGCCCTGCCGCCGGCGGTGGCCGTCGACTGGCTGCTGACGCCGCGCACGTCCGACCCCGACGCCCCAGCCGGCGACGACCTGCGCGCCTTCCGTGCCGCCGCCCGGCTCGTGCTCGCCGCGCTCGCCCGCCAGCGCTTCGTGCCCGGCCTGGTCGCCACGTCCGCGGGCGCGGCGGCCCGTTGGCGCCTCCACCTCCTCGACGGCGACCTGGCGCCCGCGGTGGCCGCGTTGGCGGACGCGCTGCCGCCCGCGTGCCGCGGCGCGGCCGACGACCCGAAGGCCGCGCCGCCGGCCCGGGACCTGCTCGAGGACTTCCTGCATACCTGCGCCGACGCGCTCGTGCGCATCTGGGCGGGCGCCGGTCACGTGGCGCCGAAGAACGCCACCCCCGCGGCGCGCTGGCTGGCCGCCCTCTTCGGCGACGACCCCACCGTCCGCGGCAGCCCGGCGCAACTCCAGCGGCTGCAGCAGACGCTCCAGCACTGGTGGCGCGGACTGGCGGCCGCCGGCGACGAGCGCACCCGCCTCGTGCTGCGCCTCGAGGACCCACCCGACGACGACGGGGCCTGGCTCCTGCGCACGCAGCTCCAGTCACGCGCCGACCCCAGCCTGCAGGTCGACGCCGCCGAGGCCTACCAAGGCGCCCTGGGGCCGCTGGCCGCCCGCTTCCCCGACGCCCAGGCGCTGCTGCTCACCGGCCTCGGTCACGCCAGCCGCGTCTTCCCACCGCTGAAGGGAGCGCTCGCCGGCGCCGCGCCCGCCCCGGTGGCGCTCGCCCCGGAGCAGGCCTTCGGCTTCCTGCGCGACGCCGCGCCCCTGCTCGAGGAGGGCGGCTTCGGCGTGCTCGTCCCGCCCTGGTGGTCGCGACCCGAGGCCCGCCTCGGCGCGCGGCTGCGGGTCGCCCCCGCACCCGGCGGCGGCCGCGGCGAGGGCCGCGTCGGGCTCGACCAGTTGCTGCGCTACCGCTGGGAGGTGGCGCTCGGCGGCGCCACCCTCTCCGCGGAGGAGTTCGCCGAGCTGTCCCGCCGCAAGGCCCCGCTCATCCGCTGGCGCGGCGCCTGGGTGCGGCTCGATCCCGAGGCGGTGGAGGCCGCCGCCCGCTTCTTCGAGCGCCGCCGCCACCAGCGCGACCTGAGCGTCGCCGAAGCGCTGTCCGGCGCCTTCGGCGACCGCGCCGAGGTGGCGGGCCTCCCCGTGGTCGACGTGCGCTTCGACGGCGAGGCCGGGCGCTGGCTGGCGGCCCTCGAGGGCGGCGCGTTCGGCGAGCCCTGGACCGACCCGCCGGGCCTGCGCGCGACCCTGCGGCCCTACCAGCAGCACGGCGCCGCCTGGTTGACGCTCGCGGCCCGGCTCGGGCTCGGGGTCTGCCTCGCCGACGACATGGGCCTCGGCAAGACCGTCCAGACGCTCGCGTTCCTGCTGCAGGAGCGGGCGGCGGGCCGCGCGGATGCTCCCTCGCTGGTCGTCTGCCCCACCTCGGTCGTGCGCAACTGGCACGACGAGGCGGCGCGCTTCGCGCCCGACCTGCGCGTCCTGGTGCACCACGGCGCCGACCGAGCGCGCGGCAAGGCCCTGCGCGCCGCGGTCGCGGGCGCCGACCTGGTGGTGACCAGCTACCCGCTGCTGCGCAGCGACGCGGCGGCACTCCAAGCGATCGACTGGTACGCGGTGGTGCTCGACGAGGCGCAGCAGATCAAGAACCCCGACACCGCGCAGGCCCGCGCCGCCCGGCAGCTGCGCGCGAGCGTGCGCCTCACGCTCACCGGCACCCCGATCGAGAACCGCCTCGACGAGCTGTGGTCGATCGTCGAGTTCCTCAACCCCGGCTACCTCGGGACGCGCAGCGCCTTCCGCACGCGGCTCGCCCTGCCGATCGAGCGCGAGGGCGATCCGCACAAGACCGCCACGCTGCGCCGCCTGGTGCGGCCCCTGGTGCTGCGGCGCCTCAAGAGCGACCGCGACGTCATCCAGGACCTGCCCGACAAGGTCGTCCAGCCCGCCTGGGTGCACCTCTCCGAGGAGCAGGCGAGCCTCTACCAAAGCGTGGTCGACGAGTCCCTGCGCGCCGTCGACGGGGCCGAAGGCATCGCGCGCAAGGGCCTGGTGCTGAAGATGATCACGCGCCTCAAGCAGGTCTGCAACCACCCCGCCCACGCGCTGGGCGAGCGCGTGGCCGCCGTGGTGGGGGCGGGGGCCGACGCCGCAGCCCTGGCGACGTCGGAGCGCCGCAGCCCCAAGCTCGCGCGCTTGGTCGCGCTGCTCGACGAAGCGCTGGCCGCCGGCGACGCCGCCCTGGTGTTCACCCAGTACCGGCAGATGGGCGACCTGCTCGCCGCGCACCTCGCCGCCCGCTTCGGCGTCGACGTGCCGTTCCTGCACGGCGGCGTGAAGGCCGAACGCCGCGCCGAGCTGGTGCGCACCTTCCAGGCCGACGGCGGGCCCCCGGTGTTCCTCCTGTCGCTGAAGGCGGGCGGGACCGGCCTCAACCTCACCCGCGCCTCCCACGTCTTCCACTTCGACCGCTGGTGGAACCCCGCGGTCGAGGACCAGGCCACCGACCGCGCCTACCGCATCGGCCAACGCAAGGGCGTGCAGGTGCACACCTTCGTCACCGTCGGCACGCTCGAGGAACGCATCGCCGAGATGATCGAGGACAAGCGTGCGCTCGCCGGCGAGGTCATCGCCGCCGGCGAGGGCGCCCTCGCCAACCTCGATGGGCGCGCCCTGCGCGACCTGGTGACGCTGCGACGGGAGGCGCTGGCATGAGCCGCCGCCCCCGCCGCCCCCGCCGCGCCCCACGCGGCCGAAGCGCCCAGCGCGGCCAAGGCGCTCCACGAGGCCACCGACCGACCCGCGCCATCCCCACCGACCAGGGCGTCGCGAGCCGCAGCCAGCGAGGCGCCTTCGTCGAGAGCTGGTGGGCCGAGCGCTGGGTCGCCGCCCTCGAGCGCCTCATCACCCCGCTACGCCTCGCCCGCGGCCGCACCTACGCCCGCGCCGGTCAGGTGCTGTCGATCCAGGAGGAGACCGGCACGGTCCTGGCCCAGGTCCAGGGATCGCGCCGCACGCCCTACCGCGTCACCATCGGCCTCGCGCCGCTTCCCGACGCGGCGTGGGAGCGCGTCTTCGCCGAACTGGCGCGTCGCCCCGACCTAGCCGCCAGCCTCCTCGCTGGGGAGATGCCCCGCGACATCGACGAGGTGTTCGCCCAGGCCCGCGCCTCGCTCTTCCCGACGGCGCCCGACCACCTGCGCCTCCACTGCAACTGCCCGGACAAGGTCACGGTGTGCAAGCACATCGCCGCCACCTGCTACCTGCTCGGCGAGCAGCTCGACGAGGACCCCTTCCTGCTCTTCCGCCTGCGCGGCCGCGACCAGGACGAGGTGCTCGAGGGCCTGCGGCGGCAGGCGGGCGATGGGACGGGCGGGGACGACACCGCCGGGGCGTCCCCCGAGGCCGACCTCGGGCCGGCGGACGCCGCCGACGCCACCTCGCTCGACCCCGCCGACTTCTGGTCCGCGGCGGCGCACCCGCCCCGCATCGACCTCCCCGCCGAACGGCCCGACCTCTCCCTGCTGCGCCGGCTGGGCCCCTTCGCCGCGCTGGACGACGACCTCGTCGCGCGCCTGGGGCCGGTCTACCGCACCGTCACGTCGGCGGCCGAGGCGGCCCTCGAGGCCGCCGACGCCGAGCCGGCGGGCGACGACGGCGCGACCGGCGGGTAGCGGAGCGCATCACTGGAGGCCCGGGCCGCCGAGACCGTCTCTGGCGCGCCAGCCCGTGGGCGCAGACTGTGCCCAACGCCTCCGCGCCCTAGCGTTCTACCAAGTAGACGTACTGGTGTAAGGTAGACACCGAGAGGCGGTGAGCCGTGTCCCTGAACATCAAGGCCCCACGCGTGCACGATCTCGCCCGCGAGCTGGCGGAACGCCGGGGCACGACGCTGACCTCCGCGGTCGAAGCGGCCCTGGAGGAGGCGCTGGCGCGCGATGGCCGGCCCGCCGGCCGCGTCCGCGAGCGCCTCGACGC
This sequence comes from uncultured bacterium, assembly GCA_964549045.1. GTDB lineage: Bacteria > Deinococcota > Deinococci > Deinococcales > Trueperaceae > JAABTL01. The sequence goes on along the minus strand of CAZJUA010000227.1, from coordinate 2,857 downwards.
CATCGCCCGACACTGCGCCGGCCTCCCGCGGCTCGACCACCGGACGGCGGACGAGATCCTCGGCTACGACGAGCGCGGACTGCCCCGATGATCGTCGTCGACACCAGCGCCTTGGTGGCGGTCCTCAGCGGCGAACCCGAAGGCGCGCGCGTCAACGCGGCCCTTGCCGGCTCCGCCGCCTCGCTCATGTCGACAGCCAACTACCTCGAGTGCTCGATCGTGCTCGCGTCACGCTTCGGCGACGACGGCGTCCACGACCTCCGCCTCTACCTCCACGAGGCCGGGATCGAGATCGTGCCCGTCGATCGCGACCAGGCCGACGCGGCGCTCGACGCCTGGCTGCGCTACGGCAAGGGCCGCCATGGCGCCGCATTGAACTTCGGCGACTGCTTCGCCTACGCCCTCGCGTCGCTCCGGGGCGCGCCCATCCTCTTCGTCGGCGAGGACTTCACGCGAACGGACGTGGCCGCGCTGGCTTGACCGACACCCTCCCGCGGCGGGGAGTCGATCGTCGTCGCGCACACGCCGCGCCTGCGCGACGTGGCGAAGCGTGTGCTGCGGCCACGCCCCGGGGCCTGGGCCGCCAGGAACCGCCGGCCGAGCCAGCCGTAGCGGAACGGCCCGGAAGTCGACGCGCTGCGCGATCGGCCCACGCGGTCACCAGATCCGGCTGCATTCGCACTCCCCCTGCACCCCCCGCTTGACCTCGTCCCCAATCCGTGTGTATACACGTACCTACCGTGCCGTCGACCGTCGATCTCGCCGAGACCCGCGCGTGCCCCTGCCTGGCCGCCCGCCGCCGCGCGCGCGCCGTCACGCGGCACTTCGACGCCTTCCTGCGGCCGCACGGTCTGCGCCCGACGCAGTTCTCCATTCTGGCGATGCTGGCGCAGCGCGGCCCGACCGGCCACGTCCGGCTCGCCGACGCCCTCGGGCTCGAGCGGACCACGCTCACCCGGAGCGCCGCGACGCTGGCGCGCCGGGGGTGGATCGAGACGCTGTCGACGACCGACGCGCGCGAGCGACCGCTCTCGCTGACGGAGGCCGGGCGCCACGCGCTGGACGCGGCGCTGCCTGCCTGGAAGGAGGCGCGCGACCGGCTCGACCACCACAACGGCGCTCCCGCGTGAGCGGCGCCACGACCCAACCCCGACCCAGAGCCCGTGACGAGCGTGAGGAGCACCCCATGAAGCGAGCGACCCCGTACCTGATGTTCCCCGGCAACGCCGAAGAGGCATTCGCCTTCTACCACCAGGTGTTCGGCGGCGATGCGCCCCGCATCATCCGCTACCGAGACATCGGCACCACCGGCGAAGACGCCGATCTGGTCGCCCACGTCTCGCTCGAGATCGCCGACGAGACCGACCTGATGGGCTCCGACGTCTCCAGCCCCTCCCTCACCGCCCACCGCGTCGGAACCAACGTCGAGATCCACCTGGCCCCGCACGACGCCGCCGAGGCCCACCGGGCGTTCGCCGCGCTCGCGGAGGGCGGCATCGTGTCGATGCCGCTCGATCGGGTCGCCTGGTCGGAGCTCTACGGTTCGTGCGTCGACCGGTTCGGCGTGCGCTGGATGGTGGACTACGAGGGAGAGGTGCAGTTCGGGGCGAACTGACGCGGCGGCGGGCCCGGCTCGCGGCGCGGGCCGACCGGCCCGGGCCGATCAACCCGCCCGGAACACCCGCGCCCGTGCGACCGGCAGGTGCGACCACCAGTGCCCGAAGCGCGCGTACACCGAGCCGTCCCGGCGGGCCAGGACGGCGTGCAGGTCGCGCGCCTCGCGCTCGATCCCGTCCCAGGCGTCGTCCGCTAACGCATGGAAGGCGGTGACCTCGATGCCCTCGTCGACGGGCCGCCACACGCCAGCCACGAAACCGTCGACCAGCAGCGTCGGGAGCACGTCCCCGTTGCGCCGGATCACGTGCGGCCGGTACGCCGGCGGGATCACGCGTCCGCGGTCCTGGTACGCCAGCAGGACCGAGTCCCACATCGCCAGCAGCCGCGGCGGCGCGGGCGCGTCGTCGTCGGGGAGCGGCGCGCCCGGGACGTCGTAGAGCGTCGCGCCGTCGGGCCCCGGCAGCGTCACGAGCGCACCCGCCATCCCCTCGAACGCCGGCCCCACCTGGGTCTGCCGCAGCAGCGCGAACTGCGCGAAGTCCTGCCGCGAGGCGGGCCCGAACGCCTGCAGGTAGCGCCGCACCAGGTGGGCGGTCGCCGCGACCGGGTCGTTGGGCCCGGCCGGGTCGCCATCCTCCTGTGGACCCTCGCCCCAGTAGACATCGGGCGCCGCCATGTAGCGCGGTGAGCGGCCGAACGACCACGGGTCGTCCGAGGGCGCGTGCACCAGCGGCGCGAAGGTGCGTAGCGCCCACCACACGCCGGGGTCGGCCGCGGCGCCGAGGCGCTCGGCGAGCGCGGCCTCGATCTCGTGCCGGCTGCGAGGCCGCCGCGCGAACGCCAACACGTGCGGCACCAGCGCATCCACGTCCGCGACCGAGAGCCCGGTCGCGCGGAAGCGGCGGTCGTTCAGGCGCGCAGCGCGCAGCGTCGGGGTCATCGCCCTGCGAAACGGCGCGCGATCCTCGGCGGCGACCGCGTGCAGCGTGATGCGCATCAGCGGGGCCTTCACCACGGCGTAGCCGAAGAAGGCGGTCGTCAGCTCATCCGGTCGGAAGTCGCGCAGGCGGTTCCAGAGGGCAAGGTACGGCGACACGGGCTCCTGGGCCTGCAGCGCCACGAGCCGGCGCACGGCGTCGACGACTGGCAGCGGTTGCCGCTCCAGCAGGAGCTGCCGCGCGAGGGTCGCGCGGTTCAGGCGTCGAAGGGTGAGGCGCACGGTCGGAAGGTAGCACGGCGA
>CAZJUA010000226.1:0-11150 GCA_964549045.1 uncultured bacterium | reverse complement strand
GACCGCCACCGGCGTCAGCATCGAGGACGTGGAGCGCAGAGGGTCGATCGCCGGGTAGAGGCCCTGCGCGGCGCGGTCGCGCGACAGCACCACCGTCGCGGACAGGTGCCCGAAGGCGTGCTCCACGGCGGGGTCGGTGAAGTCGTCGGCGGGCACGTACACGGCCTGCACCGCGGTGATCGCGCCGTCGGCGGTGCTGGTGATGCGCTCCTGCAGCTCGGCGAGCTCGGTCGCCATCGTCGGCTGGTACCCCATGCGCGACGACAGGCGACCCATCAGGCCCGACACCTCGGAGCCCGCCTGCACGAAGCGGAACACGTTGTCGATGAGGATGAGCACGTCCTGGCGAGCGTCGTCGCGGAACCACTCGGCCATCGTCAGGGCGGTGTGCCCCACGCGGAAGCGGGCGCCGGGCGGCTCGTTCATCTGGCCGAACACCAGCACCGTGTGGTCGGCGACGCCGGCCTCGCGCACGTCGCGCACCAACTCCTCCGCCTCGCGCGAGCGCTCGCCGATGCCGCAGAAGAGGCTGACGCCCCGGTGGCGGGCCGCCATGTGGTGGATGAGCTCGGTGATGAGCACCGTCTTCCCCACCCCGGCGCCGCCGAACAGCCCGGCCTTGCCGCCGCGCTCGAGCGGCGCCAGCACGTCGATCGCCTTGATGCCCGTCTCGAGCACCTCGCTGGAGACCGCCTGGCGGCCGAGCGAGGGCGGGGATTGGAGGATGGAGCGGTGCGTTTCGGCCTCCACCGCGCCCGCGCCGTCGATCGGCTCGCCGAAGACGTCGAACACGCGCCCCAGCACCGCGCGGCCGACCGGCACCTGCAGCGGCGCGCCGGTGTCGCGCACGGGGTCGCCGCGCGCGAGCCCCGGCGTGGGGGTGGCGGCGACGCAGCGCACGGTGTGGGCGTCGAGCTGCGCCATGACCTCGATGCGGACGTCCGCGCCATCGCCGTCGCCTTCGGCCTCACCCGCGATCAGGAGGTGGTGCAGCGGGGGCAGGCCGGACGCAAAGGTCACGTCGACCACGCCGCCGCGGACGGCGGCGACGGTGCCGGTAGACGTTGGTTCACGCTGCATCGTGCGTCCCCTCGATCCCGTCGGCGCGCTGCAAGGACCCTGGGACCAGGGTAGCCCTGATGCGCTGGGCGGGTGGCCGCATCTGCGGACCGCGCCCCGGCCATGACCGGCGGGTGACCCGCACGCGCGCCCGTCCTGCGATGATGTCGGCCGGGCGCGACCGCCGCTGCACGACCGCGCCCGAGGAGGAAGACCGCCCCATGCCGACGCGCCACCGCCAGCCAGCCGCCCGCTCGCTCCCGACCACGCTCCAGGTACTCGCGGCCGTGGGCCTGATCGCCGTGGCGCTCGCGGCGCCATGGCCGGCGCCCGCCGTCGGCGCCGTGGACGGGACGCCGCTCATCGGCGCGGTCGGCGCCTGCGACGGCCCGTTCACCCCCATCCCCGCCATCCAGGGCACCGGCCCCGAGGCAGCGATCACCGGCCCCGTGACGACGATGGGCGTGGTCATCGGCGACTTCGAGGGGCGCCCGCCCGCGCTGCGTGGCTTCTACCTGCAGGACCCGATCGGCGACGGCGACCCCGCTACCAGCGACGCCATCTTCGTGTTCAACGGGGACGCGGACGACGTCACGCTCGGCGAGCTGGTGCGCGTGCGCGGCACGGCGGGCGAGTTCCAGGGCCAGACGCAGCTCTCGGACGTCGCGTCGATCGTCGCCTGCGGACGAGGCGCGGTCGAACCGGTCGACGTGACGCTACCCCTGCCCCACCCGGCGTACCTGGAGCGCTTCGAGGGCATGCTGGTGCGCCTGCCGCAGACGCTCACCGTCACCGAGCACCACCAGCTGGGGCGCTTCGGCCAGGTGACGCTGTCGGCCGGCGGGCGCCTGCCGCAGCCGACGCAGGTCGCCGCACCCGGCGGCGCGGCCCTCGCTCGCCAGGCCGCCAACGACCGCAACCGCATCCTCGTCGATGACGACACCAACGGGCAGAACCCCGATCCCATCGCCTTCGGTCGCGGCGGCGAGCCGCTGAGCGCGAGCAACACGCTGCGCGCGGGCGACACGATCACCGGTCTCGTCGGCGTCCTGACGTACGGCTGGGCGGGCAACGAAGCGAGCGGCAACGCGTACCGCGTCCGTCCCATCGGGGCGCTCGGCGGCGGCGCGCCCGCCTTCGAGCCCGCGACCCCGCGGCCCGCCGCACCGCCGGACGTGGGCGGGAGCCTGCGCGTGGGCGTGCTCAACGTCCTGAACTACTTCGACGACGCCTACCGCTGCAGGGGCGGCGTCGAGGGTCGCCCCATGAACTGCCGCGGGGCGAACAGCCGCGCCGAGTTCGCACGGCAGTGGCCGAAGACGGTCGCCGCCATCGTGGGGCTGGACGTCGACGTGCTCGGCCTGGTGGAGATCCAGAACGACGGCTACGGCGACGACAGCGCGCTGGCCGACCTCGTCGACCGGCTCAACGCGGTGACCGCCCCCGGCACCTGGGCGTACGTGGACGCCGACGCGGGCGTGGGCGCGGTCGATGCCCTCGGGCAGGACGCGATCAAGGTCGCGCTGCTCTACCGGCCCGACCGCGTCACCCCGGTGGGCGTCACCGCCGCGCTCGCCACGCCCGCCTTCGTCACCGGCGGCGACCGCGCCGAGCGCAACCGTCCCGCCCTGGCGCAGGCGTTCGCGCGGCGCGACAACGGCGCGACCTTCGTCGCGGTCGTCGCCCACCTGAAAAGCAAGGGGTCCGCGTGCGACGGGCCCGACGCCGGCGACGGTCAGGGCGAGTGCAACATGGTGCGCACCGCGGCGACCGCGCAGCTCGCCGCGTGGCTGGCAGAGGACCCCACCGGCACCGGCGACCCGGACGTGCTCGTCCTCGGCGACCTCAACGCCTACGCCCGGGAGGATCCGGTGAGGATGCTCGAGGCTGCCGGCTTCGTCGACCTGTTGCGCCTGCACCAGGGCGACGAGGCCACCACCTACGGGTTCGACGGGCAGTGGGGCACCCTCGACTACGCACTGGCCTCGCCGTCGCTGGCGGGGCAGGCGACCGGCGCGGCCGCCTGGCACGTCAACGCGGACGAGCCGAACGTGCTCGACTACAACGGCGAGTTCAAGAGCCGTGCGCAGCAGGCATCGCTGTACGCGCCGGACGCCTTCCGCTCCTCCGACCACGACCCGCTGGTCGTGGGGCTCGAGCTCGACACGACGCCGTAGGGCGTCGGCACCGTCACGGCGGGGCGGTCCGCCGGTCGACCCGACGCTTCCCCGACCCGACCCGCGGCACCCACGCGGCGCCCCCCACACGACGGCGGGCCGCCCCCGGATTCGCGTCCGGGGGCGGCCCGCATGCTGATGCTCGCGTCAGCGGTTCTTGGTGAAGAGGTGCGCGTCCTGGTAGGTGTTCGCACCGTACGGGTGCACGTGGTAGCCACCGATCCACGGCTGGTACAGCGCGGTCTCCTCCGTGTAGAAGATGAACGCGTACGGGGACTCCTCGACGACGATGGCCGAGGCCTCCTGGTAGATCGCGACCGACTCCGGCGAGGCCGGGTCGGTGCGGCGGCCGAGCTCGAGCAACTCGTCGACGCGCGGGTTGGCGTAGTACGCGTAGTTCGAGGAGCCGAGGTCGCCGGAGTGGAACTGCCGCACCATGGCGCGGTCGGGATCGAGCTGGCCGCCCCAGCCGAGGATGAACATGTCGTAATCCTCGGTCTGCTGCACGCGCGCGAGGAAGGCGCCGAACTCCTCGGCGCGGACCTCCAGGGTGAGGCCGATCTGCGCGAACTCGAACTCGAGGATCTCGAGGATCAGCACGCGGGCCGGGTTGTTCTCGTTGGTGAACAGGCGCAGCGGCCGATCGAAGTCGACGCCGGCCTGCTGCAGCAGCTGACGCGCGAGCTCGGGATCGTAGTCGTAGCGGCGGACGTCGGGGTTGAACCAGGGCATCGTCGGCAGCAGCATGCTGATGCCGGGGAACGCGTTGCCGGCCATGACGCGGTCGACGATCCCCTGGCGCGGGATCAGGTGGTTGAGCGCCTGGCGCACGCGCACGTCGTTCAAGGGCTCCGAGCGCATGTTGAAGGCGAGGTAGGTGTAACCGGCGCCCGGGGTGCGCTCGAGCACCAACGACGGGTCGGCCTCGAGGCGGTCGAGCTCGGTCGTCGGGAGCTGGCCCTGGGTCATGTCGACCTCGCCGGCCTCGAGCGACAGCAGGCGGGTGGACGCCTCGGGGATGACGCGGAACTCGATCGTCGGGATCTGACCGGCGCCGCCCCAGTAGTCGTCGAAGCGCTCGAGGATCAGCCGGTCGTCACGCACCTGCGACACGAACTTGTAGGGTCCGGTGCCGATGGGGCGCTGGTTGGCCTCGGTCGCGTCGACGCCGTCCTGCACGATTGGCATGCGCGCGATGTTGTTGACCAGGAAAGCGTTCGGATCGCTCAGGTTGAGCACCACCGTGAGGTCGTCGGGCGTGTCGATGCTGGCGATCGCCGTGTACAGCGATCGGTTGATGGCCCCGAAGTCGGGATCGAGCACCGTCTCCATGGTGAAGCGGACGTCGGCGGCGGTGAAGGGGCTGCCGTCGTGCCAGGTCACGCCCTCGCGCAGGTTGAACGTGATGGTGCTGAGGTCGTCGGCGAGCTCCCAGCTGGTGGCCAGGCGCGGCTGCAGGCCGAGGCCGCGGTCGAACACGACGAGCGGCTCCATGATGACGTTGATGCGCTCGAAGGAGGGCACGTCGGTGGCGATGCGCGGGTCGAAGCCCGACACCTCGGCGGTGGCGCCGATGATGAGGCGGTCGTTCTGCGCCTGCACCACGCCGAACGTCGCCAGCAGCGCGATGAGCGCGCCGGCGATCCACTTGCGGTTGTTCATGATGGATCCCTTCAAGGGGCCGAAACCGCGGGAAGACGCCCCGCGACGAGTGACGACGCCTCACCAGCGACGGGTCCAGAGCGACGCGACCAGATGGGCGAGGTATTGGTGAAGAACTTAACACGCTCGGTGGTCCCCGAACGAACGGCCTCAAGGCGCCGCCATCACCACCCGCCCCCACACGCCGAAGTGGTCCGAGAGGTCGAGGCCGCCGTCGCGGAGTGGCATCGCCCGGTTCCAGGCGCGCGCGGGCTGCGCGTGATCGACGGAGACGAGCACGTAATCGAGCCACTCCCGGCCGCCCTCGGCCAGGGCGTTCGTGTCGGGATCCCAGGTGAAGCGCACGTCCCCGACCACGGGCGGCCAGGCGGCCCGCAGGACCCGCAGCACGGCGTCGAGCTCGGGCGTGAACGCATCGACGTTGAGGTCACCGGCGACGATCACCGGCTCGTCTGCGGGAATCCCCTGCGCATCGACGAACCGGCGCAGCAGGTCGAACTGCGCCGCGCGCACCTCCTCCACGCGCCGCCCGTAGACCGACTGCGCGTGGGTCGTGAACACGTGGTAGACACGCGTTCCCTTGCGCACGGCGGCGTACGCCACGCCCTTGTCCGCCAGGCAGTCCGAACCGCTGCACACGTCCTCGAAGAGCATCTGCGCCTCGCGCTCGATCGGCCAGCGGCTCAGGATGACGGTGCCGCCGTCCTGCCGCCACGGCAGCTCGCGCGCGCCGTCCAGGCCCACCAGCGCCGAGCGGTACGGGTACGCCTCCGCCAACTCGGCGAGCAGCGCCTCGCGGTGGCGGTTGATGAAGAGCTCCTGCAGCACCAACACGTCGTAGCCCACCAGGTGCAGCGCCATCCGCGCGGCGCGGTCGCTCTGCGACGTGCTGGCCGCGAGTTCGGGCAGCAGCGCCGCGTTGAAGGTCAGGACGTCGAGCACGTGGTCCGGGGTAGGGCCGGCCGGCTGCGCCCAGGCGAACGCGAGGAGCGCCAACGCCGCCAGGGCGGCGACGAGGCTCGCTGCGGCGCGGCGCGGTCGCGTTCCCATGGGGCCATCAGTGTAAGCCCGCCGGCTCGTTCTGCGATCTCTCACGCCCCGCTGCTAGCGTGGACGCGAGGTGATCGCGATGCCAAGAACCGTTCTGCTGCTGGCCATCCCCCTGCTGCTGCTCGCCGCTTGCGCGCCGGCCCCCACGGTGGTGCCCGCGCCCGATCCGGTGTTCTTCGCCGCCGAGCCGATCGACGTGGCCGGCACCGTCATCCAGGCGATCTCCACCTCGCCGGGCATCGACGACTCCACCGGCTGGATGATCACGCAGGCCGACACCATCGGCGGCTTCGTCCGTGCCGAGACCCAGGTCCGCGTCCCAGGCGGCTTCCTCCGCGCCGCGGCGACGCGCACCGAGTTCGTCAGTGTGGTGATCGCGCCCGCCGGCCAAGGCCGGACGCAGGTCGTCATCCAGCGCACCGACGGCGCCACCGAGCTCGCGGAACGCATCATGCGCATCCTGCGCGAGAACTACGGGCTGAACTGAGACGCTGCTCGGGGCCTCTGCCGCGGGCCCCGACTCGCTAGGGCCCGCGGCCCATGCGCACCCCGATTTAAGGCTGACGTAACCGGCGCTGCCCTATCCTCCAGCGCATGACCCACCTCGCGCTCGCTCCTCGTCGCCGTGTCCGCTGGCTCGCGCTGTGCGCCTACCTGCTCTCGACGATCGCATGGGCGGCGCACTACACCGGCACGTACGTCGACGCCGACGGTGCCGTCGTCGAGATCGCCCACGACGCCCAAGGTCGCTTCACGGGTAGCTTGCAGACCGAACAGGGAACGTTCGCCCTCAGCGGGCACGCCGCCGACGACCGGGGCGGCGAGGGCGTCATCGAGGCGGGGTCGGACCGGATCCCGTTCGACATCGCCCTGAGTGCCGACGGCGGCACGCTCACGCTGGTGCTCCGCGCCAATGGCGCGCGGTTCACCTTCCAGCGCCAGGCGCACGCTTCGTCGGCGGGTGGCTCGCACCACGAGGAAGCACAGCCGCGGACGGAGGCTCGATCGAGCCCGGAGACGACGGACCCGTACGTCGGCAGCTTCCGCGACGCGCAGATCGCCGTCGTGCTGGAGGGCGGGGGTGGCCGCTACACGGGCCACATCGAGGCGAACGGTCAGAGCTACCCGGTGCAGCTCGAAGCCTCGGGCCAGGAGCTGGTCGGATCGTTCCAGGCCGGCCACGACCGCTTCGACGTCCGGATCGCGCTGCAGGGCGAGACGCTCGTGGTGCGCACCGGCGGCGCGACGTACCTCCTCGAGCGCCAGCCGTCGGGTACCGCCGGGTCCGTCGCGTCGACGGGCGACGTGCCGGCCGTGCTCGCGTCGCTGCACCTGCGCCCGGTCACGATCATGGACGAGACCGGCTTCGCCCGGCCCGCGACGGCGCTGACGCTCATGGTGCCGCACGACTGGGTCGCCGAGGGCGGCGTCCTGTGGAACCCCCGCCTCAGCTGCGTGACGGCGCCCCAGGCGTACTACCAGGCGGCGTCGACCGACGGGACGTTCCGCATCGCCACGACCGCGATGGAGACGTGGAGCGTCGCCAACTTCCCGATGCCCGCCCAACCGGACGGCTGCATGTCGAGCGACGTCGACGGGGTCCACGGTTACCTCGCGGCGTGGGCGTCGCGCGAGCGGCCCGGCGCGCGCATCCTCGACGTCCGAGAGCGGCCCGACCTCGCCGCCCCCTACGCCAGCCTGCACGTCGACGATCCCACCACGGGCCTCCGGATCTGGTTCGAGGCGGGAGAGATCACGTACGCGTTCGAGCACCGCGGGGTCGACGTCGAGGAGCGCCTGGCCGTCGTCGTCATGACCGTCGAGTCGCTCAGCCCGACCGCCGACGGCAGCGTGTTGGGCTACCAGGCGCGTACCGCCTTCGGCCACGTGGTCCGCACGCCCGCGGGGCAGCTCGGCAGCTTCGCCGTCCTCGCCGACACGGTCCTGCGCCTGGTGCGCGTCGACCCGCAGTGGCAGGCGGCAATCGATGAGTTCAACCAGCGCCGCGCCGGCGAGTTCATGCGGACCGAGCGCGAGCTCCACCGCATCAGGATGGAGGCGCAAGGCTACGTCTTCGACCTGGCGCAGCAGGGCGCCGCGGATCGCGCCGCGAGCAGCGACCGCGCCGATGCCCGGTTCGGCGAGGCGATCCGCGGGACCCGCCAGTACTTCGACCCGGTCGCGAACGGCCCCGTCGAACTCCCCGACTACTTCGACTTCGTGTGGCGCCTCGAGGACGGCAGTTACCGGTTCACCAACGACGCGCTCATCGTGCCGTTCCGGGACTGGGGCATCGACGGCCAGATCATCGAGCGCATGCCGTGACCTGACCGGGCGGGGGCGGGCTCGGGGCGTCGCGGGGTGGTCGCGCGCGACCGGACGTGTCGACGGTTCCGGCGTTTCGTCGACACGTCGGGTCGACATGTCGATGGCGTCGACATGAGCTAGCGCGCGCCGCGCTCGCGGAGTTGAAGCAGGCGGCGGGCCTGATCCCGAACCAGGCCATGCTCATCGCGTCACTACCGCTCCTCGAGGCGCGCGCGAGCTCGGAGATCGAGAACGTCGTCACCACCGCGGACGAGCTCTTCCGGTCACTGCCCCCGGGATCCGCGACGGATCCCGCCACGCGCGAGGCCCTGCGCTACCGCGAGGCCCTCCTGGAGGGGTACCGTTCGCTCTCGTCGCTGCCGCTGGGCACGCGCACGGCGGAGGCGATCGCGACGCGGATCAAGGGCGTCGAGACACGCGTCCGTAGGCATCCCGGGACCGTCCTGCGCAACGATCACACCGGTGACACGATCTACACGCCGCCGGCTGGCGAGGGGGTGCTGCGAGAGCTGCTCGCCAACTGGGAGCGGTTCATGCACGCGGACGACGGCCTGGACCCGCTCATTCGCATGGCGGTCGGGCACTACCAGTTCGAGGCCATCCACCCCTTCTCCGACGGCAACGGGCGCGCCGGCCGCATCCTCAACATCCTCTTCCTGGTCGAGCGGGGCCTGCTCGGTGCGCCCATCCTCTACCTCAGCCGCCACGTCATCGCCCGCAAGGCCATGTACTACGAACGGCTGCTCGGCGTCACCGCCGAAGGCGCATGGGAACCCTGGATCACCTTCATGCTCGACGCCGTCGAAACGACCGCCACGTGGACGCTGGCCAAGATCGCCGCGATCCGCGACCTGCACGGCCACACCACGGCGTACGTGCGCCAGGCCCTCCCCCGCGTGGACGCCCACGACTTGCTGTCGCTCGTGTTCGAGCGACCGTACTGCCGGATCGCCGACGTCGTGGAGCGCGGCATCGCGCAGCGCCAAACGGCCTCGAGGCCGACGCGGTGAGCCCCTCCCCCGCCGCCCACCTTCGCCCTTGAGCCCTCATGCGTACACCCGGTTCCGGATCCCCCGTGCTACGGTCCGGGACAGGACCCCTTTCGGAGCGAGACCACGTCGCCGCCCCTGCGGCAACCGCGGCCACGACGAGACGCTCGTCTCAGACGCAAGCTAGGAGGTCACAGCATGACCCAGGCCGAACTCGAGAAGGAAGTCGCCGCCCTCAAGAAGGAACTCGCCAAGGTGCAAGCGGACTTCGGCAAGCTCGCCGAGGAAGGCGAACGCACGGCCAAGCAGGCGACCGACGCCGCCCAGGAAGCCATCGCGGCGGCCACGAAGCGCTTCGAAACCGAGGCCCAGAAGCTGGCCGAGGGCCTGCAGGACGCCGGACGGTCGGCCGTGAAGGCCGGCGAAGGGGTCGTGGTCGGGGTCCAGGATCGGATTCAGGAGAAGCCACTGGCGAGCGCCGCCGCCGCGCTCGGCGTCGGCTTCGTGCTCGGGATGCTCATCAGCCGGCGGTCGTAGCCCGTGGCGCAGCACCTCGTCGGTGACGCCGCCGCCGACCAGTCTGCCGACCGCACCGAGTCCGCGGGGTAATCGATGCGCGACGCGTTCGAGAGGATCTGGTCCAACCCGTACGTGCGCGTGGGCGTAAGCCTGGCGGTGGCCGCCCTGCTCGTGCTGGTGTTCCTGGCGACCCTGCCCGCCGGCGCCGTCTTCCTGGCGGCCCTGGCCCTCGCCTACCTGCTCAACCCAGCGGTCGAGTTCCTGCAGCGCCGCGGGGTGGCGCGTCCCTTCACGGTGGCGCTCATCGTCATCGCGCTCGCGGCGGGCCTGTGGTTCGTGTCGCAGTACACCATCGGCACCATCGGCGCCATCATCACCGAGGGCGACGAGGGGCTGACGCTCGCGGAAAGCGTGCCCGAGTTCATCATGTCCCTCCCCGACCGCATCGAGGCGTTGCTTCCCGAGTCCCTTCGGGGCCCGGCACGCCAACCGCTCGACGCGCTCGACCGGTTCATCGAGAGCCTCGGCAAGCGGCTCGTCCCGTTCCTCGAGGAGTTCGCGGTCGGCACGTACGGGTTCCTGCGCGGCACCATGTCCCAGGTGGTCAACGCGGCCCTGGTGCTGATCATCACGGTGTACGTGCTGATCGACCTCAAGCGCATCTCCGCGTCGCTGCGGGAGGTGGTGCCCCTGCCGTACCGCCAGTCGGCGCGCTCGCTCGCGGAGACGCTCGACGAGGTGACGGCCGCCTACGTCCGCGGCCAGTTGCTCATCGCCGTGGTGCTCGGCCTCATGGTGTTCCTCGGCCTCAGTCTCGTCGGCCTCCCGGGGGCCGGCCTGATCGGACTGCTCGCCGGGGTCCTGAACATCGTGCCGTTCATCGGGACCGTCGTGCCCATCATCCCGGCCATCCTCCTCGCCATCGCCGGCGGCTGGGTGCAGGTGATCCTGGTGTTGGTGGTGTTCATCGTCGCGAACCAGATCGACGCGCACGTGCTGACGCCGCTGATCCTGTCGCGGTCCACCGAACTGCACCCGGTGACGGTCATGCTCGCCGTCGTCGCCGGATTCTCGCTCGGTGGGATCCTGACCGCGGTCCTGTCGGTGCCCACGGTCGCCTTCCTCAAGGCGCTGTACGAGGAGCACTACACCAAGAGCGGCTTCTACCGCATCGGTTGACGTTCTGGCGTCGCGATGGGCCGGGCGACCGCGTCCGACGACCACGCCCCGGTACCTTCGTCGGTTGACCGCAGCGGTGCCCGGCGCGTACACTTCGCCTCCGGTGGGCACGGGTCGTTAGCTCAACTGGCAGAGCAGCTGACTCTTAATCAGCGGGTTGTAGGTTCGAGTCCTACACGACCCACCA
>CAZJUA010000225.1:0-4425 GCA_964549045.1 uncultured bacterium | reverse complement strand
CATCGTCAACACCTACCTCGACGGCGGCTTCCCGACCGCGCAGGACGCGCTCGACCGCGCGGCCCAGCAGATCTCCCAGGCCACCGGCCTGCCGATCGCTCGCTGAACGCCCTCGGGCTGGCCGGGACCGCGCGGTCCCGGCCAGCCGGCCGCTCGCGGCCACGCCGGCCGCGGCCCGCGTACCCGGGACCGACGGGCGCCCGTCGGTCCCGCAGCACCTAGGAGCACCGTGGCCATCACCTCCGCCGCCCCGCGCCGCCGACGGCGCATCTCCTGGGCGCCCTATCTGTTCCTGGCCCCGTTCCTGACCGCGTTCGCCGTCTTCTGGACGTGGCCGATCATCTATTCGCTGTACCTGTCGTTCGTCAACACCCGCCAGCGACCGTGGACCTTCGACCCCGGCTTCAACTGGGGCCGCCTGCTGCAGGACACCACCTTCTGGAACGCCCTCGGCAACACGATGACGATCCTCGTGTTCCAGGTGCCGCTCATGCTCGCGCTCGCCGTCGCTCTGGCGATGGCCTTCGACTCCGACCTGCTGCGCCTCAAGGGCTTCTACCGCTTCGCCTTCTTCGCGCCGCTGGTGCTCGGCGCGGTGCCGTACTCGGCCGTGTTCCGGCTGATCTTCAACGCCGACTTCGGCATCCTCAACTACGGGCTCTCGGCCATCGGTCTGCCCAGCGTCCGCTGGCTGTTCGAGTCGACGCCGGCGCTGGTGACGATCATGATCGCGCTCACCTGGCGCTGGACCGGCTACAACGCGATCATCCTGCTATCGGGACTGCAGTCGATCCCGCGCTCGCTCTACGAGGCCGCCCGCATCGACGGCGCCAACGCTTGGCAGCAGTTCTGGGGCATCACGCTGCCCCTGCTGCGGCCGGTGCTGCTGTTCACCTTCGTGCTCTCGACGATCGGCACACTGCAGCTGTTCACCGAGCCGTTCCTCATCACCACCACCGGGCCCGGCGGCGCCACGGAGACGCTGGTCACCTACCTCTACAAGCAGGGCTTCCGCAACTTCAACTTCGGCTACGCCTCGGCGATCGCCTACACGGTCGCGCTCATCGCCGCCGGCTTCTCGCTCCTCCAGATCAAGCTCGTCGGGGGGAGGGACAACGGATGAGGCGCACCCGGCTGATCCAGTCCATCGCGCTGCACGTCGTCATCACCGCCGGCGCGCTGCTGTTCCTCATGCCGATCTTCTGGATGGTGCTGTCGGCGACGAAGGCCAACAACGTCATCCTGGCCGTGCCGCCCACCTTCGCCTTCGGCGACGCGCTGGCCGCCAACTGGGCCGACCTGTCGCGCGACCTGCCGTTCCTCCGCAACGTCGCCAACAGCGTCGGCATCTCGGTGATCTACACGATCCTCGCCACGCTGGTCTGCGCGATGGGCGGCTACGCGCTCGCCAAGTTCCGCTTCTTCGGCCGGGCGGCCATCTTCACCCTGATCCTGGTGGCGCTGACGATCCCCTTCGAGGTCCGCCTGATCCCGCAGTACATCCTCATCGCCCGCGACCTCGGTCTGGCCAACAGCTGGTGGGCCATCATCCTGCCCGGCCTGGCGAACGCGCTGGGGATGTTCTTCATGCGCCAGAACATGCTCTCCGTGCCCAGCGAGCTCCTGGAGGCCGCCCGCATCGACGGCGCGTCGGAGTGGCGGATCTTCTACGCCGTCGTGCTGCCGATCATGCAGCCCGCGCTGGCGGCCGTGGGCATCCTGCTCCTTCTCTTCCAGTGGAACGACTTCTTGTGGCCGCTGCTCGTGCTGACCGCACGCGACGCGTACACCATCCCGGTCGCGCTCGGCACGCTCGTCGGGCTCACGCGCGTGTCCTGGGGCGGCATCATGGTCGGCACGGCCATCGCGACCGTGCCCTTCCTCATCATGTTCCTCTTCCTGCAGCGCTACTTCGTCGCCGGCATCACCGCCGGCGCGGTGAAGGACTGACGCCATGACGCAGCCAGCCACGCCCCCCACCCTCGGCGTCTGCTACTACCCCGAACACTGGCCCGAATCCACCTGGGCCGAGGACGCGGCGCGCATGCGCGCCATCGGCCTCACCTGGGTGCGCGTCGGCGAGTTCGCCTGGAGCGAGCTCGAGCCCGAGCCCGGCCGCTTCGCATGGGGCTGGCTCGACCGTGCGATCGACGGCCTCGGCGCGGCCGGCCTCCAGGTGGTGCTCGGTACCCCCAGCGCCACCCCGCCCAAGTGGCTGGTCGACCGCATGCCCGACATGCTGCCGATCGGCCGCGACGGCCGCGTGCGCGGCTTCGGCTCGCGCCGCCACTACGACTTCAGCCACGAGGGCTACCGCGACGAGGCCGCCCGCATGGCCGCCGCGATGGCCGAGCGCTACGGCCGTCACGAGGCCGTCGGCGCCTGGCAGATCGACAACGAGTACGGCTGCCACGACACCGCGCGCACGGCGGGGCCGGTGGCGCTCGCCGCCTTCCGCCACTGGCTGGCCGCGCGCTACGGCACCGTCGAGGCGCTCAACGAGGCGTGGTGGACGCGCTTCTGGTCGATGCGCTACCGCGCCTTCGACGAGGTCGAGTTGCCCGTGAGCGCCGTGACCGAGGCCGCCCCGGGCGCCCGCCTCGACTACGCCCGCTTCGCCTCGGAGGCCGTGGTCGCGTTCCACCGGCGGCAGGCCGACGAGATCCGACCCCGCTCGCCCGGCCGGCCCATCACCCACAACGACATGGGCTTCTTCACCGACCTCGACGCCCACGCGCTCGGCCGCCACCTCGACGCGATCACCTGGGACAGCTACCCGCTCGGCATGCTCGAGGAGTCGCCCCTGCCCCCCGAGGTCAAGGCGCGCTACGCCCGCACCGGCCACCCCGACCTCGTCGCCTTCAACCACGACGTCTACCGCGGCGCGCTCGCGCCCGCACCCGGCGCGCCCTACCGCCCCTTCTGGGTGATGGAGCAGCAGCCGGGCCAGGTGAACTGGGCGCCGACCAACCCGCTGCCGGCACCCGGCGCCGTGCGATTGTGGACCCACCAAGCGATCGCCCACGGCGCCGAGGTCGTCAGCTACTTCCGCTGGCGCGCCGCCCAGGGCGCCCAGGAGCACATGCACGCCGGCCTGCTGCGCCACGACCGCACGCCCGACCGGGCGCTGCTCGAGGCCGAGGCCGCCGCCCACGACCTCGCGGCCCACCCGGCCCCGCCGGCTCGCCGTCGCGGCCACGTGGCGCTGCTGCTGGACTACGAGGACCTGTGGGTCGCGCAGATCCAACCGCATGCCGCGGGCTGGCGCGAGTGGCTCGTGTGGGTCGAGGTCTACGGCGCGCTGCGCGCCCTCGGCCTCGACGTCGACATCCTGCCGAGCGACCGCGACCTCTCGCCCTACGCCCTCGTGGTGGCGCCCTCGGCCACGATCGCCGACGACGCCCTCGCCGCCTCGCTGCGGCGCGCCCTCGACGCCGGCGCGCGCGTCGTGCTCGGTCCCCGCAGCGGCGCGTACCGCCGCGACATGGTCGTGCACGCCCCGGCGCCCGGCCCGCTGACGGCGCTGAGCGGCGCCCGCGTCGGCCGCGTCGACACGATGCGGCCCGGCACGACCGGCACGCTCTCGGCCCGCGAGCCGATGCTCGGCGTCCTCGAACCGGCCGGCTACCACACCTGGGCCGACCTGCTGGAACCCGAGGCCGGCACCGAAGTGTGGGCGACCTACGCCGAGCACGCCTACGCCGGCGAGGCCGCCATCACGATGAAGCCCCAGGGCGCGGGCGTGGTCGTCACCAGCGGCGCCTGGCTCGACGGCCCCACCTGGGCGCGGCTGCTCGGTACGCTGGCCCTGCAGGCGGGGCTCCCGGTGCTGCCACTGCCGGACGACGTCCGCCTGAGCCGCCACGCTGGGCGACCGCTGCTGCAGAACTTCGGCAGCGAGACGGCGCGCGTCGACCTGCGGCCCATCGGCGGGCCGCACATCGAGGTGCCGCCGGTCGACGTCGCCTGGGTCGACCTCCCCGAGTCCGCCGACGGCTGAGCGCCGTCCGAGGGTGAGCCCCAACCGCCGCCCCCGGGTCACCAGCCAGACGGTGGCCCAGCGGGCCGGCGTGTCGCGGACGACCGTGTCGTTCGTCCTCAACCACCGTGACCAGGGGATCCCGGACGAGACGCGCGAGCGCGTGCTGCGCGCCGCGACCGAGCTCGGCTACGTGCCCTCCGCGGCGGCCACCACGCTGGCGAGCGGCCGCACCCGCACGGTCGGCTTCGTCGTCTGCGACGCACGGCACCTGCTGACGGACGCCTTCCTGCCGCAGGCGGTGTTCACCCTGACGGAGGTGGCGCATCGCCGCGGCTTCCGCGTCATGGTGGAGGCGATCGACGACCCCCGGCGGCCGCCCCCCCCCCCCGGGCCGGGGCGGGGCGCCCCCCCCCGCCGCCCGGGGGGGGGGGAACCCCCCCGCG
>CAZJUA010000224.1:0-14275 GCA_964549045.1 uncultured bacterium | reverse complement strand
CGTCGCCCGACGGAACGTCGCCCTGCTCCACACCGGCGGCACCCTCGGCATGGTGCGCGACGCAAACGGCGCGTACGCCCCCCGCGCGGGCGCCCTGGCGACCGCGCTCGAGCGCCTCCCGGAGCTGGACGACCCGCGGCTCCCCAGCGTGCGGCTCGAGGAGTTCGACGAACTGCTCGACTCCTCCGACGTGCGCCCCAGCGACTGGCAGCGGATCGCCGACCGGGTCGCGGCCGCCTTCCGCGGCGACGCCGGCGACGCTCCGCCGGCAGACGGCGTGGTCGTCCTGCACGGCACCGACACGATGGCCTACAGCGCCTCGGCGCTCGCGTTCCTGCTGCAGGGCCTGCCGGGACCCGTGGTGCTGACCGGCTCCCAGCTGCCGCTCGTCGAGGTCCGTTCCGACGGCCGCGACAACCTCGTCACGTCCCTGCTGCTGGCCGCGACGCCGGGCTGGGCCGAGGTCGCCGTCTACCTGGGCGGCGGGCTGCTGCGCGGCTGCCGCAGCACCAAGGTGTCGACGAGCGGCTTCGACGCCTTCGCCTCGCCCAACCTGCCGCCGCTCGCCGAGGTCGGCGTCGACGTCGCGTGGCGCCACGACCTGCTGCGCCCGCCCGCCGCCACCGGCCTGCGGGTCGGCCGGCTGGCCGACGTCGGGGTGGTCGCGCTGCGGCTCTTCCCGGGCATCACCGCCGACACGCTGCGCAACGTGCTGCGCGACCCGGTCCGCGGACTGGTGCTCGAGACCTACGGCAGCGGCAACGCCCCTAGCCGCGACGCGGCGTTGCTGCGGGTGCTGCGCGAGGCCGTCGAGCGCGGCGTGGTCGTCGTCAACGTGACGCAGTGCCTGCGCGGCGGCGTGCAGATGGGCGCCTACGCCGCCGGGCGGGCGCTCGCCGAGGCCGGCGTGGTCTCCGGCGGCGACCTGACCGCGGAGGCGGCGCTCGCCAAGCTGCTCGTGCTCCTGTCGCGCGGCGACGACCCCCGCACGGTCGCCGCCGCCATGGCCCGCGACCTCGCGGGCGAGCGCACGCCCGCGGGTTCGACATGACGCGCGACCCCGCGATCCCGGGCCTCGAGGGCCTCCCCCTCGACCACGTCGCCATCGCCGTGCCCTCGTTCGAGGAGGCGGGAGCCTACCTCGCCCTCGGGCTGTGCCCGGAAGGTCCCGACGAGGTCGTCGCCGGCCAGGGCGTTCGGGTGCGCTCGCTGCGTGCGGGCGGCGCGGCGATCGAGCTGTTGGCGCCGCTCGCCGACGACACCCCGGTCGGCCGCTTCCTCGCGCGACGCGGGCCCGGCCTGCACCACCTCGCGTTCCGGGTCGCCGACCTCGACGCCGAGATCGCCCGCCTGCGGTCGCTCGGCGCCCGCTTCATCGATGCCGAGCCGCGGCCCGGCCGCGGCGGCAGCCGCGTCGCGTTCCTGCATCCGCGCTGGACGGGCGGCGTGTTGGTGGAGCTGGTGGCGCGCCCGTGACCCGGCGGGAGCCGGTCGACCGCCGGCGGCGGCGCTGGGCGCTGCTCGCCGCCGCCCTCTGGGTGGCCGGCCTCTTCGCGCTGTCGTCGATGCCGCTCGGGGGCGACTCGCTCGACTTCTGGTGGCGCTTCGCGCACGACGACAAGGTCGTCCACGCCGTGCTCTACGCCGTGCTCGGCGCGCTGCTGCGCCTGGGGAGCGGTCGCGGCGCGGTGGCGGTGACCGGCGGCGGCCTCGTCGGCGTCCTCGACGAGTGGCTCGTGCAGGCGCGCGGGCCCGGCCGTCACCCCGACCCCTTCGACCTCCTCGCCGACGTCGCGGGCGCCGCGCTCGGCGCGCTCGCCGTGGGCGCCCTCGCACGGCGCCGCCGGGGGCGCGCGTTAGAGTGACCGCGTGAAACTCGCGTTGGTCGGAGCCGGCAAGATGGGTGGCGCGGTGCTCGCGGGCGCCGTGCGCGCCGGCCTGCTCGACGCCGCCGACGTCGGCGTCTACCACCCCGACCCCGGTCGCCGCGCCGCCCTCGCCGCCCGCTTCGGCGCCACGCCGCTCGACGACGACGGCGTGCACCACGCCGACCGGGTGCTGGTCGCGGTCAAACCGCAGTCCTTCGAATCCGTCGCGCCACTCATCGCGCAGCGGCACGCGTCCTACGTCTCGCTCATGGCGGGCGTGACCACCGCCACGCTCTCGAAGCGGCTCGGCTCGCGCAAGGTGGTCCGCGCCATGCCCAACCTGGGCGCCGCCGTCGGCGCCTCGGCGACCGCGCTGGCGTGGCATCCGGAGACGCCCGCCGACGACCGCGACTTCGCCCGCCGCCTGTTCCTGGCGGTCGGCAGCGTCCACGAGATCCCCGAGTCGCTGTTCGACGCCTACACCGGCCTCGCCGGCAGCGGCCCCGCCTTCGCCGCGGTCGTCGCCGAGGCGCTCGCCGACGGCGGGGTGCGCGTCGGCTTCGGCCGCGACGTCGCGCGCGACCTGGCGCGCCAGGTGCTGCTCGCGACCGCCCGGCTGCTGGAGACCAAGCACGCGGCGGAGCTCAAGGACGAGGTCGCCTCCCCCGGCGGCACCGCCATCGCCGGCATCCGGACGCTGGAGCGCCACCGGGTGCGCTTCGCGCTCATGGACGCCATCGAAGAGGCCAGCGACCGCGCACGGGTGCTCTCGCGCGACGGCGAGGACGCATGACGGGCACCGCGCCGCGCCGCCTCGCCTGGGCGCTGTCCGCCGTCGTCGCCCTGGCGGGCCTCGCGTCGGCCAACGACTACTACCCCGTCGGCGACGGGTTGAGCTGGACGTACGACAGCGGCACGACGCAGGTGATGTCCGGGCCGCGGAGCCTCGACGGCACCGAGGTCATGGTGCTGACCCACTACCTCGACGGCGTCCCCGTCTCCGAGGACTACCTGACGTTCGGTCCGGACGGGGTCGCCACGATGGGCACCGCCGCGGCGGGCCAGCTCACGCTGTACGACCCGCCGCTGCTGATCTACGGACCGCCGCCGCTCGGGCCGGGACTCGCCTGGACCTCGACGACGCGGTTGGCGGGCATCGAGATCACCCTGAACTCCGAGGTGGTGGGCCTCCGCGGCGTGCAGACGCCGGCCGGCCGCTTCAACGCCCTGCAGATCCGCCAGCGGACGATCACGTCCACCGGCGGACAGACCCTGCTCGACCTGTTCCTCGTGCCGGGCGTGGGCATCGTCCGCTTCGTCACGCAGGACGGCACCGTGATCGACCTCATCGAACGCAACTTCTGAGGCGACGGCGCTAGCCGGTCACCGCCGCCCTGGCCTCCGGCAGGTGCCCCAGCCAGCGTTCGACGACGTCGTCGAACGCGCCGGCCTCGAGAGCGGCGCGCACCTCGGCCATGAGGCGCGCCATGAACGCCAGGTTGTGGACGGTGACGAGCTGCGGCCCCAGGGGCTCGTCCGCCTTGAGCAGGTGCCGCAGGTACGCGCGCGAGAAGCGCCGGCAGGTGGGGCAACCACAGTCCGCCTCGATGGGCCGCAGGTCGTCGGCGAAGCGGGCGTTGCGCAGGTTGAGGCGGAAGTTCGGCAGCGGGCGGCCGTCGTCGTCGGCGCGCGCCAGCGCCCCTCCGTTGCGGGCGTTGCGCGTCGGCGCGACGCAGTCGAAGGTGTCGATGCCGCGCGCGACCGCCGCCAGCACAGAGGGCACGTCGCCGATCCCGAGCAGGTGGCGCGCGAGGCCCTCGGGGAGTTCCGGCACCGTCCACTCGAGGACCCGGCGCATGTCGGCATGGGTGCGGCCCAGGTTGCCGCCGACCGCCATGCCGCCGAAGGGCATCGCGCCGATGATGCGCGCGCTCTCGCGCCGCAGCCCCTCGAACGCGCCCCCCTGCACCACCCCGAACAGCAGCTGGGGGTAGCCGTGGCGCGCCGGCTCCGCCTCGAAGGTCGCCAGGCAGCGCTCCGCCCAGCGGTGCGTCCGGTCGCTGGAGCGCCGGGTGTAGTCCTCGTCGTGCAGCGGGCTCGTGCACTCGTCGAAGGCGAGCATGACGTCGGCGCCCAGCAGCCGCTGCACGCGGATGCTGACCTCGGGCGTGAACACGTGCAGGCTACCGTCGACGTGGCTGCGGAAGCGGACCTGCTCCTCGCCGACCTCGACCATCGAGCCGCCGGCGGCGGACAGGCGGGGCGTCGCCACCGGCTGCGCCGCCACGGCCTGCGCCGCCGCCACGGTCGGCGTCGCCTCCCCCGGGAAGATGCCGGCGACCTTGCCGACCCCGTGGTCGATCGACGCCCCCAACGAGAACACCTGGAAGCCCCCGGAGTCGGTCATCACCGGGTGCGCCCACCCCATGAAGCGGTGCACGCCGCCGTGGGCGGCGACGCGTTCGGCGCCCGGGCGCAGGTAGAGGTGGTAGGTGTTGGCGAACAGCACCTGCGTGCCGGTCTCGCGCACACGCTCCGGATCGACGCTCTTCACCGTCGCCTGGGTGCCGACGCCGACGAACGCAGGGGTCTCGACCACGCCGTGGGCCGTGTGCAGGCGGCCGCGGCGGGCGCCGCCCCGGCGCGCGAGCACCTCGAAGCCGACGCGGTCCACGGCACCCGCGGCTTCCGAGCCCCCTGCCGCTCCACCGGTGGACGCCGCGTCGCTCACCGCGCGATGCTACCACGCCGACCGGCATCCGCGTCCTGGACATGGTTCGTGGCCCATGACCGGTTGGCACGTGACGGCCACGTGAGGGTTCTGGGTGCCGCTGCACACGCACGGCACATCGCACCGCTGTTACAATCTTCACGTCAGGAGGTTCCGATGGCGCATCGTCGTCGGGCACTCACCGCCACCGTCGTGGCGTTGGTGATCGCCCAGACCCTCGCCTTCAGCGCTCCCAAGGACGCCCCGCCCGAACCGGTGGTCGCCCTCGAACTGGTCCCCAGCGTCGAGATCCTCGCCACACCGCGCGCGGTCGAGCCGACCCCGGCGGTCGCCGCGGGTCCCGTCGCCAACCCGGTGTTGACCGTGCGCGCGACCGCCTACAACTCCTTGGAGAGCCAAACCGACGCCCAGCCCTTCATCACCGCTACCGGCGCCCGCACCAGTTGGGGCATCATCGCGGTCAGCCGCGACCTGTTGGGGGCCGATCTCCCGTACGGCACGCTCGTGCGGCTGACGGACCTGGGCAACTTCCACTCCGGCCGCGGCGTGGGCGCCTACCAGGCGCTGCTCGACGCGAACCTGTTCGTCGTCGAGGACACCATGCACCCGCGCAAGACCGGGCAGATCGACCTGTGGTTCGCCGACTACGCGAGCGCCGTCGCCTGGGGCGTGCGGCGCCTCGAGGTCGAGGTCGTGCGGTTCGGACGCGACGGACCCTTCCTCGACCCGGTCATCGCCGAGCACGGCTTCCACGCCCCCGCCACCTGGCTCGCCAGCCGCTGACCGCCCGGTGGGCGCGCTCGTCCCCTTTCTCGCCTGGCGCCACGTCCGCGCCCGGGCGCTGCAGAGCGCGCTGACCGTCGGGGGCGTCGCCGTCGGCGTCGCCGTTCTCATCATCGCCCTGTCGCTCACCAACGGTTTCGTCGACGAACTCGTCAGCTCCACCCTGCGCGCCACCCCGCACGTGTCGCTGCAGCCGTGGTCGGCGGATGGCAGCCTGCCCGCCGACGACGCCCTGCTGCGCATGCTGACGGACGAACCCGAGGTCCTGGCCGTCGCCCCCTTCGTGGCCGGTCAGGCGTTGATCGCGCGCCGCGCCAGCGCCGCGCTCGGCATCAGCGCCCGGCAGGGCTACGCCCAACTGCTGGGCATCGATCCCGATGCGCACGCGCGCGTCCTCGACCTGCCGGCGCTCTCCCTCGCCGCCGGCGACTTCGCGCAGCAGGACGGCATCGTGCTCGGCAGCTCGCTGGCGACCCAGCTCGGGGTGATCGACGGGGACGAGGTCGTGCTGCGCGAGATCGGCGGACGCACGCTCACGCTGCGGGTCGCCGGCACCTTCCGCGTCGGCAACGAGCTGATCGACGCCGTGGTGGCCTACGTCCCGCTGGAGCGGCTGCAGGGCTACCTCGATCTCGAGGACCGCTGGAGCGGCGTGCACGTCCGCCTCGTCGACCCCACGGGCGCGAGCGCCGCGGGCGAGCGCCTCGGCGACCGCTACGCCCTGCGGCCGACGTCCTGGGAGCGGCTGTTCTCGGGCCTGCTGCAGCAGCTGCGCCTACAGAAGGCCGTGATCTCGGTCGTGGTCTTCCTCATCGTCCTGGTGGCCGCGATGGGCATCGCCAACGTGCTGGTGCTGGCGGTCGCCGAGAAGACGGGCGAGATCGCCGTGCTGCGCACGCTCGGCGCCAGCGCCCGCCAGGTGATGGCCGTGTTCACCCTCGAGGGCGCGCTTCTCGGCGGCCTGGGCACCGCGCTCGGCGCCCTGCTCGGCATCGGCGTCGCCGCCTACTTCCGCTGGCAGCCCTACCCGCTGCCGGGCGACCTGTACTTCATCACGCAGTTGCCGGTCGAGGTCCAGGCCTTCGACGTCGCCTGGGTGTGCGCGGTGTCGCTCGCCACCAGCGTGCTCGCGTCGCTGCTCCCCGCCCGGCGGGCGGCGGGCCTGCGGCCGGCGGAGGTCCTGCGCTGAGCGGGTCGCGCCGCCCGCCGCGCCCACTGGCCCCGGAGCGCGCCTGGAGCTACGCCCTGTGGCTGCTCGGCCGCCAGGCCTACACCGCCAGCGAGCTCCACGACCGCCTCGCGCGCCGCGGGCTCGACCCCACGCTCTGCGCCGAGACGGTCGCCCGGCTCCAGGAGCTGCGGCTGCTCGACGATCGCGCGTTCGCCGAGGCCTACGTGCGGCGCCGGCGCGACGAGCGCGGCCGCCTCGCCCTCCGCGCCGAGCTGCGCCGCAAGGGCGTCGAGGAGGCGCTGATCGAGGGCGTCCTCGCCGGCGACGACGACGAGCCGGGCCTGGGCGACGCCCAGCAGCTGGAGGCCGCCTCGGCGCTGCTCGCGCGGCACGCCTGGCGCTTCGGCGACCGTCCGTCGGGCGCACCGCCGGCGGACGCCGGCCCGGCGGACGACGCCGGGGACGGTGGCCTCGACGCGCGCCGCGATCGTCAGCGCCGCCGCGCCCGCGCCGCCGCCTTCCTCGCGCGGCGCGGCTTCGCACCCGACGTCGTGAACGAGGCCCTCGCGGCGGCGTTCCGCGACCCCGACGACGACTGAGGGCCCGGACCGGCGCGCGACGCGGCCACCGGATGCGCGGCGCGGGCGCGGCCGGATTGCTTGACCCTTCGGAGCGTGGCGCGCTACGATGCTCAGTCGCGTCGGGGCGTAGCGCAGCCTGGTAGCGCACATCGTTCGGGACGATGGGGTCGGAGGTTCGAATCCTCTCGCCCCGACCACGCGAAGGTCCCCGCCTGGCTTGCCAGGCGGGGATTCCCTTGCCGGCGCCCGGGGGCCCCCTTCCCACGGCGGCCGGGTCGACGGCCGCTCCGCCGATGCCACCCGCGGCTCCATCGGCGTGCCTCGGCAGCTTCCCAGCGCACCGGGCACCGTGCTAGCCTCCGGCGAAGCAGGCTCCACGGGAGGTGACATACCGTGGGCCACGTGCCGAGCCACCGCGCGCCCGCACGCCGCCACCGCGGCGACCGCAGCCGGGCGGCCTCGCCCCGTCGCCCGGAGGCCCCGTGTCCGCTGCCCAGCTCGCACCGCCCCGACCCACCGCCGCCACGCTCGTCCTCACCGCCGCCCTCGCCGTCGGACCGTGGTCCGCCGCGCTGCTGTTCGCGCTCGCGCGCTTCGGGCAGTCCCCGCCGGACGCCCTGCCTTGGACGGTGATCGGCCTGCTCGGCGCGCTGCTCGGGGCGCCGGCCGCCGCGGCGGCCGCGCACCTGCCGCGCCCCCGAAGGACGCCGACGGCCGCCGCCGGCACGGGGTTGGCGCTGGCGGGCGTCGCCCTCGCGGGCCTGCCGCTCGCGTACGCCGCCACCGTGCCGGTCACCCTGCTCGTCCTCGCGCTGCTGCGGGCGCTGCCGGGCGAGCGTCCCGAGCTCTACGGCGCGGCACTGGTGTACGTCGGCTGCACGATCCTCGCGAACTTCACCTTCGACTCGTTCCTGCCGCTCGGCGACTTCTTCCTGGTCAACGTCGGCACCTTCTTCTTCGGCGTCACCTTCACGCAGCGCGACCGGCTGCACCGCTTCGGGCGTTCGGTGGTGTACCGGGTCATCGTGGCCGCCGCGGCCGCCAACGTCGTCGCCGCGCTGGCGGTCGGCACCCCGCTGCGCTACGTGGCGGTCAGCTTCCTGGCGATCCTGGTCAGCGAGACCGCCGACACCGAGGTCTACCAGCGGCTGTTGCACCGCCGCTGGCTCACGCGGGTGGCCGGCTCCAACGCCGTCTCGGCGCCCCTGGACACGATCCTGTTCACGACCCTGGCGTTCGCGGGGGCGCCGTTCGCCACCGCCGCCTGGATGACGCAGGTCATCGTCACCGACGTGCTCGTCAAGTACGCGGCCAGCCTGGTCGCGGCGATCACGGTGCTGTCGCGGCCCGCCTGGGTGCCCCGCTCGCCCGGCGGCTGACGGCCTGGTGGTTGACGAGGGCCTCGGGGCGGCCCGCGTCAGCCGCCCGCCTGGTGGTTGACGAGGACCGCGGGGCGGTCCTCGTCAACCACCAGGATGCAGCCCGAGTCGCTCCACCGCCGCCGCCCACGCCAGCGCCGCCGCGTCCTCGCCGGGGGGCGTGGCGATCATGAGGCCGACCGGCAGCCCCTCGCCGTCCAGGCCGATCGGCACGGTCGCGCAGGGTCCGCCGAGCAGGTTGCCCAGCGTGGTGTTGCGCAGCACCTGCGCGTTGGCGGCCACGTAGGCCGCGTCGTCGCGCTCGAGCGGCGCGATGGCGGGCGGCGCGATCCTCACCGTCGGGGCCAGCAGCGCGTCGAAGCCGGCCGCCCGCGCCCAGGCCGCTCGGCGCAGGCGCTCACGCGCGTACCCGAGGCGCAGGACGTCCGAGGCCGGCCGGCCGGCGGCCGCCCGGATGCGGTCGACGACGCGGGCGTCCATCGCCGCACCGTGCCGCTCGAGCAGGGCCTCGTGCAGCGCCCAGGCCTCGTGTGCGGCGAAGCTGCCGTAGCGGGCGTAGAGGCCGTCGAGCTCGGCCAGCTCGCCGAACGGGTCGCCGACGATCTCGTGCCCGGCGTCGCGCAGGGCCGCCAGGGCCTCCTCGAAGCGCGCCCGCACGCCCTCGTCGAGCGCCTCCTGCCACACCGTCGGGGGCGCCCAGAACCGCCCGCGCCGCTCGGCGACCGCCGGCGGCGCCACCGGCAGCGCGGCCATCGCCCGCCACAGGACCCACGCGTCGGCGGCATCGCGCGCGATCGGGCCGAGCGTGTCGAGGGTCGTGGACAGCGGCACGGCGCCGTCGGTGGGGATCGCGCCGTCCGTGGTCTTCAGCCCGACGAGCCCGTTGAACGCCGCCGGGATCCGCACGGAGCCGCCCGTGTCGCTGCCGACGGCGGCGACCGCCAGGCCGCGGGCGACGGCGACCGCGCTACCGCTCGACGAGCCGCCCGGCACGCGGGTGGGATCGACCGCGTTGCCCGGCGTGCCCGTGTGCGGGTTGAGCCCGAGGCCCGAGAAGGCCAGCTCCGTCATCGTGCTCTTGCCGAGGAACACGGCACCCGCGGCGTCGAGCCGCGCGGCGACCGGCGCATCGCTGGCGGCCGGCGGCGCGCCGAACAGCGCGGGCGAGCCCGCGCCGGTGACGTCACCGACGGTGTCGAGCAGGTCCTTGAGCACGATCGGCACGCCGTCGAGGGGGCCCCGCAGGCGGCCGCGGCGCCAGCGCCGCGAGGCCGCGGCGGCCTGCGCCCGGGCGCGCTCGTCCGTGACGAGGCGCACGACGTCGCCGGGCGCCAGGTTCGCGAGGTGGGCCTCGGTCACGTCGGCGGGATCGAGCTCGCCCTGGCGGTAGCGCGCCGCCAGGGCCGTGAGCGACGGCCAGCGGGGGTCGAGGGTCGGCATGCGCCAGCCTACCGCCAGTGCGCCTCGGGCGCGCGCGCCGTTGGCGCGCGGACCCGAGGCGCACGCGGTAGCATGGCGCGGGAGGCCGCGATGCAACGCACCCGCGCCGAGTTGGAGTCGATGAGTCACGACGACCTGGTGCACCGGGTCCTCGAACTGCAGGACCTCCTGCGCGAGGGCCTCGCCGTCCGCGGCACGCTGCACGCCGTGCTCAACGCGCTGCTGGCGGCCAAGGAGGCGGAGGTCGCGCGCTTCGCCGACGCCGATGCCGGCGCGCTCTCGCTGGAGGAGCAGGAGCTCAAGCGCGCCTGGGCCGCGGCGCGCCACGCGGTCGCCAACCCCCTCGGCGCCGCCCGCAAGCACCAGGCCGGCTGACGACGACCGTCGGTCGGCACCCCATGTCCACCCGAACGAAGCCCTAGTCTGGATCTCGGAG
Source organism: uncultured bacterium (assembly GCA_964549045.1). GTDB lineage: Bacteria > Deinococcota > Deinococci > Deinococcales > Trueperaceae > JAABTL01. The sequence continues at coordinate 3,886 of CAZJUA010000224.1, read as the reverse complement.
GTCCATCCATGTCACTGCTGCTGCTCATCGGAGGCGCACTCGCCGTTCTCGGCGCGGCCCTGCTCATCCAGGGGATCCAGAACCAGGCGCCCAAGGCACGCCTCTCGGGCATCGCCGGCATCCTCGCCGGCGTCGCGCTCGCCTTCCTCTCCTACGCCTTCGTCATCATCCCCGCCGGCTCGGTCGGCGTGGTCTTCAACGTCTTCGGCGGCGTCCAGGAGCGCGAGCTGGGCGAGGGCTTCCACATCGTCCTGCCGGTGCTGCAGCAGGTCACGGTCTACGACGTGCGGCAGCAGGAGCTGACGCTGTCGACCGGCACCGGCGACCAGATCAACGCCCGCTCGAGCGAGGGTCTCGACATCGGCGTCGACGTCACCGTGCTCTACCAGGTCGCGTCGGCGGAGGCCGCTCGGCTGCACCAGGACATCGGACCGTCGTACGTCAACATCCGGCTGCGCCCACAGATCCGCACCGCGGTGCGCGACGGCATCGCCGAGTACGACGCTGCGAACCTGATCAGCAGCCAGCGCATGGAGCTGCAACGCAACATCGAACTGGCGCTCTCCGAGAGCCTCTCGCGCGACAACCTGCTCATCCTCGGGGTGCTGCTGCGCGACGTGCGCATCCCGACGCTCATCACCGACGCGATCGAGGAGAAGCAGGCGGCCGAGCAGCAGGTCGAGGTCGAAGAGAACCGCCGGCGTCAGTCCGAGATCGCCGCGCAGCGCCGGGTGATCGAGGCCGAGGGCGAGCGCGACGCCACCATCGCGCGGGCGGAGGGCGAGGCGCAAGCGCTCGAGCTGCGCGCCGAGGCGTTGCGCGGCAACCCCGACCTCATCCAGCTCGAGTTCGCGCAGCGGCTCGCGCCCACCGTGCAGACGATCATGCTGCCGACCGACGGCAACTTCCTGCTCGACGTCCGGCAGCTGGCGGGCGGCGGCAACTGAGCTCTCACCCGCGGGGACGCGGTTCTCTTGGTCGCGTCCCCGCGGGATCGTCGTGCGCACCCTGCGGTCGTAGGTTCGCCCGCCGCGGCTGCTGGCGCGCCTAGGTTCCGCGTGAACCCGTCACCGGACGCTCCCCCGCCTCGGTGATCAGCTCGCGGAAGCCGGGCCCGAAGCCGGGCGCCACGTTGGCGACGACGGTGTCGCCCGCCTCGATCGTGGTCTCGCCGTGGGGGAACAGCGTGCGCGTGCCGCGCCGGATGGCGACGACGATGCTGTCGTGCGGCAGGCGCGCCTCGCGCAGCGTCGTGCCGGCCAGCCGGGACCCGCGGGGCACCTTGACCTCGACGATCTCCTGGCCGGTGAGGTCGCGCAGCCGCAGGCGCCCGTGCAGCTCGTCGTGCGCGCGTTCTCGCCGCAGCGCCAGGTAGTACGCGCGCGCCAGGTCGGTCTGCTGGACCAGGCCGATCGGGCGTTCGGGCGCGTTCCGCCTGACGACCGGCATGCGGCCGATGCCGAGGGCGGCCATCCGCTCGAGCACCGCGCTGGCCGGCTCCTCCGGATGGGCCAGCTCCACCTCGCAGCTGCACACCTCGCGGATCGGCGTGGTGGACGGCAGCTCCTCGCGGCGGGCGCGCTCGAGGTCGGCCAGCGTGACGATCCCGATCATCCGCTCGGGGTCCCCGCGCGGCGTGACGACGAAGCCGTGGTCGTGCGAGGCGACGAGCAGGTCCTCGAGGTCGCGGACGGTGTCCTCCGCCGCCACCGTCGGCACGTCGCGCGACATCACCTCGTCGACCGTCACGGTCTGCAGCAGGTCCGTGTCGCGCGAGCGGACCAGGCTCAGGCCGCGGCGCGCGAGCATCATCTCGTAGTACGAGTCCGTCCCCATCAGGTCGGCGGCGAGCGTCGCGATCACCGCCGCCAACAGCAGCGGCAGGATCATCTGGTAGCTGCCCGAGAGCTCGAAGACCATGACGATCGAGCTCATCGGCGCGCGGGTGACCCCCGCGAAGACCGCCGCCATGCCGACGAGCGCGAACGCGCCGGGCCGGATCGCCAGCGTCGGGAACGCCGCCCGCGCCGCGTCGCCGAAGAGCGCGCCGAAGGCCGCCCCGATCATCAGCGTCGGCGCCAGGATGCCGCCCGAGCCCCATGATCCGATCGACGCCCCGGTCGCAAGGAGCTTGCCGAGCAGGATCCCCACGAGCAGGACGGGCGCGGTGAGGCCCTCGTTGAGGATGCCGCCGATCGTGTCGTAGCCGCGCCCGAGCACCTCGGGGAGGACAAGGGCGATGCAGCCGACGGCGAGGCCTCCCAGCGCCGGACGCAGCCACGGGTTGACCCGCCAGCGGTCGAGCAGGTCCTCGCTCCCGACCAGCACCCGGATGGTGGCAACGGCCAGGACCGCGGCCAACAGGCCGAGCGCCAGGTAGAGCGGCAGCTCCAGGGGCGAGCCGAGCACGTAGTTCGCCGGCACCGAGAACGCCGGGGCGTCGCCGAGCATGGAGCGGGAGACGGCGGTGGCCGACACGGCGCCGATGACGACCGACGAGAAGTTGCGGCCCTCGAACTTCCCCAGGATCTCCTCGAGCGCGAACAGCGCGCCCGCGATCGGGGCGTTGAAGGTGGCCGCGATCGCGCCGGCCGCCGCGACCGAGGCGAGGTTGCGCCGCCGTTCGTCGCTGAGGCGGAACCACGAGGAGAACAGCGAGGCGACGGCCGCGCCCATCTGCACCACCGGCCCCTCGGAGCCGAGCGACGCCCCCGTGCCCACCGAGAGGGCGGTCGCGACCGGCCGCCAGAAGAGCAGCCGCCGGGGCACCCGGCCGCCGAGGTTGGAGACGGCCACCATCACGTGGGGCACGCCGGAACCGCGCGCGTCGGGCGCCCAGCGCATGACGATGGGCGCCACCAGCAGGCCGCCGACGGCGGGCGTCAGGACGGTCAGCAGCGCGGTCGGCAGCAGGCCGAGGTGCGCGCGACCGAACTGGACGAGGTCCCCCACGAGGTGGACGAGGCGATCGAAGCCGACCGCCGCCAGACCCGCCAGCGAGCCGACGACGATGGCGCTCGCCACCAGCGACAGCGTCTCGGAGGACGCGCCGCCGCCGGTGCTGGGCCCGAGCCGGCGCAGCCAGCGGGCGGTGCGCCCGAGCCGTGCGAAGGTGGCGCGCGCCGCCCCCACCGGGCGTCAGGCCTCCTGTACGCGCCGCAGGAGGGCGATCCAGTTGCGATGGCCGACCCGAGCGAGGAGCTCGTCGTCCCAGCCGTGGGCGCGCAGCGCATCGAACAGCCGTGGTAACCCGGACGCGTCGCCGATGGCCTGGGGCATCGTCGCGCCGTCGAAGTCGGAGCCCAACCCCACCCGCGTCTCCCCCATCCGCTCCACGAGCCGATCGAGGTGCCGGACCATCGTCTCGAGCGGCGTGTCGGCGTCGTGGCGACCGTCCTCGCGCAGGAAGCCGCAGGCGAAGTTCAGGCCGACCAGACCGTCGCGTTCCGCCAGGGCGTCGAGCTGGGCATCGGTCAGGTTGCGGGGGCTGGCGCTGAGCGCGTGCGCGTTCGAGTGGCTGGCGACCACCGGGCGCTCGCTGCGGGAGAGCAGCTCCCAGAACCCCGCCTCGTTGAGGTGCGACACGTCGAGCAGGATCCGCAGCCGGTCGCAGGCGGCCACCAGCTCGCGGCCCGCGGCCGTGAGGCCCGTCCCGACGTCCGGCGTGCCGGGGAACGCGAAGGGCACGCCGGTGGCGTAGGCGTTGGGGCGGCTCCACACCGGCCCGAGCGAGCGCAGCCCGAGGGCGTGCAGTGCCTCGAGCACCTCCAGGTCGACGACGGCCTCGGCCCCCTCGACGTGCGGTACCGCCGCCAGGACGCCCGCGGCCATCGCGGCCTCGACGTCGTCGGCGCCGAGGCACACCCGCAGGTGGCCGGCCGCCCCG
>CAZJUA010000223.1:0-11293 GCA_964549045.1 uncultured bacterium | reverse complement strand
GACCTGGACGCGGGCACCGCGCTCGTCAAGGACCGGCTCGCGGCCGACAAGACGGCGGTGCCGCTCGACGGCCTCGTCGCGTACCTGGTCGAGGCGCTGCCCGCCTTCCACGAGCGGCTCTACGCGCGGGCGCGCGCGTTCCGCGAGGAGCGGACGGTGGAGGCCCACACCTTCGAGGAGCTCGTCGCCGGCGTGGAGCGGGGCTTCGTGATCGCCACCCACTGCGGCGACCCCGAATCGGAGCGGGCGATCCAGGAGGCGACGAAGGCGACCGTGCGCTGCATCCCGCTCGAGGGCGTCAGCGCCGAGGGAAGCACCTGCGTGCACACCGGCCGGCCGTCCGGGTACGCGAACAAGGTCGTGTTCGGCCGGGCCTACTGATCCGCGATGAGCGAGCGCCACGTTCCCCCCGTCGCGACCGGCCTCGCCGCCGAGGTGCAGCGCGCCGTGCGCGAGCGCGCCAAGCTGCACGGACTGCACGCCGCCTTCGGCGAGGGCCGACGCGCCTCGGACGTGACCCTGGTGGTCGTCAAGGGCGATCGCGTCGACGTGCTGCGGCATGCGCCGGGGCTGTTCGAGGGCCTCGGGGTCGACCAGGAGGCGGTGCGCTCGAGCCAGATGGCCGAGTCCTTCGAGCTGGTCGTCGCGCTCATGCTCCCGCGTGAGCGGCGCAGGCGCCGCGACGGCGCCGAGCGTCGCGCGAGCGAGCTGGTCGACGAGGAGTGAGGCGCGGGGCGCGGCCCCGGCATGCGGGTACCCACTTGCATAACCCGCAAGCACCTGCTAGCATCGTGCGTCGCTCATGGACCGCCTGGGTCCCCAAGCGCCGGCGACGAAGGGGAGGTGACGGATGGTGAGATCGACCGAACGCGCATGCCCGCTCGTGGCCGGCGATGGCCAGCCGTCGCGCACGAGCCCCCGCGTTGCCGAAGAGCCCGCGACCTAGCGCGAGGCGAGCCATGCGCTCGCCGACGACCGCCGGTCAGCCGCCCTCGGCCCGCACGCGATGCCGAGGGTGTTTCCTTGGTCTCGCCTCCACCCTCCCGACAGCGCCTTCACGTGGCGACCGAGGTACTTCCATGTTGTTGCTCAGCGATACCCTCCTCTTGCATCACGCCGCCGCCCACACCGAGCGACTCCGTGCCGAGGCGGCCCTCCGCGACCGCGTCGTCGCCGCCCGCCGGGTCGAGGTGGATACCACGGGGCGCCGCCGCGCCCTCTCGGCCGCGCGCCTGCGCACGCGCCTCGCGCGCAGCCTCTCGGCGCTCGCGGAACGCCTCGAGCCCCGCTCTTCGGTTCCCCGCATCGATCGCGGCAACGGTTCCGCCGCCGCACGCGGCTGAGTGTCCGCGGCTCCGCGGTGGGCCGCCGCAGCGCGCCGGGCCGCCGCCTCGCCACAGGACCAGCGCCCGCAGCCCGACCGTCGGCTCGGGTCAGCGCACCCCCGGCCTCGCCGGGGGTGCGCGTCTTGGTAATCGCCAATTGACGAAATGTAAACACGCGGTTTACAATCCTACCAGGCGCCCGCCGGCGCCGCGAGAGGAGAGCCGTGCCGGGAGCATCCACGACCCCCACCGCGCTGCGCGTCCACGACCTGCGGAAGGCCTACCCCCGCCGCGGCCGTGAACCGCTCCTGGCCGTCGACGGCGTCGGCTTCGGCGCCGAGCCGGGCCAGGTCGTCGGCCTGCTGGGCCCCAACGGCGCCGGCAAGACGACGACGATCAAGATGGTCTGCGGCCTGGTGCGCCCCGACGCCGGAACGATCGAGGTCTGCGGCGTCGACGCACGCCGTCGCCCACGCGACGCCACCCGCCACCTCGCGGCCGTGCTCGAGGGCAACCGCAACCTCTACTGGCGGCTGACCGCGCGCGAGAACCTGCTCTACTTCATGGGCAACCGCGGGCGATCGCCGCGGGCGGTGGGTCCCGCGGCCGACGCGTTGCTCGAGCGCTTCGACCTGGCCGACAAGCGCGACGCGCTGGTCGCCGACCTCTCGCGCGGGATGCAGCAGAAGCTCGCCATCGCGGTCGCCGTGCTCGCCGGGACCCAGGTCCTGCTGCTCGACGAGCCGACCCTCGGCCTCGACGTCCAGACCGGCGACGAGGTCCGCCGACTCGTGCGCGAACTGGCGGACGAGGGTCGCACCGTGCTCCTCTCCAGCCACGACATGGCGGTCGTCCAGGACGTCTGCGAGCGCGTCGTCGTCATCGCGCACGGGCGGCTGGTCGCCGACGAGCGGGTGGCGACGCTGATGCGCCTGTTCGCGACCCGCGCCTACGACGCACGCCTCGGCGCTCCGCTCACCGCGGCGCAGGCGGCGGACCTGCGCCGCGCGTTCCCGCTGGTCAGTGTCAGCGACGACGGACTGCACGTGCGGGTCGACCTCGAGCGGGGCGACGACGTCTACCGCTTCATCGACGTGCTGCGGCACGAGCGGACGCCGATGGAGTCGCTCGACCGCGTCGCCGTCCGCTTCGAGGAGGTCTTCCGCCACCTGGTGAACGGCGACGGCCCCGCCCGGCGGGCCGAGGCCCCCCACGGCCCGCCGGCCACGCGGCGGCCGCCGGCCGCCGATGGCCCCGCCGCCGAACGCGAGGAGGTCGCCCATGTGGGCTAACGTCCTGCGCGCCAACGTCGGCAAGGTCCTCATCGAGATGCGGCGCTACCTGCCTAACACGGTCAGCCTCGTCATCACCTTCTACGTGATCTTCCTGGCGATGTTCCTCGGCGTGACGGTGGTCGGCGACCCGGCGGCGGCGGACACCAACGTCCGCTTCCTGCTGGTGGGGAACGCCGTGTGGTTCCTGCTGCTGGTCGGCATCAACTCGATCGGCTGGGAGATCACCACCGAGGCGACCCGCGGCACGCTCGAGCAGCTGCACATGTCGCCCGTCTCGCCGCGTTGGATCCTCCTGGCGCGGCTGGTCGGCCACCTCGGCACCCACCTCGTCATCGTCGTGCTCATGCTCGTCGCGTCGATGGCCACCGTCGGCGCCTGGCTCGCCGTCGACCTGCCCCTGATCGTCGCGGTGCTGATCCCGATGCTGCTGGGCGTCACCGGCCTCGCCTTCGCCGTCGCCGGCCTGGCGATCGTCTACAAGCAGATCCAGGCGATGCTGCAGGTCTCGCAGTTCGTGTTCCTGGGCATGGCCTTCGTGCCGCTGTCGGTCGCTCCCTGGCTGGAGCTGGCGCCCATCGTCAAGGGCGTCGACATGCTGCGCGCCAGCCTCGTCCACGGCGTCGGCTTCGCCGGCCTCGGGCCGGCCGACTGGCTCTCCCTCGTGGGCAACGGGGCGGCCTACTTCGCGCTCGGCCTGCTCGCCTACGGGGCCGCCGAGCGCCGCGCGATCGCCCGCGGCCTGCTGGGTCGCTACTAGACTTCGGGGTCCCGCATGGCCGCCAGCTGGGCGCGTGTGCCGACCGTCAACAGCGTCAGGTCGCTCGCGACCACCACCCAATCGATGCCGTCGGCCAGCGCGCCGCGCTGGGCGCGGGCCTCGACCCCGTGCAGGCCGACGCTGAGTCCGTGGGCGTGGGCGGCCGCCACGATGCGACGGCGGGCGGCGAGGTAGGTCGGGTCGTCGCCGTCGGTCTGCGGCCCCAGCCCGAGGGCCAGCCCCAGGTCCGCGGGACCCACGAACAGCCCGCCGAGGCCGGGGACCGCGGCGATCGCCTCCACGGACGCCAGCGCGTTCGCCGTCTCGATCATGGCGATGACCAGCGCGTGCTCGGCCACCCGCTCGCGGTAGCCGGGCCCGTGCCGCACGGCGGCGCGCAGCGGTCCGTAGGAGCGAGAACCCGCGGGCGGGTAGAGCGCCGCGGCGACGGCCCGGCGCGCGTCGTCCACGGAGTCGACGAGCGGCACGACGACGCCGTCGGCGCCCAGGTCGAGGGCGCGGGTGACCGCCGCCGGCTCGACCGACGCCAGGCGGACCAGGGCGGGAACGAAGGGCTGCGCCGCCTGCAGCAGGCCCATGAGGTCGCCCGCCTCGACGGCGCCGTGCTGCTGGTCGAACACGACCAGGTCGACGCCGCTGCGGGCGATCGCCTCGGCGGCGAGCGGGTCGCGCAGGGTGAGCCAGGCGGCGTGGCGGAGGTCGCCGTGGCGCAGGCGCTCGTGCAGGGTCAGGTGGGTCGGTGGCATGGGCCGAAGCTACCGCGGCCGCGCGGGGAACGTGCGGTGCCGTCGCTTCAGTTGGCGTCCGCGGCGTACATCAGCCGCGACAGGTGCATCGTCCGGAAGGGGAAGGCGCGGAACGGGCTGAGCACCCGCTCGCGCGCGCGCCGCGGCGGCCACGGCGAGGCGGGCCGGAGCGGTACCACCCGGATGCCCACGGGGTCGGCCACCGGCGCACGGGGCGCGAGCGGCTCGAGCACGAGCGCCGCCGGCTCGACGGTCGGCGGGACGGTCGCGTCGTTCCACGGGCGGATGCGGAAGGGGACGTGTCCGAGCATGCCGCAACGTACGCGGCCGCCGCTCTCGGAACTCTCACGCGCCGAGCTCGCTCGCTGGGCGGGTCGATGGCGGCGCGGCAAGCGCGCGCCGGCGGCCGCGCGACCCACTCAGCCGCGGCTGAGGAGGACGACGCCCGACACCATCGCCGCCGCCGCGATCAGCCGCCGCACGCGCTGCCCCTCGCCGAGCAGCGAGACCCCCAGCCACGCGCCGATGAGGACGCTGATCTCGCGGATCGGCGCCACCAGGCTCACGGGCGCCAGCGTGAAGGCGATCAGCACCAGCAGGTAGGCGAACGGGCTGAGCAGCGCGATGGCGAACACCGCGCCGCGGTGCGCGCGCCACACCTGGCGCAGGTCGCCGGGGCGCGACAGCGCCAGCGGCGCCAGCAGGACCATGCGCAGCAGCTCCGACCACCACAGGTAGAGCAGCGGAGGAACGCCCACCAGGGCGACGGCGCGCGCGTCCCACAGCGTGTAGGACCCGATGAACGCGGCGGTGGCGGCGCCCCACGCCAGGCCGGGTGCCAGGCGGCCGAGCGAACCCGCGGCCCGCGAGCGGCCCGACGCCAGGGTGATCGTCGCCACCACCACCAGCGCGGTGCCGGTGAGCGCCAGTCCGCTCGGGCGTTCCCCCAGCCAGGCGATCGCGCCCAGCGTCGCCAGCAGCGGCCCGCCGCCGCGGGCGAGCGGGTACACCAGCGACAGGTCGCCGACGCGGTAGCCGCGCTGCAGCGAGAGGAAGTAGCCGATGTGCAGGAGGGCGCTGCCGAGCACCGCCAGGCCGCCCGCGAGGCCGACCCGGGAGAACGCCAGCCCCCCCTGGGAGATGGCCAGCGGGGCGTAGATCAGCGCCGTCAGCGCGGAGAAGGAGAACACGAACGCCGGCCCGCGCGTGGAGGCGCCCGCCCGCTTGGCGAACAGGTTCCAGGTGGCGTGCAGGCTCGCCGAGGCGAGCACCAACGCCAGCGCCAGCGGACTCATGGGGTCGGCGTCGGCCCGCGCGCGGGCCGCCCGACGCGCCGCTCAGCCGCCGACGTAGGTGAGCCAGCGATCGTACTCGGGCAGCTTGCCCGTGGTGACCTGCAGGTAGCGCTCGCGCATCGCCAGCGAGTACGGGCCGGCGGCGCCCGCGCCGATGGGGCGACGGTCGATCGCCGCGATCGGGGTGACCTCCGCGGCGGTGCCGACCATGAACACCTCGTCGGCCGTGTACAGCTCGTCGCGCACGGCCATCGTGTTCTCGACCCGGGTGCCCATGTCCTTCGCCAGCTGGATCACCGTGTCGCGGGTGATGCCGCGCAGGTTGACCGAGTGCGCGATCGCGTACAGGGTGCCGTCCTTGAGGAAGAAGACGTTCTCGCCCGAGCCCTCGGCGACGAAGCCCTCCTTGTCGAGCAGCAGCGCCTCGTCGAAGCCGTTCTCGCGCGCCTCCTGGTTGGCGAGCACGGAGTTGACGTAGTTGCCTCCGGCCTTCGCCTTGGTCGGCAGGATGTCGCCCGAGGAGCGGCGCCACGACGAGGTCATGAGCTTGGCGCCCTGGCGCACGGCCTCCTCGCCGAGGTAGACGCCCCACGGCAGGGTCGCGACCATGAAGTGCAGCAGGTTCTTCGTCGGGTTGATGCCCAGCGACTCCGGTCCGTACCACAGGAGCGGCCGGATGTAGCAGCTCTTGCGCCCGTTCGCCGCGATCGTCTCGACGATCGCCGCGTCGATCTCCTCGACCGTGATCGTCGGCCGCATGCCGAGGATCTTGGCCGAGTCGAGCAGTCGCTGGCTGTGCTCACGCAGCCGGAAGACCGCGGCGCCGCGCTCGGTCTCGTAGGCGCGGATGCCCTCGAAGACGCTGGTGCCGTAGTGCATCGCGTGCGTCAGCACCGAGACGGTTGCCTGCTCCTGCGGCACGAGCCGGCCGTCGAACCAGACGAGGCCGGCGTCGAGCGCGCTGGTGGTGGTGTTGGGGCTGGGGGTCGTCGCCATCGAGGGTTCCTCCGATGCCCCACAGTATGTCAGGGCCGCGGCCGCGGGGCATCGTCTGGGCGGGGCCGACCGCGGCGACCGCGCCCGCGGCGGCGGCCGCCACGGCCGCGGTAGCATCGACGCGCCGCGCGCCTCCCCGCCGGGAGCACCGCGCGGGGGAGGTCACGATGAACGTCCTCGTCACCGGCGGCGCCGGCTACGTCGGCTCGATCACCACCGAGGCACTTCTGGAGCAGGGCCACCGGGTGGTGGTGGTCGACGACCTGCGCACGGGCCACCGCGACGCCGTGCCGCAGGGCGCCGCGTTCGTGCTCTCCGACGTGGCGGACGCCGAGCTCGTCGGCTACGCGCTCGAGGAGCACCGGGTGGAGGCGATCCTCCACTTCGCGGCCTCCTCGCTCGTCGGCGAGTCGATGGCCGCGCCGCTCGACTACTTCGACAACAACGTCACCGGCGCCCTGCGGCTGTGGCGCACGGCGCTGCGCCACGGCGTGCGGCGCGTGGTGGTGTCATCGACGGCCGCCCTCTACGGCACCCCGGACGAGGTGCCGATCCCGGAGACCGCCCGGCTCGCGCCGGAGAGCGTGTACGGGGAGACGAAGCTGCAGCTCGAGCGCGCGCTGCAGTGGCTGGCCAGGACGGCCAACGTCGGCTCGGTGGCGCTGCGCTACTTCAACGCCGCAGGCGCCTCGCCGAGGCGTGGCGAGGACCACCGGCCCGAGACCCACCTCATCCCCATCGTGCTGGAGGCGGCCGCGGGCCGCCGGCCGAAGGTCGCCATCTTCGGCGACGACTACCCCACGCCGGACGGCACCGCCGTGCGCGACTACGTCCACGTCGAGGACCTCGCCGCCGCCCACGTGCGGGCGCTCGAGATCCTCGAACCCGGGGTCGCGCGCGCCTTCAACCTCGGCAACGGCCAGGGCTACTCGGTGCGCCAGGTGATCGACGTGGCCCGCGAGGTCACGGGTCGCGACATCGTCGCCGAGACCTCGCCGCGGCGCGCCGGCGACCCGCCCGTGCTGGTGGCGGACGCCGCCGCCGCGCGGCGGGAACTCGGCTGGACGCCTCGCCGCCCCGACCTGCGCGACATCGTCGCGACCGCCTGGGACTGGCACCGGGCGCACCCCGAGGGCTACGGCGCCTGACGCCGGGTCACTGCCGCAGCCGCCGGCGCGGCGGCGAGCGTCGCAGCGGTGGCCGGCCGCATGCGGCACGCGGTTTCTCTCATGTCGCGCCGTGGTACACAGCGTTCGTTCGGCGCGGTCCGCCGCCTGCGCCCCGCCGTCCGCTTCACGACGCGCGCGAAGCGCGTGCGCCCGCTCTGCGGGCGGCGCCCGCACGGCGGTCGGCGCCCGCTTCGCGGGCCGCGTGAAGCGACCCTCATGCGGGTCGCATCGGCCACCCACGGTGCCCGTGCTACCTTGAGACCACCTTGGAGAGCCCCATGCTTCGACCTCGTCCAGCCTTCGCCCTCATGCTGCTGCTCGCGATCGCCGCGGCCGCGCTCGCCGGGGCCGCCGCCGCGCAGCAGCAGGTCCGCATCACCGGTGTCCACGTCGATGAGTTGGGTGACCTGCCCGGCGACATGCGCCTGGGTGCGTTCGCGGTCGAGCGCGGCATCGCCGCCGAGGAGGAGATCGCCTCGGTGCGCATGGTGGCCGGCACCTTCGACCTGGTCCTGGGCGACGCCGTGCCCGACGAACGCTACCTGCGACCCCTGCTCAGCGGTTCGTTCCCGCTCGCCTTCATGATCGGCAACGAGTTCGTCGTCGATCGGGACGGCGTGCGCTACGCCGTCGCCGTGCTCCACCCCTACCAGGACCGCTGCGGCAGCGACGCGTTCGACCCGCTGCGCGACCTGCGCTACGCCAGCACGATCCCCGAGCTGCCCGACTTCGGCGGCTTCTACAACCTCGTCTACGTCAGTGACCCGATCGTGTTGCAGGCGACCGCCGCGGAGTTCCCGTTGCAGGCCGGCTGGAACCTGGTGCTCAGCCGCTTCGACGGCGGGAGCCTGGTGTACGAGGTCGCCACGACGGTCGATCTCGTCGTCGTCACGACGGGGCCCACGAACAACGTGCAAGACCTCCTGCCCTGCCCCTGAGTCCACCGCCGGCGGGCACGCCGCCGCCGGCGGCCCCACGGCAGGTGCCGCAGCTTCGGCCGTGAAGGACCGCGGCCATGGCATCATGGCGGCATGGAACGCATCGATGGCCGCGCCGACGGCGCCGGACTCCGCGTCGGGCTGGTCGCGGCCCGCTTCAACGACCTGATCGTCGACCGCCTCCTCGAGGGTGCCCTGGGCGCCCTGCGTCAGCACGGCGTGGACGACGACGACCTCGTCGTCGTGCGGGTGCCCGGCGCGGTCGAGGTGCCGCTGCTGGCGCAGGTGCTGGCCGACCGCGACGACATCGACGCGGTGGTGGCGCTCGGCTGCGTCATCCGCGGCAGCACCGGCCACTACGACGTCGTGTGCTCGATGGTGGCCAGCGGCATCACCCGCGTCACCCTCGACGCCTCCAAGCCCGTGATCTTCGGGGTGCTCACGACCGAGAACCTCGAGCAGGCCTTCGATCGCGCCGGCGGCAAGCTGGGCAACAAGGGGGCGGAGGCCGCGGCGGCCGCCATCCTGACCACCACCGCGTTGCGGGCCGCGCGCGCCCACGTCTGACCGGCGTCGGCCGGTCGTAGGAGTCCCATGCGTCCTTGGCAGTGGCTCGTCCCCGTCACGACCGTCGCGACGATCGCCGTGAACGGCATGGCGAACGCTCTCCCCATCGCGGGGCGGCTCACCGGCGAGATCTCGGATTCGTTCCCGGTCGTCATCACGCCCGCGGGCTACGTCTTCGCCATCTGGGGCGTCATCTACCTCGGGCTGGCCGCGTACGCCACCTGGCAGGCGCTCCCGGCCCAGGCGAACAACCGCCGCGCGCGGGCGGTCGCCGTGCCGGTGGCGATCGGCAACCTCGCGAACCTCGTGTGGATCCTGCTGTGGCACTACCTCTGGATCGGCGCCAGCCTCGTCGCGATGCTCGTGCTGCTGGTCACGCTGCTGCTCGTCTACCTTCGCCTGCGCCCGCGGCCGGGCACCGCCGGTGCCGTCGGCGAGGTCACGCGGGCCGAGCGCATCCTCGCCCGCGGCACCTTCTCGGTCTACCTCGGCTGGATCACCGTCGCCACCGTCGCCAACGTGACCATCGCGCTGTGGGATGCCGGCGCTCAGGAGCGCCTGCTCGGTCTCCCACCCCAGGCGTGGGGCGTCGTCACCCTGCTGGTCGCCACCGCCCTCGGGGCCCGTATGCTGCTGCGCTACCGCGACCTGGCCTACGCGGCGGTGCTCGTGTGGGCGTTCGTCGGCATCGTGGTCGCGCAGTCGTCGTCGGTGTTCGTCGCGGCGATCGCCGTGATCGGCGCGCTGGCTCTGGCCTACCTCGCGCTCACGACGCTGCAGCGTCCGAAGGGGGCCGTCACGGCGTGAGCGACGAACCGCGACGCTCGTACACCGGCCGGGAGATCGTCCTCGAGCTCTTTCCCGCCACCCCCGACCGGTTGATCCCCAAGGCCAGCGCGTACACCGTCGAGCGCGACGCGGACGACGCGGGGGTGGTGGTGCGCGAACGCGGCAATGGCCGCGAGCTGCTGCGGCTCGCGCCCGTCGAGCGCCACAACCGGCGTTCCCTGCAGCTCTGCTGCGACCTGTGCCACTGGTCGGGCAACTCGCGCGACCTCCGCTTCCTGCGCGCCGAGGTGCCGGGCGCCGAGGGCCGGCGCTGGCGCTACCTCACCGCCTGCGTCGACGTCGAGGCGTGCGACGCCCGGCGCCTGGACGACGCGCGCATCGACCGGCTGCTGACGCGTGACTGAGCCCGCCCACGTCACCCTGGTGGCCGGCGGCGCGCAGGGCATCGGCCGGGCCGTGACCGCCGAGCGGCTGGCGGCCGGCGGCGCGGTCGTCGCGCTGGACGTCGATCGGCTCGCCCTCGACGACCTGGCGGCGTGGGCCGCCGAGACCGGCGGTGGCGCCCGGCTCGCCACCCACGTCGGCGACGTCGCCGACGAGGGCGACGTGGGCCGCAGCGTGGCGCGCGCCATCGACGCCTTCGGGCGGCTCGACGCCGTCGTCGCCGTCGCCGGGATCGGCGCGTTCGTGCCGCTGCACGACCTCGACCTCGAGACCTGGCGGCGCGTGCTCGACGTCAACCTGACCGGCGCCTACCTGTTGGCGCGGGCGGCGGCGCCGCACCTCGCCGCGGCCCGCGGCGCGATCGTCACGATCGGCAGCACCCGCGCGCACCAGAGCGAGCCGCACGGCGAGGCCTACGCGGCCTCCAAGGGCGGCCTGCTCGCCCTGACCCACGCCCTGGCCGTCAGCCTCGGCCCCGCCGTGCGCGTCAACGCGGTCAGCCCCGGCTGGATCGAGGTGCGCGACCGGCGCCGACGCGGCGCGGGTCGGCCGGTCGTGCATAGCGACGCCGACCGCGAGCAGCACCCGGTGGGGCGCGTCGGCGTTCCGGAGGACGTGGCGGCGGCGGTCGCCTACCTGCTGTCGCCCGCGGCCGGCTTCGTGACCGGTCAGGAGATCGTCGTCGACGGCGGCATGAGCGTGCGCATGCGCTACGCGCCCTAGGCCGCAGCGTGCGGCGGCGCCGCGACGGTGACGGACGCGGGCGCCCGGGCCGCCGCGTCGTCGGGCGGGTCCCGCGGCGTGCGGGCCCAGATCAGCGTGAGCAGCAGCGCCAACACCAGCAGCGCGACGCCCAGGCGACGCGCCGCCGGGCTGCGACGGCGCCAGCGGCCGAAGACCGTCCACACCTCGGCGGGGCGGGGGGGGGGGGGGGGGGGGGGGGGGGGGGGG
>CAZJUA010000222.1:0-22143 GCA_964549045.1 uncultured bacterium | reverse complement strand
CGGCCCGGGGGGGCGGCCTCCCGGGGGAGGGCGGCGCCCTCGCGGAGGGCGCGGCGCCGGACGACGGCGCCACCACCACGCCGCGCGGCGCCGGCGAGGTCGACGTCTTCGGCGAGCCGCTGCGCGACGACACCTTCCTGGTGTGGTTCCACGGCCCGCGCGGCGGACCGGTGGTCATGCCGCCCGCGCCCGAGGGCAGCGGCTGGCGCCTGGTGATCGACACGGACGCCGGCATCGTCGCCGAGGGCGGCACGGGCCCGGTCGTGGCGGCCGGCGCGCGCCAGCGGCTGGTGCCCGAGGGGCTGTCGGTGTGGGTGGCCGTCGGGGGGTAGGCCACCGCAGCCGGCGGCACGTTCCCGAGTCGAGCCCATGAGCACCACCGTCATCCTCGAGACCCACGCCACCAGCGAGGACAACGAGGCCGGCGTCGCCGCCGGTTGGCTGCCCGGGAGGCTTTCGCCGACGGGGCGTGCGCAGGCGGCCGAGCTGGGTCGGCGCCGCCGCGGGGACGGGATCGACGCGGTCTTCGCGTCCGACCTGCGCCGCGCCGTCGAGACCGCCGAGATCGCCTTCGGCGACGCGGGTGTCCCGATCCTGCTGGACTGGCGCCTGCGAGAGTGCGACTACGGCGACTTGAACGGGGCGCCGCGCGCCGTCGTCCACGGCGATCGGGTGCGTTACCTGGACGCTCCGTACCCGGGCGGCGAGAGTTGGCAGGGGGCCGTGGAGAGGGCCGGTCGCTTCGTCGACGACCTGCCGCTGCGGTGGACGGGCAAGCGGGTCTTGGTCGTCGGTCACATCGCCACGCGCTGGGCGTTCGAGCAGCGGCTGAACGGAGTCGCCCTCGAGGAGTTGGTCGCGGAGGAGTTCGTGTGGCGACCGGGATGGGTGTACCGGGCGGGGTGACCCGCCGCGGGGCGGACGGCGGGCCTCGCGGCCCGGGTACGCTCGCGCCGTGAGAGCGAACGTCCTGGAACTCGGGGATGAGATCCACCTCGTCGTCGAGGAGGCGGATGCGGCGACGGTGGCGCTGCTCCGCGCCCAGTCCTATGCCGAGGCCGACGGCCGCTTCGAGAAGCGTTTCCGGCGCGACGATCTGCTCTTCCCCCACGACGTCCGGGCGATCGAGGCTCGCTGGCGCGGCTACCTGCTGGCGGCGCGCGACCGCCGCGTCACGCCCGAGGCCGTCGACGCGGCCATCGCCTGGCTGGCGGATCGTCACACCGAGGCCGGCATCGACTGGTGGCTGACCGGCAGCGCGGCGCTGTATGCCCGTGGGCTCGACCTGCTGCCCCACGACATCGACGTCATGACGTACCTGCGGGAGGCCGACGGCATCGCCGGGGTCGTCGGGACGTCGATCGTCGAGCCCTTCCAGCGCGTGCACGACTGGGTCGTGAAGGGTTTCGGGGTCATCGACCGCGGCGTCCGCGTCGACTACGCCTTCGAGCCCGAGGCGTGGGTCGACGGGCAGGGGGTCGTCGACTTCGGGCCGACGGCCGAGCGCGGCCTCGAGGAGATCGCGTGGCGCGGGCGGAAGCTGCGCGTGCCCGAGCTGTCGACGCACCTATGGCCGAACGAGGCCCGCGGCCGGCTCGATCGGGTGGCGCAGATCCGCGCGGCCATGGGGCGAGCGGGGCGCGGCGGCCAGCGTTGACGGGCGGCGCGGCGCCGGCGTCAGCCGGCCGCCCGCTCCGGCAACGCCGCGCCGCAGCGCCGGCAGAACCGCGCGTCCTCGCCGTGCCCCACCAAGCCGCACGCTCCGCAGGTTCGGCGCTCGGCCACCGCACGCTGCGCTGCCTCGCGCCGGTCCCCGGCGCGCACCATCTCGGTCGTCACGATGCCGGTGGGCACGGCGATGACGCCGTAGCCGACGATCATGAGTGCCGCAGCGAGCGCCCGGCCGAGCGGCGTCTGTGGCGAGATGTCGCCGTAGCCGACGGTCGTGAGCGTGACGATCGCCCAGTACACGCTCGTGGGGATGCTGTCGAAGCCGCGCTCCGGGCCCTCGATGACGTACATGGCGGCGCCGACGACCAGCACGGCGGTCAGCACGAAGGTCAGGAACACGGTGATCTTGGCGCGGCTGGCGGTGAGCGCCTGGGCGAGGATGCTCGCCTCGCCCAGGTAGCGGGCGAGCTTGAACACCCGGAACACCCGCAGCAGCCGCAGCGCCCGCAGCACGGCCAGGTACGGCGTGGTGCCGAGGAGCAGCGCGAGGTACGCGGGCAGGATCGCCAGCAGGTCGACCAGGCCGAAGAAGCTGAAGGCGTACCGCCGCTCGCGGCCGGCCGTCGCGAGCCGCAGGACGTACTCGACGGTGAACGCGAGCGTGAACGCCCACTCGACCCCGCGCAGAAGCGGTCCGTAGGCGGCGCGGATCGACGGGACGCTCTCCAGCACCACGGCCACCACGCTCGCCACGATGGCCCACAGCAGGACGACGTCGAAGGCCCGCGCCGCCGGCGTGTCGGTCTCGAAGATGACGTTCCCGATGCGCTCGCGCCAACCCATGGCCCGATGGTACCGGAGGCGCCGACGGCCGAACGCCGGGGCGGGCCGGCGGGGCGTCGAACGACCCTGCGTGCGGGCCGGACCGCCCTCGCCCTGCCCCGGCCGTGGGTGCATGATGGTCGCGATGGACACCGCCCCGCGCGCGACGACGCGGTCCGCGGCCCCGGTCGTCGGGCCAGCGGGTACGGGCGCTGACGCGGCCCCGGCCGCCGGGCAGACCGGCCTCGTGTTCGACGTCAAGCGCGGCAGTGCCGAGGACGGCCCGGGGATCCGCACCACCGTCTTCCTCAAGGGCTGCCCGTTGCGCTGCGTCTGGTGCCACAACCCGGAGGGGCTCGATCCGCGGCCGGTGCTCTCGGTGACGCCCGGCCGCTGCATCGCGTCTGACGGAGGCGCCGGCTGCGGCGCCTGCGCCGCGGCCTGCCCGGAGGGCGCGATCACGCTCGCGGACGACGGCACGCCCATCACGGATCGCGATCGCTGTCAGGCATGCGGCCGCTGCGTCGACGCCTGCCCGACCGGCGCCCGCGAGCTGCGGGGCGCGTCGTGGTCGAGCGCGGCGCTGGTCGACGAGGGCGCGCGCGACCGTCCGTTCTTCGACACCTCGGGCGGCGGCGTCACCTTCTCCGGCGGCGAGCCCCTCGCGCAGCCCGCCTTTCTGCTGGATTGCCTGCGGGCGTGCCGCGACCGGGGGTTGCACACCGCCGTGGACACCTCGGGCTACGCTCCGCGCGCCGTCGCGCTGGCGGCCGCGGCGGCCGCCGACCTCGTGCTGTTCGACCTCAAGCACCCCGACCCTGCGCGGCACGCGCGCTTCACGGGGGTGCCCCTGCGCGTGATCCTGGGGAACCTGCGCGCCCTCGACGCCGCGGGCGCGCGCCTGTGGCTCCGGGTGCCCGTGATCCCCGGCGTCAACGACGACGTGGGCGCCCGGGAGGGCTTCGTCGCGCTGCTCGGCACCCTCCGGCGGCGGTACCCCGTGTGGCTGCTGCCGTACCACGAGACGGCGGCCGCGAAGTACGCGCGGCTGGGGCGGGTGTACGGCTTCAGGGCGCCGTCGACGCGGGCGGCCGAGGGCGTCGCGGCGCTGGCCGTCGCGCTGCGCGCGGTCGGGCACGACGTCCGGATCGGGGGCGAGACGCGTGCGTGACCGGGTAGCTCGACTTCGGCAGGCATCGCTGGCGCGGCGCCCCACGATCTCCGCCGAGCGGGCGCTCCTCATGACCCGCTTCTACCGCGACGAGGGCGAGCGTCACGCGCCGCCCATGCGCCGCGCGCTGGCGTTCCGCAGGCTGTGCGAGGCGCGCGAGCTGTACCTGGGCGCCGACGAGCTGATCGTCGGCGAGCGCGGGCCGGCCCCGGCCGCCACGCCGACCTTCCCCGAGCTCACCTGCCACGCGCTGCAGGACCTCGAGGTCCTCGCCACCCGCGAGAAGACGAGCTACGCGGTCCCGCAGGAGGTGGTCGACGCCTACGAGCGCGAGGTGATCCCGTTCTGGACGGACCGCTCGCTGCGCGAGCGCGTCTTCGCCGCCGTGCCGGACGCCTGGCTGCGCGCCTACGAGGCGGGCTGCTTCACCGAGTTCATGGAGCAGCGCGCGCCCGGGCACACGACCACCGACGGCAAGGCGTTCCGCAAGGGGCTGCGCCAGTTCCGCGCCGAGATCGCGGCGGCCAGGGCCGCACTCGGTCACCAGCGCGCCCCGGACGCCCCCGCCCGGCTCGAGCAACTGGCCGCCATGGACGCGGCCGCGGAGGCCGGCATGCGCTACGCGGCGCGCTACGCCGAGCTGGCCGACGCCCGCGCCGACGCGGAGGGTGACGCCGCCCGCCGCCGCGAGCTGCGGCGCATCGCCGAGGTGTGCCGGCGGGTGCCGGCCGAGCCGCCGCGCGACTTCCACGAGGCGCTGCAGGCCTACTGGTTCCACCACCTCGCGGTCGTCACCGAGCTCAACGGCTGGGACGCGTTCAACCCCGGGCACCTCGACCAGCACCTGGGGCCCTTCTACGAGGCCGGGCTGCGCGACGGCAGCCTGACCCGCGAGGACGCCAAGGAGCTGCTCGGCTGCCTGTGGGTCAAGTTCGCCGACCAGCCCGCGCCGCCCAAGGTGGGCGTCACCGCCGCCGAGAGCGGCACCTACAACGACTTCGTCAACATCAACCTCGGCGGTCTGCTCGCCGACGGGAGAGATGGCGCCAACGAGGTCTCGCACCTGATCCTCGAGGTCGCGGAGGAGATGCGGTTGCTGCAGCCGCAGTGCAACGTGCAGGTCGCCCGCTCCACGCCCGACGCGCTGCTGCTGCACGCCTGTCGCGTGATCCGCGAGGGCATCGGCTACCCGGCGCTCTTCAACGCCGACGTCGTCGTCGAGGAGCTCCTGCGGCAGGGGAAGCGCCTGGAGGACGCCCGCGAGGGCGGCACCAGTGGCTGCATCGAGACGGGCGCCTTCGGCAAGGAGGCCTACGTCCTCTCCGGTTACGTCAACCTCGTGAAGCTGCTGGAGCTGGCGCTGCACGATGGTCGCGACCCGCGGACCGGCGTGCAGGTCGGCCCCCGCACCGGCGGCCTCGACACCCTCGCGTCCTTCGACGACCTCTTCGCCGCCTGGGACGCGCAGCTGCGCCACCTCGTGGAGGTCAAGCTGCACGGCAACGCCCTCGTGCAGGCGTTGTACGCCGAGGAGATGCCGGCGCCCTACCTGTCGCTGCTGATCGACGACTGCATCGCCGCGGGGCGGGACTACAACGCCGGCGGGGCCCGCTACGACACCACCTACCTCCAGGGCGTGGGCATCGGCACGCTCACCGACGCGCTCTCCGCGCTGAGGCGGCACGTCTACGAGACGGGCACCGTCGGCCTACCCGACCTGGTCGCGACCCTCGAGGCCGACTTCGCGGGCGCCGAGGCCCTCCGGCAGCGGCTCGTCAACCGCACGCCGCGCTACGGCAACGACGACGCCGCGGCCGACGCGCTCATGCGGCGCGCGTTCGACGCGTTCTTCGACGCGGTGGACGGCCGGCCGGCGCCGCGCGGCGGCAGGTACCACATCGACATGCTGCCCACCACCTGCCACGTCTACTTCGGCTCCGTCACCGGCGCGACCCCCGACGGGCGCCGCCGCGGTGCGCCGCTCTCCGAGGGCATCTCGCCCGTGCAGGGCGCCGACCGCCGTGGTCCGACGGCCGTCCTGCGCTCCGCGGCGGCGATGGACCACGTGAAGACCGGCGGCACGCTGCTCAACCTGAAGTTCTCGCCCCGGGCACTGGAGGGCGAGGAGGGACTCGAGCGCCTCGCGGCGCTGGTGCGCGGCTACTTCGCCCTCGGCGGTCACCACGTGCAGTTCAACGTCGTCGACGCCGCCGTGTTGCGCGCGGCACAGGCGAGGCCCGAGGAGCACCGCGGCCTGCTCGTGCGGGTCGCCGGCTACAGCGACTTCTTCTGCGACCTCGGCCGCGAACTGCAGGACGAGATCATCGCGCGGACGGAGCACGCCGGGGCATGAGCGCCAGGTTCCTGCACCGCATGAGGTTGGCCGCAGAGCCCCCCGCGGCGCCCGTCCCGGGCGGCGTCGTCGTGCGCCCCTACGCGCCCGAACGCGACCACACGCGGATCCCCGCCGTCTTCGCCGCCGCCTTCGGTGCGCCGCCGTGGCCGGGCGACTGGGACCGCTTCCCCGAGTTCGACCCGCACGGGGTCTTCGTCGCGGAGGACCTCGCGACCGAGGCGCTGGTCGGCTTCGTGACGTGCTTCCGCCGCGCCGGCTTCGGCTACGTCAGCGTGCTCGGGGTCGTCCCCGACTGGCGCCGTCGCGGCGTCGCATGCGCGCTGCTGCGGTCGGCGGTCGGCTACCTGCGCTCGCTCGGGCTGGTCGAGGTCGAGGTCGACGCCTTCACCGACGCCGATCCCGCCGTGTCGCTCTACCGGGCGTTCGGCTTCGAGGTGCTCCGCACGTACGAGGACCCGCAGTCGGACCCGGTCGGGACCGCCGCCACTCGCTCCCCCGAGGGCGCGGGGCCCGACGGACCGCAGGTAGCCTGACCGCATGATCGTCCGCCCCGAGCGCCCAGCCGACCGCGACGCCGTTCGCCGCGTCCACGCCACCGCCTTCGCCACGCCGGAGGAGGCCGACCTCGTCGACGCGTTGCGCGCGGGCGCGGACCCGCTGGTCTCGCTCGTGGCCGAAGACGCCGGCGAGGTCGTCGGCCATGTGATGTTCTCGCCGGTCACCCTGCCCGACCATCCCGAGCTGCGGCTCATGGGCCTGGCGCCGCTGGCCGTCGTCCCGCCCCGGCAGCGCACCGGGGTCGGCGCCGCGCTGACCCGGGCGGGTCTCGAGCGCTGCCGCGACGTCGGCGCGGGCGCGGTGGTCGTCCTGGGGCATCCCGCCTACTACCCGAGGTTCGGCTTCGCGCGGGCCGACGCGGTCGGCATCGGCTGCCCGTTCGACGCTCCGGCCGAGGCGTGGATGCTCCTCGAACTCGAGCCCGGCTACCTGCGCGGCGCCGGTGGTACGACGCGCTGGCACGCGGCGTTCGACGCCCTCTGACGGAGGCGCCCCCGGACGCGGCGCGGCCGCACGCGGACGGCGCACGGTCGTTACGATGCGCCGGTGACCACGCCGCTCGCCGCGCCGCTCACGCTCCCGTGCGGCGCCGTCCTCCCCAACCGCATCGCCAAGGCCGCGATGACCGAGGCGCTGGGCGACCTCCACGACGACGCGACGCCGGAGCTCGAGCGGCTCTACCGCCGTTGGTCGGGTGGCGGCGCCGGGTTGCTGATCAGCGGCCACGTCATGGTCGACCGCCGCTTCCTCGAGCAGGCGGGCAACGTCGTCCTGGACGACGAGACCGACGAGACGAAGCTGCGCGCCTGGGTCGCGGCCGGCACCCAAGGCGGCAACCACTTCTGGGCCCAGCTCAACCACCCCGGTCGGCAGACCACGCGGTTCCACGCCGACCGGCCCGTGGCGCCGTCGGCCGTCACCGTCCCGGTCCGCGGTTTCTTCGCGCGGCCCCGTGCCCTGGAGGAGGCCGAGATCGGCGAGCTGATCGCGGCCTTCGCGCGGTCGGCGGAGATCGCCAGGCGCACCGGCTTCACCGGCGTGCAGGTGCACGCGGCGCACGGCTACCTGATCAGCCAGTTCCTGTCGCCGCGCAGCAACCGCCGCAGCGACGCCTGGGGTGGGTCGCTCGAGCGCCGGGCACGTTTCCTGCTCGAGGTCGTCCGCGCCGTGCGGGCCGCGGTGGGCGCCGGCTACCCGGTCGCGGTCAAGCTCAACTCCTCCGACTTCCAGCGCGGCGGCTTCGAGCACCGCGAGGCGGTCGAGGTCGCCCGCATGCTGGCGGTCGAGGGGATCGACCTGCTCGAGATCAGCGGAGGCACCTATGAACGCGTCGCCTTTGCCGGGCAAGGGCGGGTCGCCTTCGCGGGGCAGAGGCGGCATGCGGCGGCGGACCCCAGGGCCGCCGCGACCCGCGCGCGCGAGGCCTACTTCCTCGAGTACGCCCACGCGATCCGTGCCGCCACGCGTGGCGTGCCGCTCATGGTGTCGGGCGGCTTCCGGACGCCCACGTTCATGGTCGAGGTCCTGCGCGCCGGGGAGGCGGACGTGCTGGGCATCGCGCGACCGTTCTGCGTCGAGCCCGGCTTCCCGGCACGCCTGCTGGCGGGCTCCATGGAGCCGCTGCCCAGTCCCGAGGAGCGCATCCGCGTCGGGTACGGTTGGACCGGCCCGCACAGCCCGTCGGCCGACCTGCGCGCCTACAACGCCCAGGCCGCCACCGCCTGGTTCTACCGGCAGATCGAGCGGTTGGGCGCGGGCGAGGAGCCCGAGCGGCGGCCGGGCGCCGGCGTCCCGGTGTTGCTGCGCTATCTTTGGCGCGAGTGGCGGCGGGCGCGGCAGCGCCGGGCATCGCGCTTGGCGCGGCGCGTGGCCTGACCGCGATCCCCCGCGAAGGAGCTGGTGGGCCATGGTCCGTCGGTGGGCGCTCTGGGCGTTGGTCGTCTCCCTGCTCTTCCTGGCGTTCGGCGGCCTCTACGGCGGCGTCGAGATGCTGCGCGACCCCGGCGGCGGCTCGCTGGGCATGGACGTCGTCCTGCCGCAACTGCCCGTGCCCGACTTCGTCCTCCCGGGCGTCTTCCTCCTGACCGTCATGGGCGTGGCGCCGATCGCCCTGGCGTACGGCCTCGTGGCGCGGCCTGCCTGGGGCTGGGCCGCCGCCCTCGCGCGCTGGAGCGGGCACCACTGGGCGTGGACCGGCACGCTGGCGCTCGGCCTCGTCCTCGGCGTGTGGCTCGCCGTCCAGGGGTGGATGATCGGCTTCGCCTGGCCGATCCAGTTCGTCACGGCGGGCAACGGCATCGCGATCGTGGTGTTGGCCCTGCTGCCGGCGGTGCGGCGATCGTTCGTGTCCCAGACACGATCCGGCGCCGACCCGGCGCGCACGCGCGACCGGGCCGTGACGCGACGGTGACGCCCCCGCGCCTAGCCTGATCCCGAACGGCGGTGGGCGGTCCGCGAGGCACCCGCGCGGGGTGCGCCGCGCCGCGCCCCCCGAGACGGAGGCCGACGATGGCGAAGGCGATTTCGAGACGACGTTCGTGCTACGTACAGCGACGAGCCACCGGGGTGCTCGGCGCCACCCTGGCCCTCGTGGTGGTGCTGCTCGTCGGCGCCTGGGCGGCGGCGAGCGACGCGCACTGGTCGATGCAGTTCCCGAAGCCGGCGCAGGCGTCGAGCATGACGGCCGCCACGGGCATGAGCGATGGCGTCGGCCAGCCGTCCGTGCGCAAGCTGCAGTGGCACGACGGCAAGCTGTGGATCGCCGGCCGCTGGGAGGCCGGCGTCGACGCCACCGACTTCGGCAAGCGCCTCACCAACGAGGCCTGGCACCTGTGGACCTGGTCGCCGGAGGGCGGCTACGAGGTCGTCGCGCACGACCACGCCAGCCAGGGCGGCCGCGGCCCCAACGGCGTGATCAACGACTTCCTGTGGCTGCCCGACGGCCGGCTGGTGGTCGCGGGCGAGTTCACCCAGGTCGACAACCCGGGCGGCAACCGTTTCCACAACGTCAACGCGCTGGCCGTGTGGGACCCGAGCGAACCGGGCCCCGACCAGTGGCGCCCGCTCGGCCGGGTGCAGCACAACGGCACCATCAGCCCCGGCGGCTCCATCCAGGCCCTCGCCTACGATCCCCAGGGCAACGACCTCTACATCGGCGGCTCCTTCGTCGGCACGCCGCTCGAGCTGCCGATGCGCAGCAACGCCTTCCATCGCTTCGACCTCGACGACGGCACCTACGAGATCATCCCCAACGGCCCAGGCGGCGGGCACCCGCGGGTGCGGCGCATCCGGGTGGACACCTCGACCTCCCCGTCCACGGTCTACCTGGCGGGAACCTGGCACTACGTGGGCGGCGACGGGCGGGCGCCCGACATCACCACCGCCGGGTCGCACTGGTCGACGGGCTTCGCGGCCTGGCGCGACGACGTCGGCTGGCTGCCGTACCCCGCGGACTTCCCGCGCGAGGGCACGCACGGTCAGAACGACGGCATCCTGCAGCGCGCGGCCGACTTCATCGCCTTCGACAGCGTCGTGGTGCGCGACTTCCTGCTCGACGGCGACGACATCTACCTGTGTGGCGCCTTCTCCGAGGGCCGCGACCAGGCCCCGCTGCGCGGCATCGCGAAGTGGGACGACGCGAAGCAGGCGTGGGTCGATCCCACCGGCCACGGCGGCGTCGGCCGCGACTGCTTCAGCGTCGAGAAGGCCGCCGACGGCAAGATCTACTTCGCCGGCGCCTTCGGTGGGCGCAAGGCGGCGAACGAGTTCTACGACGGCTTCCTGGACGGCACGCCCGCCCACGCCGTCGTCGCCTACGACCCAGCGACCGGCGCGTGGACGCAGCTCGGTTCGGGGCTCTCCACCCGCGTCATGCCCGAGGTGCGGCTGACCACCCACGGCACCGACGTCTACCTCGCCGGCGACTTCAACCACGTCGGTCCCGAGAACTTCGGCAACAACGCGCCGGCGTCGTCCCACAGCTGGTACCTGGCGCGCTGGAACGCCACGATCGACTTCGCCGCCAACCCGGTGTCCGTCGCCGCGGTGAACGCCCCCTACTTGGCGCACGTCCCCAGCGGGGGCGCGCCCGAGGGCTCCGAGCATTGGTCGCGCGCCTTCCCGGCGCCGGTGCGCAACGACCCCCGCACGACCGTCGGCATGAGCGACGGGACGGGCCTGCCGACGATCTCGGGCATCGCCTGGATCGACGACGTGCTCTACTTCGGCGGCAGCTGGGAGGCCGAGCGCGGCACCCGCTGGTACGCCTGGACGTGGCACCCCGACCGCGGCTACCAACGCATCGCCTGGGCCCGCGGCGACGGCATCCAGAGCCCGCCCGAGGGCGTCAAGGCGATCCAGGGCAGGCTCTACGCCTACGGCGCCATCAGCAGCCACGCCGGCGTCGGCGTGTACGACCCCACCAGCGGCACCTGGTCGGACGTCCGCGGCACCTACCGCGGCCAAGACGTGGTCGGCAACAGCGCGCGGGACGGCACCGGGGTCGTCAACGACATCGCCTTCGACGAGCGCACCGGCGACCTCTACCTGGTCGGCAACTGGGCGCCCGTGCTCGAGATGCCCGACGTCGCGCAGCCCCTCGACATCGCCGCCGCCCTGCGCATCGACGCGAGCGGCGAGTACCACCTGTTGGGGTACGACCTCAAGGCCGAGGACCCCAACAAGCCGATCAAGGGCATCTACGCGATCGTCCTCGACACGAGCACCACCCCGCCCGGCATCTACGTGGCAGGCACCTTCAACTGGTACGGCCCGGTCCCCACGCACCACAGCCGCATGGCGTACAACGTCGCCCGCTTCGACTACGCCGAGAATGATTGGCGCCCGGTGGGCAAGGGCAACTTCACCCACCTCAGCGAGCTCGACGTCGGCTACTACCCCGAGGGCCTGCCCGGCCTGCCGGCGCGCACCAACGAGCCCGGCTTCGTCAACTACAGCGGCTTCCTGCAGGAGGGCTTCCCCCGCGTCCTCGCGCTCGCCCTCGACCGCGACGGCAACCTCTACGCCGGCGGCTCGCTCGGCATCGTGAGCCGCGACCCCGACATCGCCTCGCGCCACGCGGTCGAGGCCTACGGTCTGGCGAAGTACGACCCGCGCAGCGACACCTGGGGCCCCGCCAACGTGAGCGGCGGCGTGTCGCGCGACGTCAGCGAGATGACCTGGCTCGACGAGCGCCACCTGCTGCTCTCCGGCTCGTTCGTCTACGACGAGACGTGGACGCAGCTCCACAACGTGGCGATTCTCGACGTCGTCACTGGCGAGCTGCTGCCGCTGGGCGGCGGCCTGCTGCGGGTCGGCCAGAACCACGTGGTGGGCGCCGAGGTAGTGCACGCCGTGCGCGGCAGCGAGCTGTGGTTCGCCGGCTACTTCGACCACGCGGGCGTCAACGGCAACGCCATCCACGCCGCGCCCGTCGAGTCGGCCTTCGTCGCCATGTACGACCCCACCCGCATCCTGGACCCCAACCACCTCCTCGAGGTGGCACCGGTCGAGCCGATCGCCGCGCCGACCGGCGGAAGCTCCGTCTCGATCAACGTGGAGCTCGCGGCCCGCCTCACCGAGGGGGAGGGCACGATCACCTGGTACGAACGGCGTAGCGACGGCACCTTCACCTCCAAGGGGACCGGCGAGAGCTACCGCGCCGGCCTGCGCGTCGCACCTGGCAGCGGCGACCTCTTCTACTACGTGGCCGTGACCGGCCCCGATGGGGTCGAGGGCGGCAAGCTGCCGGTGCGGATCCCGGTCCGCTAGCGCCGGTGCCTTGGTGGGCGGGCTCCACACGCTCGGTTCGAGGCGTGGCGCCCACCCACCAAGGCCAGGATCCACGCCTGACACGACCTCACCCCACGGGTGCAGGAGGCCGCGCGTGACCCTCGCCTTCATCGTGCGCGTCGAGTTCGACGGCCAGCGGTGGGCCCTGACGCTCCAGGACCTGGAGACCGGCGAGCGCCGCGCCTTCGAGGGCTTCGACGCCTGCTGCGCGGCGCTCCGGGAGCGGGCCGTCGCGCGAGCCCGCCCGAGCCTGCGCACGCCCGCGGGGTCGCGGGGTCGCCGGGCGCGCTGAGTGCACCGGCGGGCTACGCAAGGGCGCCGTGACTCTGGCGCCCGCTCGTGAACGATGTCTCATGATGGGGTGATGCCGCCGGCTCTCGCGCTGCTCGCCACTCCCCGCGTCAGCGACACGTCGGGGGAGCGCCCGCTGCCGGCAAACAAGCCGACCTGCCTGCTCCTCTACCTGGCAGTCAGGGCCGATTGGGTCTCGCGCGACGAGCTGACGCTGCTCTTCTGGCCGGACGGCGACGAGTTCAGCGCGCGGCACGCGCTGCGGCAGCTGGTGTACCGCGCGCGACGGGAGCCATGGGTCGATGGGCTGGAGGTCCACGACGGGTGCCTCCGCTGGCTCGTCGCCACCGACGTGGCCCACATGCGACGGGCGCTCGTGACCGCCGACTGGGCGGCGGCCGCGCACGCGTACGGCGGACCCTTCCTCGACGGCATCGACCTGCCCGAGGCGCCCGGGTTCGAGGCGTGGCGTGACCTCGAGCGCGCCAACCTGCACGAGCGGTACCTCGAGGCCGTCGTCCGTGCGGCGGCCTCGCTCGAGGCACGCCGCGCCTACGGCGAGGCGACGACCCTCCTGCGCGCCGCGCTGCGGCACGACCCGATCGCCGAGGAGGTGCTCCGCTCCCTGATGCGCTGCCTGGCTGCGGTGGGCGATGCCGGCGCCGTCGAGCTCGCCTTCGCCCGCTTCGCGCAGGAGCTCCGTGACGAGGTCGGGGCCGAGCCGGAGGAGGAGACCCGCGTCCTGTTGGGCCGCCTGCGGGCCGGCGAGCGCGTCGGCTCGCGCCCGCACAACTTGCCGGGGCAGGCGACGCCGTTCGTCGGGCGCGAGGCGGAGCTGCGGCGCATCGAGGGTTGGCTCGCGGATCGCAGCACCCGTCTCGTCAGCCTGGTCGGCCCCGGCGGCATCGGCAAGACGCGTCTCGCGCTTCATGTCGCGGGCGATCAGCTCGGCGCCTACGCCGACGGCGTCTTCTTCGTCCCACTGGTCGAGGTCGCCCACGCCGCCGGCGTGGCCGCGGCCATCGGCGATGCCGTGCGGCTCCAGCCGCGGGAGCGAGGCGACCCGTGGGCGCGCCTGGCCGACGCCTTCCGCGACCGCGAGATGCTCCTGCTGCTCGACAACCTCGAGCACCTGCGTGCGGTCGGTCCCCACCTGGCGGGCCTGCTCGAGCGCGGGCCCGGGTTGACGATGCTGGCCACCTCCCGCGAGCCGCTCGACCTGCGTTCGGAGCGCAGCCTGACGCTCGGGGGTCTCGAACTGCCCGACGAGGGCGACGACGGCGCGGCGAAGCGCGACAGCGTCCGCCTCTTCGTCGCGTCGGCCCGTCGTGCCGATCCGTCGTTCTCGGTTCGGGACGGCGCGCTGGAAGACGTGGCCAGCCTCTGCCGCTACGTCGACGGCGTCCCGCTCGCGATCGAGCTGGCCGCGGCCTGGACGGCGTGCCTCTCGCCGGCCGAGATCGCGCGCGAGGTGGAGCGCGACCTGGGCTTCCTGCGCGCCCCGCAGCAGGACGTCCCCGAGCGCCATCGCAGCCTGCGGGTCGTGCTCGACGCCGCCTGGGAGCGGCTGGACGACCGAGAGCGCGACCTGCTGGCGCGGATGGCGGGCTTCGCCGGCGACGCCGATCCATCCGCGATCGAGATGGTGACCGGCGGATCTCGGCAGACGCTGCTCTCGCTGGTGCGGCGGTCGCTGGTGCGCCGCGACACCGACGGGCGCTTCGGCATGCACGGCCTCGTGCGGCAGTACGCGGCCGAGCGTCTCGCGGCCGCGCCCGAGGCGGCGGCGGAGACCTCGGCCCGCCACCTCGAGCAAATCGTCCGGCGGTTGGACGTGGGGCCCGACGGCGACCCGCGGCCGGCGACCCAAGCCTGCCGGGCCGACCTGCCCGACGTTCGCCGGGCCTGGTCGCACGCATGCGCGTGCGGGTGCGCCGAGCCGATCGAGCGGATGATGGCGCCTCTGCTCGCCGTGCACGAGACCGGAGCGGCATCGGCGGGCTACCTGTGCTGGCTGGACGAGGCGCTCGACGCCCCCGCGGTCGGCCTCGAGCCTGGCGCGCTGCGCGGCAGGCTCCTCGCGCACCGCGCCGCCTGCCTGCAGCGGATCGGCCGCCCGGCCGACACCGAGCGCGCGGTCGAGGAGTCGCTGGCGCTGCTGGCGGCCTTACCACCGTCGGTCGAGCGCGGCATCGCCTGGCGCGCCCGCGGCAACGCCGCCTACCTGCGCGGCGACGTCGAGGCCGCTGAGCAGGCGTTCGAGCGCGCGCTCGCGGAGGCCGAGGCGGTCGGTGACCTGCGCTTCGCGGCGGCCTGCCTGACCAACCTCGGCGTGGCCGCGAAGGGCCGGGGCGAGCTCGAGCGCGCGCTCGACCTGCTGGGGCGCGCCCGCGGCCTCGCGGAGTCGCGCGACGACGCCATCCACGCGCAGGCGCTCAACAACCTCGCCACCGTCCACGCGCGCCTGGGCCGGTTGGCCGAAGCCGAGGCCCTGCTGCTCGAGAGCGCGGCCGCCAAGCGGCGGCTGGCCGACGACCGCGGGCTCTCGAGCACCTTGGCCAACCTCGGCAACCTGCGCGCCCGCGTCGGCGACGCATCCGAGGCCGAGCGGTACCACCGCGAGAGCCTGCGGCTGGCGCAGGCGATCTGGGACCGCTCCGGGGTGGCGCGTGCGCACACCAACCTCGCAGAGTTGGCGCAGCGCCAAGGCGACAGCCGGACCGCGGCCAACGAGCACCGCCGTGCCCTGGAGCTGAAGGTCGCGATCGACGAGCAGGTCGGTGCGCTCGAGGCCTACACCGAGCTGGTCCGCCTTCACTTGGCGCTCGGTGAACGCGCGACGGCGGATCGCCTGGCCGAGGAGGGCGTGCGCTACGCCCGCGCGGTGGGCCGCAGCGAGCATGCCGAGGCGCTGGTGGCGGCGCGCGGCGCCGCGTGACTGGGTCGCACCGTCGATGCCTGTTGGCCGCGGGCATCATCCTCTCCATACCGCTGGCGTACTACGGCGGGCATGTCTCGTTGCGAACGCCGCCGGCCGGGCCGGTTCAGGTCATCGCCCACCGCGGCGGCCCGGTCCACGCGCCCGAGAACACCCTCGCCGCCTTCCGGACCGCCATCGATCAAGGTGCGGCGTGGCTGGAGTTCGACGTCCAGATGACCCGCGACGGCGCGCTGGTGGTCATCCACGACGAGACGGTGGATCGGACGACCGACGGAACCGGCGCCCTGCGCGATCTGACCCTGGCGCAGGTTCGCGCGCTCGATGCGGGTGGTGGCGAACGGGTGCCGACGCTCGAGGAGGTGGTGGCCCTGGCGCGGGCGCACGGTGTGGGGATCCTGCCCGAGACGAAGGCCGCGCACCTCTACCCGGGCATCGAGGAGAAGCTCCTGCAGGCGCTGCGGGGCGCCGACTACCTCGACCATGCGGTCATCCAGTCGTTCCAGGCGGCGTCACTCGAGCGGCTGCGGAGCCTCGCGCCCGATGCGCGGTTGTGCGCCCTTCACGGCCGTTGGCGCTTCGACGTCCGCCAGCCGCCGGGTGATGCCCAGTACGTCTGCCCGATGGCCGAGATGGTGCTCCCCCCCCCGGCATGATCCGGCGGGCGCACCGGGAGGGCCGCCAGGTGTTCGTCTGGTTCGGGGGGTCGGAGAGCCGCTTCATGTTCGAGGCGATGCGCCTCCTCGGGGCGGACGGACTCATGAGCGACGATCCGGCGGCGCTGCGGGACGCGCTGGCGGGGCCCTGACGGGGGCGTACGGGGCCGGTGTGTCGCGGCCGCCAGCCGTTCCGATCGCGACCGCCTCGGTCTACTCGCTCTGGGCCGGCGGACTCAACCCGCCAGCGGCTCGAACCGCGCCGTGAAGTGCCGCAGCGCCGGCGGTTCCTGCGCGATGCGGTAGCCGCGCAGCTCGTCGGCGCGGCCCGCCACCTCGGCGCAGACCTCGATGACGTAGTCGACGTGGCTCTGTGTGTAGGTGCGGCGCGGGATCGCCAGGCGCACGAGGTCGAGGGCGGCCGGCGTCTCGCTGCCGTCCGGGTGGCGCCCGAACATGACCGTGCCGATCTCACAGGCGCGGATGCCGCCGGCCTCGTAGAGCGCGACCGCGACCGCCTGGCCGGGGTACTGCAGCGGCGGGACGTGCGGCAGCAGGGCGCGCGCGTCGATGTAGACGGCGTGGCCCCCGACGGGCCGCATCACCGGCACGCCGGCGCGGTGCAGGCCCTCGCCCAGGTACCAGGTGGAGCGGATGCGGTAGCGCAGGTAGTCGTGCTGCACGACCTCCTCGAGCCCCTGGGCGATGGCGTCGAGGTCGCGGCCGGCGAGGCCGCCGTAGGTGGGGAAGCCCTCGGTGAGGATGAGCAGGTTGCGGCAGCGGGCGGCGAGCTCGTCGTCGCGTACGGCCAGCCAGCCGCCGATGTTCGCCAGGCCGTCCTTCTTGGCGCTCATCGTCATGCCGTCGGCGAGGCCGGCGATGTCGCGCACGATGTCGGCCACCTCGCGGCCCTGCTGGCCCTCCTCGCGCTCGCGGATGAACCAGGCGTTCTCGGCGAAGCGGCAGGCGTCGAGGAAGAGCGGCACGCCGTGGCGGTCGCACAGCTCGCGCACGCCGCGCAGGTTCGCGAGCGACACGGGCTGCCCGCCGCCGGAGTTGTTGGTGATCGTGACGAACACCGCCGGCACGGCCCCTGCGTTGTCCCGCAGGAAGGCGTCGAGGCGACCCAGGTCCATGTTCCCCTTGAAGGGGTGCTCGAGGGCGGGGTCGAGGCCCTCGGGGATGACGAGGTCGACGGCCGCGGCGCCGGTGGCCTCGACGTTGGCGCGGGTCGTGTCGAAGTGGGTGTTGTTCGGGATCTTCTTGCCCGGGCCGCCGATCGCGGCCATCAGGATCTTCTCGGCCGCGCGGCCCTGGTGGGTGGGGATGACGTGCGGCATGGGGAAGAGCTTCTTGACGGCGGCCTCGAAGCGGTACCACGAGGGGGAGCCGGCGTACGCCTCGTCACCCCGCTGGATGCCCGCCCACTGCTCGCTCGACATCGCGCCGGTGCCCGAGTCGGTGAGGAGGTCGATCAGCACGTCCTCGCTGCGCAGCGAGAAGAGGTTGTAGCCGGCGGCTCGCAGGGCGGCGCGGCGCTGGTCCTCGGTCGTCATGCGCAGGGGCTCGACGGAGTGGATGCGGAAGGGCTCGATGATCGTCCGCGGGATGCTCATGGGCCGAGTATCGCCCGCGGCAGGCATGCTCACCAGGGGATCGGCTGACCCTCCTGGTCGAAGAAGCCGCCGGAGTCGGCGGGCGTGAGGCCGTCGATCACCGTGAGGAGCTTCGCCGCGGCCTCGTCCGGGCTCAGCGTCGGCTGGCCGCCGCTGCCGAAGGGGGCCGACAGTCGGCTCTCGACGTGCCCCGGGTGCAGGGCCACCAACACCGCCTCGCGCCTGCCGCGCCCGATCTCGGCGGCGGCCGTCCGCAGCAGCTGGTTGAGCGCCGTCTTGGACGCCCGGTAGCCGTACCAGCCGCCGAGACGGTTCTCGCCCAGGCTCGCCACCCGCGCGGAGATCGTCGCGAACGCCGACTTACCGGTGCGCGGCAGCAGCGGCAGCAGGTGCTTCATGAGGAGCGCCGGCCCGATCGCGTTGATGGCGAAGGCGTGCGCCAGCTGCGCCGGATCGAGGGCGCGAAGGCTCTTCTCGGGCATGACGCCGTCGCCGTGCAGGAAGCCGGTGGCGTCGATCACGAGGCGAACGTCGAGGTCGTGCTCGGCGACCGCGGCGGCGGCGGCCGCGATGCTGGCCTCGTCCAGGAGGTCGAGGGCGGGCGTGCTGGAGCGGGACAGGCCGACGACGTCGGCGAAGCGCGGGTCGTCGCGCAAGTGGGCCTCGAGAGCGCTGCCGATGGCGCCCGAGGCGCCGACGACGACGGCGAGGCCACCGTCGGGGAAGGGGGTCGTGGTCATGCCCGAGGCTACGGGGTCGGGGGCACGGCGTCTGTGGTGGGGGGCGCGGTGTGGGGCATCATGGCGCTAGCGAGGTGGACCATGTCCCAGCGCGCCCAGCCCATCGCCGACCTGCACCCCGACCCCGCGGACGCCTCCCTGGTCGCCCTGCTGCGCGAACTCGTCGACCAGGAGCGCGCCACCGTGGTCGTGCCCCCGCACGCCGCGGTCGACGGCTTCTGGTTCGGCGCCGGCAACGCCGTGGTCGACCCCGCCGCCGGGACCGTGTGGCTCGTCGGCCGCTACCGGGACTCCGGCGATTCGCGCACCGGCGTGTTGTCTGGCGCGCGCGGCCTCGAGCTGGCGCTCTTCCGCTCCGAGGACGATGGCCACATCTTCGAGCAGGTGGCGTCGTGGTCGAAGGCAGAGCTCTCGCGCCTCGGCGCCGTGACGTCGATCGAGGGCTCCGCCCTGGCCCGCCGCGCGGACGGCGGCTGGGAGATGTTCGTCGCCCTCGAGAAGGACGTGGCCTATCCCGCGCCGGTGGCTGCGCTGCAGAAGCCCGGCACCGGGGTGTGGTCGATCGACCGACTGACCGGTCCACGGCCCGACGCCATCGACGCCGCGACGCAGGCGCCCTGCCTCGCCGGCGCCGAGCCCGACGCGCTGCACGTCAAGGACCCCGTCGTGTTCCGCGAGGGCGACATGACGCACCTCTACGCCTCCGTGCACCCCGCCTCATGGGCGTCGTCGAACACCGCCTGGGCTGCCCGTGCTGGCGACGGCGGGGCCTTCTCCGTGCGCGACTGGCAGTTCGCGCCCCGCGGCCCGCTGTGGGATGTCGCCGTCACCCGCGTCACGCACCGCTGGCCGGTGCCCCGGATCGGGCGCTTCGCCGACCTGCCCGCGCGCTCCGTCTACCTCTACGACGGCGCGGAGTGCATGCGCCCGCTGGACGAGAACCCGCGGGCCGCCGCGCGCCCGCGCGGGTACTCGTGCGAGGAGCTCGGCGGCGCCCTGTGGAGCCCGGACGACCACCCGGCGGCGCTGCGGCGGCTGTCGCGCTGGGCGCCGCTGTTCGTGTCGCCGTACGGTACCGGTTGCAGTCGCTACCTCAGCCTGATGCGGATCGGCGACCAACTCGTCGCGATGTGGCAGCAGGGGCAACCCGACGGGTCGCAGCCGCTGGTGGCGCACAGGTTGCCATGGGCGCGGGTGGCGGCGCTCCTGGGGGGCTGAGGCGCCTTCAGCCGGCCGGTTCGTCGGCGAAGGGAACGACCACGACGCGCAACCCCTCCGCTGGACTCGGCGGTTCGAACATGCCCTCGAACACGTCGAGCATCTCCGGCGTGATCTCGAAGGTGCCCGCCGGCAACGCGGCGTTTCGCCGCGCGAGGCGCTCCTCGAGCACGTGCCTCGGCGCGTCGAGGACCACGAACAGCGGCACGCCGCCGGCCGCGACCGCCCGCGCCGCCGCGCCCGCGCGCGCCGCCCGCGTCCAGAAGCCGTGGTCCATCACCACGTGCACGCCGAGCGCGACGAGGCGCTCCGCGATCGACCAGGCGAAGCCCTGCAAGGTCGCGGAGCGCGCGTCGAAGACGTCCCGCGGCATGTGCTCCCCGAAGAGTGGGATCATCCACTCGTCGACGTTGAGCCGCACCGCGGACAGCGCGCGCTCGAGGCGCAGCGCCAGGACGGTCTTGCCCGTGCCCGGCAGGCCCGTCATCAGCAGCACGTGGGGGCGGCCCGCATCGCGGACCGCGTCCACCCACGCGGGCACGCGCCAGCCGTCGTCGGGCTCCATCAAGGGTCTCGCCGCGCCGGCGCCCACCGCCTCGCTTCGGCGCGCCGAGCCCCGTTCACGAGGACACCTCCGCGGCGGCCGCCCGCTGCCGCGCGATGAAGTCCGCGTACCACAGGGCGCTGCGCTTCGGCGTCCGCGCCTGCGTGGCGTAGTCGACGTGCACCAGGCCGAAGCGCTTGTCGTACCCGTGACTCCACTCGAAGTTGTCGAGGAGGCTCCAGGCGAAGTAGCCGCGGACGTCGACGCCGCGCGCGACCGCGTCGGCCAGCGCCGCGAAGTGCCGCGCGAGGAAGCGCACGCGGTCCGCGTCCTCCACGCGGCCGTCGGCGCCGACGGCGTCCGGGTAGGCGGCGCCGTTCTCGGTGATGAAGACGGGCGGGAGATCGTAGTCGCGGTCGAGCCGCACGAGCAGCTCGGTGAGCCCCTGCGGATAGACCTCCCAGCCCATCTCCGTGCGCTCGGCGCCCGGCGGCGGCGGCGCCATGGTCAAGCCCTGCGGGCCGGGATCGGCGGCGACGATGGAGCGGCTGTAGTAGTTCACGCCCAGGAAGTCGAGCGGCCGAGCGATGACCTCCAGGTCGCCGTCCTCGACCGCCCGTGCGTCGTCGCCGTACGCGGCCCACAGGTCGGCCGGGTAGCGGCCGAGCAGGAGCGGGTCGAGGAACCAGCGGTTGAAGAAGGCGTCGAAGCGGCGCGCCGCGGCGGCGTCGGCCTCGCTCGGTGAGGCGGGGTGGACGGGGTAGAGGTTGAGCACCGTGCCGTGCATGGCGCCCGGCGCGTTCGCGCGCATCGCCGGCAGGGCGGAGCCGTGGGCCAGCAAAAGGTGGTGGCTGGCAGCGAGCGCCAGCGCGGGGTCACGCAGGCCGGGCGCGTGCTCGCCGAAGTGGTACCCGAGGTGCGCGCTGCACCAGGGCTCGTTCAGGGTCGCGTAGCCGCGAACGCGGTCGCCGAGGCGCCGCGTGACGGCGTCGGCGTACGCCACGAACGGCTCGACGATCCCGCGCCACGGCCAGCCGCCGGCGTCCTGCAGCGGCTGCGGCAGGTCCCAGTGGTAGAGGGTCGCGAACGGCTCGATGCCGCGCGCCAGCAGGCCGTCGACCAGCCGGTCGTAGAAGTCGAGCCCCTTGGCGTTGATCGCGCCGGTGCCCGCCGGGATCACGCGCGGCCAGGCGACGCTGAAGCGGTAGGCCTGCACGCCCAGGCGCTGCATGAGCTCGAGGTCGTCCTCCCAGCGGTGGTAATGGTCGCACGCGACGTCGCCCGTGTCGCCGTTCGCGACCTTGCCGGGCGTCGCACAGAAGGTGTCCCAGATCGACGGCCCGCGACCGTCCTCGGCGACGGCGCCCTCGATCTGGTAGCTGGCGGTGGCGACGCCCCAGCGGAAGCCCGGAGGGAAGGTGGGGGGCGGTTCGGTGGGCATGGCGTCTCCTTGGGTTCAGGCAGCGGTGGTTCAGGGACCGTGGCGGATGGTCACGGCAGAGCGGAGCGTGCCCCTCGCGCTGGTGCTCGCGGGGCGAGGACCACGAGCCGGACACGGCCGGATCGGTCATGACGGTAGCCGGATGCACGGTGCGGAACGCGTTGCGCGCCCTGCGGGAGCGTTCGCGGTAGGCCTTGACCGTCGAGAATTCCTAGACTCCCTGTGGAACTGCCTTCATGGATGCTAGGGCACGCATGACCGCGACGTCAACGGGCGTCCAGCCCGCCCGGTTCCAGAGGTACGGCGGTCACCACTTGCCGGCTCCTCGCGC
>CAZJUA010000221.1:0-2065 GCA_964549045.1 uncultured bacterium | reverse complement strand
CGGGGGGCGGAGGGGCCGGCCCGCCCCGGCTGGAGGCCGCCGCTCGAGCCGGCATCCCGCAGGTGGTGGTGCCCGGCTGCATCGACATGTGCAACTTCTGGGCGCCCGAGACGATCCCCGAGAAGTACCGCGACCGCACCTTCTACAAGTGGAACCCCAACGTCACGCTCATGCGCACCACCCCGGAGGAGAACGCGCGTCTCGGGGAGATCTTCGCCGAGAAGCTGGGCGCCGCCACGGGCCCGGTCGCCGTCTACGTGCCGGTCAAGGGGTTCTCGGAGGTCGACCTCGAGGGCAAGCCGTTCCACTTGCCCGAGGCCAACCGGGCGTTCGTCGACGCCCTGCGGGCGAACCTGAAGCCCGGCATCGACATCGTCGAGATGGACGTCGACATCAACGACCCGCAGTTCTCGAGCGCCACCGTTGCGGCGCTGCTCGAGATGGTCGCCCAGAAAGGGGCATGAACAGCATGGCCTTCACGCGTAAGGAGATCCTCGAGCGCCTCGCCCAGCAGCGGTCGCAGGGCAAGCCGATCATCGGTTCTGGTGCCGGCACGGGTATCTCGGCGAAGTTCGCCGAGGCCGGCGGCGCCGACCTCCTCATCATCTACAACTCGGGCCGCTACCGCATGGCGGGCCGCGGCTCCCTGACGGGTCTCTTCGCCTATGGCGACGCCAACGAGATCGTCATGCAGATGGGCTCCGAGGTCTTGCCGGTCGTGAAGCACACGCCGGTCCTCGCGGGCGTCAACGGCACCGATCCGTTCCGCCTCATGCCGGTGTTCCTCAAGCAGGTGCGCGACGCCGGCTTCTCCGGCGTCCAGAACTTCCCCACGGTCGGGCTGTTCGACGGCGTCATGCGCCAGAACATGGAGGCCACCGGCATCGGTTACGACAAAGAAGTCGACATGATCCGCGTCGCCCACGAACTCGACCTGTTCACGTCGCCGTACGTGTTCAACGTCGACGAGGCCAAGGCGATGACGGAGGCCGGCGCCGACCTGCTGGTGCCGCACATGGGCCTCACGACCGCCGGCACCATCGGCGCCTCCGTCGCGCTGACGCTCGAGCAGGCGGTCGAGCGCGTCATGGAGATGGCCGAGGCGGCCTGGAGCATCCGCAAGGACCTGCTGGTGATCTGCCACGGCGGCCCCTTCGACGAGCCCGCGAACGTCGGCAGGGCCCTGAAGATGATGCCCGGCATCGCCGGCTTCTACGGGGCGTCCAGCACCGAGCGCCTGCCGACCGAACGCGCCATCAAGGCGCAGCTCGAGAGCTTCAAGGGGCTGGCGTTGGCCTGAGCTGCGGGGCTACCGACGGTTGGTGTTGCGGCGCCGGCGCCCGAGGGGGTGCCGGCGCCACGGCTGGTTGCGAGGCGGGACTTACGGGATGCCCGCTTGATGGGCACGCTCGGCCGTGCCGCTCGGGCTCTTCCGCCGTCAGCCCCCGCCCAACTACCCCCGCGCCCACCGCTTCGTCCCCTCGCTCATGACCCACTCCATCGGCCCCTGCCGGAAGCGCCCGAGCACGACCCGCGCGAGGCCCGCCAGCGCAAGGTAGGTGGCGGCCGCGACGAGCACGGCGACGCCGTAGTCGAGGCGCTGGAAGAGGCCGAGCCCCCAGGGCCCGAACACGGTCGCCAGCACCGCCGACTGCAGGAGGTAGGTGGTCAGCGACATCTGGCCGGGGTAGCGCATCCAGGCGATCCATGCCGGGCGCCGCTCGAGCAGGTGGAGGATGGCGCCGACGTAGCCGGCGGAGAGCAGCGGCGCGGTGGTGAGGTTGAGCGCGATCGCGCCCACGGCGACGGTCTCGCTGGTGGCGCCGCCGAGCTCGTTGGCGATCGCCGCCCAGGCGGTGAGCGCTTGGATGGGCAGGCCGAGGCCGAAGCCCCAGGCCATGAGGCGTCGCGACCGGAGTGGGCCGCCGACGCGCAGCGCCTTGGCGCGGGCGGCGATGAGGCCGAGCAGGAACATGGCGAAGGCGTAGCCGCCCTGCAGCAGCATGCCGGAGGGGAAGGTCGCGGTCCACACCTCGATGCGGGCGGGGATCGACGCCAGGTAGGT
>CAZJUA010000220.1:0-34883 GCA_964549045.1 uncultured bacterium | reverse complement strand
CCTGATCGAGCTCTTTCGCGACGGCCGCGCGCTGCCGGTGGCCGGCTGGGACTGTCAGCAGCGCCGCAACGACGCGCTGTTGGTGCCGGAGGACCTGATTGCCGAGGCGCGGGAGGGCACGCTCGCGTCGCTCGGGTGGCTGGCCGCCTGGTGGGCCGAGCGCGCGGGCTGAGTCTCGCGGGCGTGGGCCTGCCTCGCCGCGTTCCGCACGGGCAGGACCGACATTTCGGTGGCGCCCCGGGACGGAGTCTCGGGGCGCGGGTGTCCCGGGACGGAGTCCCGGGACACACACTCTCGCGCCGCAGAGGCGGCGCTACGGCACGAGCACTAGAGCACGAGCGGCTCCCAGGCGCCGGCCAGCAGCACCACCGCGCGCAGGAAGAACACCCCCGCGAGGGCGGCGACCGACGAGATCGCCAGCAGCGGCTTGCTCTTCTTGACCAGCACCGTGTAGAGGCCGATGGCGATCGGGACGAGGATGCCGACGCCGATCACGCCCCCCCAGGTCATCAGGGCGTACTCGCCGGAGGCCATCGCGGTCGCGCCGATGCGCGCGCCCGCGCTGCCGTACGCCAGGGCGACGTGCAGGAAGCCGAGGACGGCGAGCAGCTTGATCGCGTCGAGCCCGAGGCCCAGGCGTACCGCCAGGGTCGACACG
This sequence comes from uncultured bacterium, assembly GCA_964549045.1. GTDB lineage: Bacteria > Deinococcota > Deinococci > Deinococcales > Trueperaceae > JAABTL01. Next base: position 34,225 of record CAZJUA010000220.1, on the reverse strand, counting down.
CTGGACTCGATGAGCCCGAAGACGTACATGAGCTCGATGACGGCGATGGCGGCGATCGAGCCGGAGACCACCCACAGGACGGGGATGAGCGAGGTGTTCCACAGCGGGATGCCGGAGGCCTGCGTGAGCAGGAAGCCGCTGTAGACGGTGGCCATGAAGCCCAGGAAGGCGTAGACGATCAGGTAGGCGTTCGCCCTGGCGAGGGTGCCCGTCCACCTGAGCCAACCGATGCGCTGTAGCCAGGGAATGTGGCTCGCCACGAGGATGACGGTGAGGAGCAGGTGGACGGAGAGGAGCACGATGCCGATGATCATCCACGAGCTGTAGTTGAAGATCCCGTTGGTGACCATCGTCCAGAGGGTGCGCGGCAGGTTCCACCAGCGGCCGAGGTGGCTGACCACGAGCACGAGGCCGACGGCGAGCGAGCCGAAGATCACGTACGACAGGGCCGCCTTGCGGACGAAGAAGTAGGCGACCGAGCCCATGCCGGCGATGCCGACGAACCAGAGGAACCAGGCGATGCTCCATCCCCAGTGGGCGATGTCGACCTGGAAGTGCAGATCCGCGGGTGCCATCAGGAGCCCTCCACCACGAAGTACTTCGGTTCGGTGCCGGCGTTCTCCAGCAGCCGCCGGCTGCGCTTGGTGCGGAGCGTGAGGCTCACGCTGCTGTCGGGGTCGTTGAGGTCGCCGTAGTCGCGGGCGCCGGCGGGGCACGCCTGGACGCAGGCGGGCGGTAGTCCCTCGTCGACGAGCTCGAGGCAGGTGTCGCCCATGCACTTCTTCGGCAGCTTGCTGTCGGGGTGGAACCAGCGCACGTTGTAGGGGCAGCTCGTGACGCAGTAGCTGCAGCCGGAGCACATGCGCGGGTCGAGGCGGATCATGCCGTTGTCGTCCATGTAGGTCGCGCCGAACGGGCAGGTGGCGAGGCAGGGCGCGTCCTCGCAGTGTTGACACTGGACCAGCAGGATCTCGGGGCGCCCCTGCGGGCTGACGCCGTCGATGCGTCGGATGTTGGAGGCCAGCGAGTTCCAGCCCTTCTCCTCGCGCGCCATCATGTCCGGGTTGTTCGTCGAGGTGCAGGCCAGGACGCAGGCGCCGCAGGCGATGCAGCGGCTGGCGTCCCAGACGTGCGCCATCCGCCTCGTGGGGGCTTGTCCCTTGCGCAGACGTGTGCTCATCTCAGGTCCTTATCTGCTCACGCCCGGCGGATGCGCACGGAGGCGTTGTTGGCGTTGCTGCCCGTGACGGGATCGATCCACGATCGCGAGAACCATTGCGGGTTCAGGCCCTTGGACAGCTTGGCGAAGCGGGGATCGTCGGCCACGACCTTCTGGCGGTTGCCGCCCGCGTAGGAGTAGAGGTAGGCGACGCCGGGCCGAACGCGCGGGGTCACGCGCACCTCGGTCCGCGCCTCCCAGCCGGTGTCGAGGCCGGTGACGTCGGCATCGGCGCCGTCGGCGAGCCCGAGGCGCTCTGCGTCGGTCGGGTTGAGCCACAACGCGTTGTCGACGAGGTACTGGGTGGGGAACGCGAGGCTCGAGAGCCCCGACGAACCGATGGGGCTCTTGCCGTTCACCAGGTAGAACTCGTCGTCGCCGCGAGGCATCGAGAAGGCAGGGGGATCGAAGTGGTAAGCGAAGCCGTGCGGCCGGTAGCCGCGCAGCACGGGGCGCAGCGCGTAGACCTCGACGCGCCCGCTGGGGGTGCTGAAGGCGTTGCGGTAGGGCACGGTGCCGTAGCGCTGCTCCTGGAAGACCGCGTACCCCTTGGCGCGGAACTCGGCCCGCAGGTCGGCGACGTCGCGCTCCCAGGCCTTCGCGAGCCCTTCGATGCGCGCGTCCTCGATCTTCTGCTGGAACTCGGTCCGGAAGGTGTCGAGGTCCCGCATGGGTTCGAGGTAGCCCATCATCGCGGCGCGCTGCGGGTAGGCGCGACGCAAGATCTCGAGCATGATCCACTCGTTCGGGCGTGCGTCGACGCCGGGCGGCGGGTCCGTGACCTTGTCCGCCTTGGCCGCGGCCGCCGTCATGGTCCAGCCGATGCTGGAGAGCCGGCTGCGCTCGAGGAACATCTCCGCGGGCAGCACGTAGTCGGACCAGTCGCTGACCTCCTGGTGCACCACGTCGACGTTGACGACCAGCTCGAGCTTGCGCAGCGCCTCCTGCACGCGCGCCGTGTTGGGGTCGCGGTGGAACAGCGTCGCACCGAGCAGCACCAACGCCTTGATCGGGTACGGGGTGCCGGAGATGGCGCCCTCGAGCACGGCGTCGAAGGTCGCGTTGGTCTCGGGGTAGGTCTCCTGGTCGATGCGCCGGGTCTCCGTCATGAGGAAGCCGTCGCCCAGGGCGGTCCGCACCGTGCCGTCGCTGGAGCGGCTCATGATGCCCGGGACCTTGGCGCCCGGGCGCACGCACAGGCCGCCGGGCTTGTCGAAGTTCCCGAGGAGCGCGTTGACGGTCAGCAGGCCCATGACCGCGTCGGTGTCGTTGCCGTTGCGGGTGTTGTACCAGGTGTCCTCCACGACGCCCTGCATGGTGTGCAGCTCGCGGGCCACGCGGACGATCGTCTCGGCCGGCAGGCCGGTGATCGCGCCGGCCTGCGCCGGCCCGTAGTCGTCGAGGTGCGCGACGAAGCGGTTCCAGGCGGTCGTGACGGCGACCTCGCTGCCGTCGGCGAGCGTCGCGGTCCCGGCGTAGCCGACGTCGGGCTCGACGCCCTCGTCGCGGTGGAAGGCGATGGCGCCGGCCGCGACGTCCCACACCGCGAAGGCGTCGGTCGCGCCGTCCGCGGCCAGGTCGGCCGCCGTGAGCGGCAGCCCGTCGGGCTTGAGCAGGAAGGGGAGGTTCGTGTGTTCGCGGACGAAATCGGCGTCGTAGAGCTGCTCGTGCACGAGCACGTGGGCCAGCCCGAGCATGAAGGCGGCGTCGGTGCCGGGCAGGCAGGCGAGCCACTCGCCGTCGGCGAAGGCGACGTCGGGGTGGGCCGGGTTGAGGAACACGACCTTGGCACCGTGCTCACGTGCCTTCGCCAGGCGGTGGACGGCGCCCATCGGCGCGGCCAGGCTGCGCCCGGGGAAGAGCACGTAGCGCAGGTGGTCGTAGTCAGGGTCGATCACCGCGTGGTGCGCATGGCTGGTGCCGAGCACCCAGCGGCGGGCGACGACACCGGCCGTGTTGCAGGTGCTCGCCTGGTTGACGACGTTGGGCGTGCCCAGCGGCCAGGCGAGCCATTGCGCCTCGGTACCGAAGTCGTGGCTGGTCACCGCCACGGACTTGGCGCCGTCGCGCTCGACGATCTCGCGCAGCCGCCCGGCGATCTCGTCGAGCGCCTGGTCCCAGGAAACCTCTTCGAAGCGCCCCTCGCCGCGCTCGCCCAGACGCTTCAGCGGGGTGCGCAGCCGGAGCGGGCTGTCCCACGTGTAGGGCGCGGTCGCGCCGCGACCGCACATACCCCGCTGCGGGTGGCCCGGATCCTGGTTGGGGAGGATGAGCATGCGGTCCTCGCCCGCCGCAGCACCCTTCTTGACCAGGGCGGTCAGGCCGCAGCCGGCCCCGCACTGGTGGCAGATCGTGTGCCGCACCAGGTAACCGGCTTGCTCGAGGCCCTCGACGTCGACGCCGTCAGGCCCGAAGAAGGGCTGGGCGTCGGCCCAGCCCCTGTCGGCCAATAGCGCGCCGGCCGCGACGGCGGCCGACCCGACCAAGAACCGCCTTCGGCTGATGGTCTCCCTGAACACGTCCTTCGGCATGCCGCCTCCTCGCATCGGATCGTGAGATGTTTCACGACCTGCCGTGCAGGATAAACGGCGACGAATGCGACCTGAAGGTCCAGATGTCCCGATGCCAGGGCCTGGGCGGTGGTAGACGGCGGCCGGCCCCCGAGGCTCCGGGGGCCGGCCAGTGCTTGCTCGTGCGGGTGGGATCAGTCGACGATGGGGTAGCCGGCATCCTTCCAGGCGTTGAAGCCACCGCTCATGTTGCGCACGTTGGTGTAGCCCGCGAGTTTGACGAGCGAGAGCGCCCAGTTGCCGCGAACGCCCGCCGCGCAGTAGATGATCATCGGGGTGTCCTTGTTCTCGGGGAGCTCACCGAGGCGGTCGGCGAGTTCGGTGACCGGGATGAGGACGGCGAAGTCGATGTGGCCGAGGTCGAACTCGTCCTGGCGGCGGACGTCGAGGAGGAACGGCTCGACCTGCTCGATGAAGTCGAGGGAGTCGTCGACACCGATCTGCAGCCAGCGGGCTTCGGAGGCTTCGTTGATGATGGCGCCGAACTGTTCGGTGGCGCTCTGCGCGAAGGCGCCGGAGGCGACGAGGAAGGCGACGAGGACGAGGGCGAAACGCTTCATGGGGTACTCCCTTTCGATGGGGCGCGCTGGCCCCGGTTCGTTCTGGGCGGGCAGCCCTAGAACCCGAAGAACTGGGCCTGACCGGCTTCGACGATCAGGCTGCGGACCAGGGTGGCGCCGACGAGCGGCACCAGGCCTGCGAGGAGGGGGAGGCGCCGGATGAGGACCGGCGCGACGAGCAGGGCGGCGATGCCCACGGAGAGCCACAGGCCGTCGTGGCTCCAGAGGTACTCGAAGGCCTGGCGCGCCTCGGCCGAGCCGGTCGCCAGGGCGAAGAGGTAGACGATGCCCATGACGGCACTGGCGATCGAGACGCTGACGAGCCAGCGCGCGGCCCACGCCTGCTTGAGCAGGTGCGCGAGGCCGAGGACCGTGACCATGCCGGTCAGGGGGAAGAGGACGAGGAGCACGGGCGTCCACAGGGGACGGTTGATGTTGATCGCCAGGGCGAGGCCCGGGTAGGTGAGGGCGAGCGCGGCGCCGACGACGAGGCCGGCGTTCCACAGCATCTTGGGGCCCTTGTCCAGCCACACGAAGAAGCTCGAGCCCAGCGAGATGATCAGACCCCAGGCCCCGAGCCAGATGGGCGCGGTCGGGGTGACGGTCAGGAAGAGCCACACGTGGGTGAAGCGGAAGCGCGACGGCGACTCGACCCACAGCGTGATGAGGTCGAGCACGATGAGCACCATCGTGATCAGGGCGTAGGTGCGGACCTTCGGGTGGTTCTTGATGCTGGCGATCGCGGTGACCAGCACCATGCCGCCGGCGAGCGCGACCAGCGCGAAGTGGATCAGGGTCGGCCAGTGCCAGAAGTGCGCGCTGAAGGGGAGGCCGTAGAACTCGGTCACAAAGTCCCTCCCGTCTCGCCGACGAGACCGAACGTGGCGGGTGTGTTGAGGTAATAGAGCTTCGGCTCGGTGCCCAGGCCGGGGCGCAGGACGTCGACGCGCTTGGCCTCGCGGATGGCGATGGACACCGGGCTGTTCGGGTCGTCGAGGTCGCCGAAGGTGCGGCAGAGGGTGGGGCAGGTCTCGACGCAGGCCGGCATGCGGCCCTCCTCGACGCGGTGCTTGCAGAAGTCGCACTTGCTCACGTACCCCTGGGGCAGCATGTGGCGCGCGTCGTACGGGCAGGCCGCGATGCAGGCGGAGCAGCCGATGCACTTCTTGGGGTCGATGTCGACGATGCCGTCGTCGCGCACGAAGCAGCAGCCGGTGGGGCAGACGGGCACGCAGGGCGGGTTCTCGCAGTGCAGGCACTGCTCGGGCCGGTGCTCGACCGTGAGGTTGGGGAAGGTGCCCAGCGTGGTGTTGCGGATCCACAGGCGGTTGACGCCCAGGGGGACCTCGTTCTCCATCTTGCAGGCGATCGAGCAGGCCGCGCAGCCGACGCAGGCGCCGAGGTCGATGGCCATCGCGAGGCGGGTCATGCGCGGCTCCCTTCACGGGCCAGCCAGGCGACCGGCGGATGCTGCGGGTCCGGGGCCCCCTTGACGAGCTTGACCCAGTTGTTGCGCAGGCCGGCGCCGCCCGACACGGGGTCGAGGTCGTAGCGCGTCTGCAGGTGGGTGTCCGAGGCGCCGCGGCCGTTGGCGATGCGCATGAGCGGCGCCTTGTGGCCGAAGCCGTGGACGAGGTAGACGCAGTCGTTGCGGATGCGCTCGGTGACGTACGCCCGCACGGGGCCCTCGCGGGCGCCGTCCTGGTTCTCGAGGTAGACGTACTCGTTGTGCCGGACGCCGAGCCGCTCGGCCTCGGACGTCGAGATCCACACGCCGTTCTCGCCGTGCGCCTCCATCAGGATGGGGTTGTTGTGGGTGCGCGCGAAGGTGTGGACCGGGCTGCGGCCGTAGAGCAGGCGGTACATGCCAGCGGGCCCCTCGATCGGCGGCACGAAGACCGGCAGCGGGTCGAGCCCCGCCTCGGCGAAGCGCTCGGAGTAGATCTCGATCTTGCCCGAGGGCGTGCCGATGGGGTTGCGGTTGAGGCGCTCCCAGTCGGGGAAGTACGGCCGGCCGCGGCGCGTGATCGTGCCCGTCTCGCGGATGGCCTCGAGGCTCGAGCCGATCGACGACAGCCGGCGGTCGAGGTACTCCTCGACGTTCTGCCAGGGGAAGTACTCGCCGAGGCCGAGGCGCTCGCCGAGCTCCTTGGCGATGTCGAACGCGCCGCGGGTGTCGTACAGCGGGGGGTGGGCCGGGAAGCGCGCCGAGATGAAGGGCGTCTTGTGTGCCTGCAGCAGCAGGTCGTCGTAGCGCTCGAGGTAGGTCGACTCGGGCAGGATGACGTCGGCCCACATGACGTGTTCCATCGGCAGGATGTCGATGGCGACGTAGAGGTCGAGTTCCTTCAGCGCCTGCTTGGTGCGTTCGACCATGGGGATCGAGTGGAACAGGTTGACGCCGTAGCTGAACAGGCCCTTGATCGGGTAGGGCTCGCCGGTGATCATCGGCTCGATGAGTTCCTGCACCGCCGTGGCGGTGCCGAAGAACTTGCCGCGGTCCGCTGCGGGCCGGAAGGGGGACTCGCCGACCTCGACCGGGCCGCCGCCGCAGCCGCCCGAGGCGGGCGAGAGGGGCAGGTCGGGGTGCGGGTACGCCTCGACCACCGGCGCGTCACAGAAGTAGTAGCCGCCGGGCATGCCGTAGTTGCCCAGCAGGATGTTGACGATGTAGAGCGAGCGCATGCGGTGCATGTCGTCGGGGCCGTACCACACGACGTGGCGGCTGACGGGGAGCACGGCGCGCGGCGCGTGGGCGGCCATCTCGCGGGCGATGCGGCGGATGGTGTCGGCCGGGATGTCGGTGATCTCGGCGGCCCACTCCGGGGTGTACTGCGCGACGTGGGCGGCGAGTTCCTCGAAGCCGAGCGTGTACTTCTCCACGTACTCGGCGTCGTACAGGCCCTCCTCCACGAGGACGTGGGCCCAGGCCAGCAGCAGCGCGGTGTCGGTCGCCGGCTTGATCGGCAGCCAGTCGTTCGCCTTGGAGGCGGCGACGCTGAAGCGCGGGTCGACGACGACGAGCTTGGCGCCGCGCTTGAGGGCCAGTGAGAAGTCCTGCAGCTGGGTGTTGTGGGTGTCCTCGCCGATGTGGTGGCCGATGAGGACGATGTAGTCGGTCTCGTCCCAGTCGATCTGCTCGTGGCCGGAGATGCCACGGCCGAAGGTGTACTGGCTGGCGGTCTCGCGCGGGGCGGTGCAGAGGCTCACCGAGGGCTTGGCGGCGTTGGGGCTGCCCCAGGCGCCGGGCAGGTAGGAGCCGAACCAGCTGTCGCCGGTCCCGTGCGCGAAGAACGCGACGGACTCGCTGCCGTGCTCGAACTTGATCTGGTTCATCTTCTCGGCGATGTAGTCGTACGCCTCGTCCCAGCTGGCCTCGCGGTACTGTCCGTCGCCGCGCTCGGTGCCCTCGACGCGGATCAGCGGCTTCTTGAGCCGGTCGGGGTCGTAGGTGGTGGCGACGCCGCCTTGGCCGCGGGGGCAGAGCATGCCGCGCGACTTCGGGTTGCCCTCGTAGCCGTCGACCTTGCGCACCTTGCCGCCCTGGACGGAAGCCTGGATGCCGCACTTCCAGAAGCAGATCTCGCAGTAGTTGTACGAGGTGGTGATGTCGTCCTTCGCGAACCACTTGCTCGGTGGCGCGCGGAACGGGTTCGGGAACCCGTCGGGGAAGAGCTGCGCCTGGGCGCTCCCCCCCAAGGCCATGGCACCGACCGTGGCCCCGGACAACTTCAAGAACTCCCTACGCCGCAGCTTCACATGACACCTCACTCAGAAGAGAACCCAAGAACTCGGTCAGCGGCCCGTAGAAGCCGCTGTCGTCCGCCGCTACGATTTCGGACGCGTAGCGTTGGAACCAGGGGGAGAGGAACCGCTCGAGCAGGACGCAGGCGGCATCGTCGCGCCCGGCGTCCGCGAGCAGCGCGCCGGCCTCGGCGACCGCCGCGACGTGGTCGGGGAGGTCGTGCCAGCCGGCGGCGGTCTCGACGCCGTGGTGTGCCAGGAAACGCTTCAGCGCCTCACTGCTGGGCCCGAGCAGTTCGCCGTCGAGCGCGAGCCCGACGTAGGGCGGGGCGGGGATCCCGGCGGCGTTGGTGACGAAGAGGGCGACGTAGGCGGTCTGCACCTTGGGCCAGTCGACCTCGCCGAGCGTGGGCGCGGTGACGCCGGCCGCTTCGGCCAGTTCCGCGACCGTGGTCGCGAACGCGCCCGAATCCAGGTCGTTGCGCAGCGCGGCGTCGGGCGAGCGGTAGGTGGCCGCCACGAGCTGCAGCGCCTGCGCGATCACGTCCGCGGACTCCACCGGGCGCGCCGTCGCGTCGTGTTTCATGCCCGTTCGCCCCTCGCCTGGATCACGCCGCAGTATTGCCGGGTGGTTTCGTCGGCCCAAGGGACAAAGGTTACGTGCTGGACGCGAAGCGTATCGACGAGCCTCGATGTCGGGCCGTGTCCGGCGGGGCGGAAGCGGGTGCGCTCGGGGGTCCTCATACGGTGCCCGTCTCCGGTCGTGCCTGGTGTGGGCGCCGTCCGGTGCGCGCGGCACGTGGCGCGAGCGCCCGCTCCTCGAGCATCTTGCGGGTGCAGGCGAAGACCCTCGCCGCACACGGCGTGCGCAGCTCGTACACGACCGCACCCGCCTCCCGGCGGTCGCGGACGATGCCGTGGGCGCGCAGGACGGCGAGGTGCTTCGAGACCGTGGTGCGGTCCGAGTCCACCAGGGCGGTGAGTTCGCCGACGGGACAGGGCCCGCGCACGAGGCGATCGACGAGCTTGAGCCGCGACGCGTTGGCGAGCGCCTTCAGCACCAGCGCCTGCTGGCGGAAGAGCTCGTCTTGGTCGGCGTTCGCGGTCGGCTCGGGCATCGGGGCCTCCTCGGCTGAGCCCAGCTTGTGATGCGGAGCACATGTGGCCATAGGGTCATCTGTCCATGTGGCCACATGGCCACACAGCCATGCGGTGCACCGGCGTGATGCCCACGGGAACGCCGCCCCGGAGGATCTCCGGGGCGGCGTCCTGGTCGTGCCTGGTGTTCGGCGTCAGTACACGTCGTTCGCCGTGTTGTAGACGTTGAACTTGCCGGTCGGCGTGCGCACCCAGTCGCCCTCGATGCGGTCGACCTCCGCGAGCGTGACCGCGTCGTAGACGACGATGAAGGACGGCTCGTTCATGCTGCCCCACACCGACAGCCAGACCTCGCTGCCGTCGCGCGTGAACTCGGGGTGCACCACCCGCGCGCCCAGCTCCTGCGCCCCGGGCACCTCCCAGCAGCGCTCGGTCTCGAGCGCGACCTTGTCGATGGCGCACACGGTGGCCGTGCCGGCGGGGCTGGGGCTCATCGGGCTGTCGTAGAACACCCAGGGGCTGTGGTCGTGGGTCTTGAGGAAGAGGTTGCCGGTGAAGGGGACCTCCACGCGGGCCACCACCTGCCAGGCGTGCTCAGGGTGCCCCTCGGGGTCGGCGCCCATGACGGTCATCTCCGCGCTGCCGAGGTTGCCGGTGGCCCACACCGGGCCGAACTCGGGGTGGACCCAGTTGGCGCCGCGGCCCGGGTGCGGGATCTCGCCCGCGGTGACCTCGGCGGCGAGGGTGCGCTCCTGGGTATCGATGACCATGAGCTTGTTGAGCGCGTTGGCGGCGACGACGAAGTAGCGGTCGCCGGCCCAGCCGCCGTCGTGCAGGAAGAGGTCGGTGTCGAGCATGGTGATGGGCAGCGGCTGACCGGGCTCGGCGAGGCGGCTGTAGTCGACGAACCAGGTCTGGCCGGCCTCCTTGATGTTGACGATCCACTCCGGGTAGTCGTGCGAGGCGACGATCGCCGCGACGCGCGCCTCCTCGACGTAGTCGCCGGCCCCGCGCTGGTAGCCGGCGGTGCCGATCATCTTCAGCGGCTCGAGCGTCAGGCCGTCGAGCACCACCGCCAGCGCGGGCCAGTAGCAGCCGACGATGGCGTAGGCGTCCTCGAAGCCCTCGAACTTGCTCGACTCGATGCTGCGGGCGTCGTAGCAGGGCTTCACCTCGGCCACGACCTCGGGTGGGTCGGCCCACAGGTCGATGAGCGAGGCCTTGCCGTCGCGCCCGATGGCGGTGAAGTAGCGGCCGCTGGCCGAGGAGCGCAGGATGTGGATCGCGTACCCCGTGTCGACCAGGCTGACGAGTTCGTGGGTGGTGCCGTCGACGATGGCGACCTGCCCCATGTCGCGCAGGATGACGCCGACGAAGTTCTCCCAGTCGAGATCGTGCTGGGGCTCGCTGGGGCGGTCCTCGGGGGCGACGTGGACCTGCCAGGTCTCCAGGATCTGGTCGAGCGAGATCTGGGCGGGCGCCGGCGGCTCGTTGAGCAGGAAGCGCGCCATCACGTCGATCTGCTCCATCGAGAGGATGCCGTGCGCGCCCATGCTCGGCATGCCGCCCGGGAGGCCGCCGTAGATGATGGCCTCCAGGTAGCCCTCGCCCTTCTCGGCGAGGCGGTCGGGGAAGAGGTTCGGCCCGGTGGCACCGGCGCGCAGCGCGCCGTGGCAGCCGGCGCAGCGGTCGAAGTAGATCTGGGTGGCGGTCTCGTACTCCTCGGGGGTGATGGCGGGCGGCTCGGCCTGGGCGTGGGCGACGGCGAGCGTCGCGGCGAGGGCGAGGCCGGCGAGCAGGCGTTTCGCGGTGCGGCGCAGTGCGGATCCTGGCATGGGGGCACCCTCCTAAACGCGGATACAAATATCCGAGTAAGCACATCGCAGCACGAAGCGACCGGCGGCGGCAGGGACGAATGCCCCACCGGCGCCGGCCGCCGCGCAACCGGGTGCGAAAGCCCGCCTACCCCTCGAGCACCGTCGGCAGGATCAGCGGGTTCCGCCCCGTCGCCTTCCGCAGGTGACGCCGCACCGGGTAGAAGATGTCGTCGCGGATGTCCTGCAGGTTCCGCTTCTCCTTGACGCCACGGGTGACGGCCTCGAGCGCGATGCGCTCGAGCTCCTTGATGAGCCCGTTGTTGCCCTGCGCGACGCCGCGGGTGAGGACCTCGACGCTCGGGTGGCGGCTGGCGACCGCCATGATCACGACGATGCCCTCCTCGGAGAGCATCTGCCGGTCACGGATGACCGGCTCGTCGATCTCGTCGGCGCTGCGGCCGACCGAGTCGATGTAGATGATGCCCGCCTCCACCTGGCCGGTCACCTTGATGTCGTCCTTGGTGATCGTCACGACGTCGCCGTTGTGGGGGATGAGCGCCTTCTTCGGCGGGCGCGGCATGCTGGCAGCCAGCCGCAGGTGGTTGACCTGATGGCGCGGCTCGCCGTGCCAGGGGATGAAGAAACGCGGGCGCGCCAGGTCGAAGACGAGCTTCAGCTCCTCCTGCGACGCGTGCCCGGACGTATGCACCTTGTAGGTCGGCGGGTAGAACACCGCGATGTCGCGCTCGTAGAGGGCGTTGACGACGCGGTTGACCGCCTCCTCGTTGCCCGGGATCGGGTTCGACGACATGATGACGGTGTCGCCGCGCTTGAGGGTGATCTTCCGGTGCGTGCCCGCCGCCAGGCGCGACAGCGCCGCCATCGGCTGGCCCTGTGAGCCGGTGCACAGGAACAGCAGCTTGTCGTCCTGGATCCCGTCGAGCTTGTCGGCCTCGATGAACGGGCGACGCAGCTTGAGGTAGCCGAGCTCCTGCGCGATGCGGGCCACCTTGATCATCGAGCGGCCCTCCATGACGATGCGGCGGTCGTTCGCCTCGGCGACCTCGATGATGTTCTGCAGCCGGTGGATGTGCGAGCTGAAGGTCGTGACGATGACGCGGCCGGTGGCCTTGTTCATGATCTCCGCGATCGCGCCCTTGACCGCGTGCTCGCTCGGCGTGGTACCCGGCCGCTCCGCGTTCGTCGAGTCGCTGATGAGCAGCAGCACGCCATCGCGCCCCGCCTCGGCGATCTTGGCGAGGTGGCTCGACTTGCCGTCGGCCGGGTGGTAGTCGAGCTTGAAGTCGCCCGTGTACACGATCTTGCCGATCGGCGTGTGGATGACCATGCCCGAGTTGTCGGGGATCGAGTGGGTCATGCGGAAGAGGTCGACGGTGAAGTGCTGCCCGACCTTGATGCGGTCGTCCGGCGTGACCTCGCGCAGGTCGACGTCGCCCTCCTTGAGCTTGAACTCCTCGAACTTGCCCCGCAATAGGCCCAGCGTGAGCTTGGCGCCGTACATGGGGATCTTCGGCAACTGCTTGAGCATGTACGGCAGACCGCCGATGTGGTCCTCGTGGCCGTGGGTGAGGACCCAGCCCTTGATCTGGTGGGCGTGCTCCACGACCCAGTCGATCTTGGGGACCAGGATGTCGACGCCGAGCATGTCGGCGTCGGGGAAGGCGAGCCCGCCGTCCACCATGAGGATCTCGTCCCCGTAGCGGAAGGCGGCCATGTTCTTGCCGATCTCGCCCAGGCCCCCGAAGGGGATGTACTCCAGCTTGCGATCGTCTTGCTTGGCCATGTCGATGGCGTCCTTTCCGATCCCGGACGGGCACGCGCGTGCTCGGGCTACGCGAGGGCAGTGGCCCCGGATAGGGTGGGGCCGGCCGTCCGGACGCAAGATAGGGGGATCGGGCGCGCGGCCCGATCGCGTGGTGGATGGGATCGCCGTCCCAACCGGTGCGGGCGGAGCGGCAACGTCGCCCCACCCTGGGTGGGTGGGACGGCGAGGCCGCCCCACCCGGTGCATGCGGAGCAGCGCTCTCCGCCCCGCATGCCAGCCTCAGCTCAGCGCGGACCCCGCGGGCCGCGTGGGCCGCGGTCGCCATCGCGCCGAGGTCCGCGGTCGCCGTCGCGGCGCGGGCCGCGTGGGCCGGCGGGACGACGCGGCGGGATCAGGCCCTCGAGCTCCGGCCGGACGAGGTCGATCTTGCCGCGGTCGTCGATCGTGTTGACCTTGACCTGCAGCCGGTCGCCCTCCTTGAGGACGTCGGAGACGTTCTCCACGCGGCCCTCGGCCATCTGCGAGATGTGCAGCAGGCCGTCGGTGCCGGGGAACAGCGTGATGAAGGCGCCGAAGTCGACGACCTTGGCCACGACGCCGTCGTAGACCTTGCCGAGCTCGGCGGTCGCGGTCATCGCCTTGATGCGCTCGGCGATCTCTTCGGCGATGGCGGCGTCGTCGGAGTAGATGCGGACGTGCCCGTCCTCCTCGATCTCCACCTTGGCACCGAGGGCCTCGAGCTCGCGGATCTGCTTGCCACCGGGCCCGATGACCGTGCCGATCTTGTCGCTGGGGATCTTGACGCTCATGATGCGCGGCGCGCGCGCGGACACGTCGGCACGGGGCGCCGGCAGCACCTCGTCCATGATCCCGAGGATGTGCAGGCGGCCGTCGCGGGCCTGGCCGAGCGCCTCGCGCATGATCGCGGGGGTGATCCCGGTGATCTTGATGTCCATCTGCAATGCGGTCACGCCGTCGCGGCTGCCGCACACCTTGAAGTCCATGTCGCCCAGCGCGTCCTCGCTGCCGAGGATGTCCGAGAGGACGGCGTAGCGCTCGCCCTCCTTGACCAGGCCCATGGCGATCCCGGCGACCGGCTTGCGCACGGGCACGCCCGCGTCCATCAGCGCCAGCGAACCGGCGCAGACGGTGGCCATCGAGGAGCTCCCGTTCGACTCGAGGGTCTCGCCCACCACGCGGATCACGTAGGGGAAGGTGTCCTTCTTGGGCACCATGCGGGCCAGCGCGCGCTTGGCCAGGTTGCCGTGGCCGAGCTCGCGGCGGCCGACCCCACGCAGGCGCTTCGCCTCGCCGGTGGAGTAGGGCGGGAAGTTGTAGTGGAGCATGAACTCCTCGGTGTTCTCGATGCCGAGGTCGTCCACCAGGCGGTTGTCGCGGCCGGTGCCGAGCGTGGCGACGCCGAGCACCTGCGTCTCGCCGCGGGTGAACACGGCCGATCCGTGGGCCATCGGCAGCACGCCGGTCTCGATCCAGATGGGGCGCACGGTCTTCGGGTCGCGGCCGTCCGTTCGGAGGCTCTCCTCGACGACCATGCGGCGCATCTCGGCGGCCTCGGCCTTGCCGAACGCGCCCTTGAGCTGCGCGATGCGCTCCTTGGCGCCCTCGGCGGCTGCGTCGGGCACGCGCTCGGCGATCAGCGCGTCACGCAAGCCCTTCACGGCGACCGAGCGCTCGTGCTTGCCCACCGTGAGCAGTGCGTCGCGCAGGCCGCCGGCGCGGGCCGCGGCGCTCAGGTCGGCGACGTCCTCGGGCAGCACCTCGACGACCGCCTCGAAGGCGCGCTTGGGCTGGCCGAGCTCGCCGGCCATCCGCTCGATCAGCGCCACGACGGGCGCCAGCGCCGCCTGGGCGGTCTCGATGGCGCCGACCATGACGTCCTCGGGTAGCTCGTCGGCGGCGGCCTCGACCATGAGCACGGCCTCGCGCGAGGCGGCGACCGTCAGCTCGAGCCGATTGGCGGGGTCGATCAGCTGCTGCAGCGTCGGCGCGACGACGTACGCGTCGCCCACATAGCCGACTTGGGTGCAGGCGACCGGGCCGTTCCAGGGGATGTCGGACAGCATCAACGCCGCCGACGCGCCGATCGCGCCGAGCCAGCCGGCGTCGTTCTCCTGGTCGGCCGACAGCACGGTGACGATGACCTGGACCTCGTTGCGCAGGCCCTTGGGGAAGAGCGGGCGGATCTGGCGGTCGATGAGCCGGGCGTTGAGCGTGGCCTGGTTGGCCGGGCGCCCCTCGCGGCGAAGGAACGATCCGGGGATCTTGCCGACCGCGTAGTGGCGCTCCTCGTACTCGACGGTGAGCGGCAGGAAGCTCATCGGGCTGCGGTCGTCCGACATGTGCGCGGTGACCAGCACGAGGGTGTCGCCGTAGCGCACGGTGACGCTGCCGGAGACCTGCTTGGCGTACTTGCCCGTCTCGATGACGAGCTCGCGTCCGCCCAGGTCGGTGGTGAATCGATGGCCGTTCGGGATGTTCACGCTCTCTCCGTCTCCTTCGGCGGCGCCGCCCTCGGCGCGACCGTCCTGTAGCGAGCGGGCACGCAGGCGTCGCGATGACGCCCGGTGCCCGCCCACGGTTCGACTCGCTGGCCGGTCGGCGACGGATGGGTCGCGGACCGGATCGACACGTTCAGCGCCGCAGCCCGAGGTCGGCGATCAACGCCTTGTACGCCTCGTAGTCCGTGCGCTCGAGGTACGAGAGCAGCCGCTTGCGCTTGCCGACCATCGTCAGCAGACCGCGGCGGCCGTGGTGGTCCTTGCGGTTCGCCTGCAAGTGGTCGGACAGGTGGGTGATGCGGGCGGTGAGCAGCGCCACCTGCACGGCGGTCGAGCCGGTGTCCTGCCCATCCTGGCCGTACTTGGCCACGATGTCGCGCTTCTGGTCGGCGGTGAGCATCAGATACCTCGCTGGGGGCGACCCGGGGGCCGCGGGGTGGGATGTGGGACCAGGCCGGATCCACGGATGGGACGATGCCGGCCGAGCGCTCCAACGCGCCACCATAGCACGCCCCGCCGCTCCCGGCGGCGTGCGGGCGACCGCGGGGCCGGGCGTGCTCAGGCGTGCCGCTCGAACCAGTCCAGGATCAGGTCGATGCGCTGGATGCGGCGGTCCGGACGACCGCCGCGCGACAGCTCGTGCCCCTCGTCGGGGAAGCGCGCCAAACGGGTCTCCGCCCGCCCCAGCTGCTTGAGCGCGGTGAACCACTGCTCGGCCTGCTCGATCGGGCAGCGGTGGTCGTTCTCCGCGTGGATGACCAGCGTCGGGGTGACCACGTTCTCGACGTAGCGCAGGGGGCTGGCGCGCCACAGCGCCTCGAGGTCGGTCCACGGCGCCGGTCCCACCTCCCCCTCGGTGAACGTCGGCCCGATGTCGCTGGTACCGTAGAACGACACCCAGTTGCTGATGCTGCGCTGCGTGACCGCCGAGCGGAAACGCTCGGGGTGCTGCCCGACGAGCCAGTTGGTCATGAAGCCACCGTACGAGCCGCCGGTGAGGTGGACCGGCGCATCGGTTCGCTCGTGGTGGGCGAGCGCGTGTTCGACGACGGCCATGACGTCGTCGGCGTCCACGGTGCCGTAGCGCAGCAGCATGGCGGTCGCGTGCGCCTCGCCGAACGAGGTGCTGCCGCGCGGGTTGAGGGCCACGACCGCGTAGCCGGCCGCCAGCAGCCGCTGGTACTCGAAGCGGAAGCCGAAGCCGTCGTTGGTGTGCGGCCCGCCGTGGACCTGGATCACGACGGCGCGGTCGCGGCGCGGCTTGGCCGGCGCGTGCCACAGGTAGGCCAGCGCGGTGCCGTCTGGGGTGGAGAAGCGCCGCTCGACGGGCGCCGCCAGCCGGAAGCGCTTCGTCCAGGCGTCGTTGACGGCGGTGAGCCGGGTCTCGGCGCCGTCCGGCGCGCGCAGGAACGCCTCGCCCGGCGTCGTGGGCGTCTCGATGAGCTGCAGGGCCCAGTCGCCGCTCGCGTCGAAGGCGGCGACGACGCGGTCGCCGCCGCCGAGCGGCTCGACCGCCGGCGACCGTCCCACGCCCACGCGCGCCAGCTGGCTGCGTCCGGTGCGGTTGAGGATGACCGTGAGCGAGCGCCCGTCGGCGCTCCAGCGCGGCGTGATCGGGTACGCGCCGCGTCGCGCGTCGCCCGCGACCGCCACGCTGGTCTCGACGTCCGGGTCCGTCAGGCGGCGCGGCGCGCCGCCGCCCCGGCGCGTGAGCCACAGCGAGGTCGAGCGGCCGAAGCCGGTCAGATCGGAGGGTGCGAGAAACGCCAGCCTGGCGCCGTCGGGCGACCATGCCAGATGACCACCGCCGCGCAGCGTCGCGCCCAGCAGGTCCTCCGGGGCCTCGGCCCGCTTGCGGCCCAGCCGCAGGGTCCACAGCCGGTCGAGCCCCGCGTCGAACTCGGCGTCGTCGGCCGGCGCGAAGTAGGCGAGTCGGCGGCCGCCCGGGGCGATGGCGATGTCGTCCGGTGCAAACGGCAGCGTCGCCAGCTCGCGCGCGGAGCCGTCGGCGAGCGCGACCTGGACGAGGTCGGCCTCGGGGTCGGGGAGGAAGCCGACGCCGTCGAGCCGGTGCCAGCGGCGGTCGACGATCCGGGCGAGGCCGCGTTCGACGTCCTCGTCCGTGCGGTCGCCGCGGGTCACCACGAGCAACTGCGCGTCGTCGCGCCAGGCGAAGGCGGTCACCGGGTTCGGTCCCGCGGTGAGCAGGCGGGCCTCGCCGCCCGCGAGATCGAGCACCGCCAGCCGTGCCGGGGTGGGGGCGCCCTTGGCGTCACGCCCCCCGCGCAGGAAGGCGATGTGGCGCCCGTCCGGTGACCAGCGGGGCGACCGGTCCTGCTCGCCGAAGGTGAGGGTCCGCAGGCGGGGCCCGCCGGCGTCGGCGCCGAGGTCGACCAGCGCCAGCCGGCTGCGGTAGCGCGGCGGGTCCTGCCTCTCGCCGGGGACGACGTCGGTGATCGTGACCACGGCCCGGGTCGGTCGCTCGCCCGCGGGGGTCGGGGCCAGCCGCGGGTCGGCGAGCGACACGATCTCGGTCAGGTGGCGGGTCTTGAGCTTGGCGGCCATGGGCTCCTCCTGGGCGGGTCAGCGGTGGCGGTCGGCGGCCCGTGGGGTCGCGCCGGCGTCGCCCGCGGCGCCGCTGGTGTCGTAGGCGACGCCGCGGGCGTCGCGTGCCATCAGGGCCTCGTGGACGAGCAGCGCGGCCGCGACGGCGGCGTTCAGCGAGGGGGTGCGCCCGCGCAGGGGCAGGGCCACCAGTTCGTCGCAGGCGGCCCGGACGACGCGCCGCATGCCCTCGCCCTCCGAGCCGATCACCAGCGCGACGTCACGGTCCCAGTCGAGCTCGCGCGGTCCGCGCGCGCCGTCCGCCGCCGCGCCGTACACCCACACGGCGCGCTCCTTGAGTTCGGCGAGGTAGCGCGGCAGGTTGGTCACCTGCAGCAGCGGCAGGTGGGCGGTGGCGCCGGCGGAGGTCTTCGCGACCACGGGCGACAGCGGCGCGCTGCGGCGCGCCTCGGTCACGACGCCGTGGGCCCCGAGGGCCTCGGCGCTGCGGACGATCGCGCCGTAGTTCCGCGGGTCGGTGACGTGGTCGAGACACAGCAGCAGCAGGCGTTCGCCGCGTCGTGCGGCCAGCTCGAACGGCGCCTCGGGCTCGGCGAACGCGAGTTCGGCGATCTCGGCGGCCACGCCCTGGTGGCGGGTCGTGCGCAGCGCCTGGTCGAGCTCGATCCGTGGCAGGTCCTCACTCGGGACGCCGGCGCGCTGGGCCTCGCGCAGGAACTCGGCACGGGTGGCGCGCTCGATGCCGTTCGCCAGGAAGAGGCGACGCACCTGACCCTCGCGCAGGGCGGTCAGGACGGCTTGGCGGCCGTAGATGAGCATGACCGAGTCTACGCTCACCGTTCGCCGTCCGACCCGTGCGCGTCGGGCGGCTCGTGCCCGCCCGTCGACTCGGGCTGGACCGGCGCGCGTCGACGGGACGCGAGGGCCGCGCGCGCCGCCCGGGCGTCGAGGGCGAGCTGGGCCCGCAGGGCGTCGAGGCCGTCGAAGCGGCGGGGCGCCCGCAGGTGTTCGAGCAGGTGGACGGTCACGCGGCGGTCGTAGAGGTCGAGGTCGGTGTCGAACAAGTGGGCCTCGAGCGCAGGCGCGCCGTCGGGGAAGGTCGGGCGGGGACCGACGTTGGCCACCCCGTCGAAGCGGCCGGCGGGCGTGTCGACGACGACGCCGAACACGCCGATCGGCAGCGCCTTGCGCGGGTCGGTGCCCACGTTGAGCGTCGGGAAGCCGATCGTCCGGCCGCGCTGATCGCCGCGCACGACGAGCCCGGTGACCCGGTAGGGGAGCCCGAGCAGTTGCTCGGCGCGGGCGACGTCCGCGGCGGCGAGCGCCTCCCGGATGAGGCTCGACTTCGTCACCTCGCCCGCCGTCAGCTCCAGCGGGACCACCTCGATGTGCGGCAGTGTCGCGCGCAGCAGGTCGAGGCCGCCGGACCGCGCGCGGCCGAAACGGAAGTCCTCGCCGACGACCACGACCGCCGGCCCCGTGGCGGCGACGGCGTCCGCGAAGGCCTCGGGCGAGGTGGCCGCGAAGGCGCGGTCGAACGGGATCACCACGACCTCGGTCGCGCCGGCCTCGGTCAGCAGGGCCGCCTTCTCGGTCTCGTTGGTGAGGAAGCGGGCGTCGCCGAAGAGCACCTTGGCGGGCGGGAAGAAAGAGACGGCGACGAGCGCGACGCCGAGCTCGTCGGCGCGCTCGCGGGCACGCGCCAGCAGCGCGCGGTGCCCGAGGTGGACGCCGTCGAAGTTGCCCAGGGCGATGACCGTGCCGCGGTGCTCGATCCCCGCGAGGGTGCGGTGGAGGACGACGTCCTGGTCGTCGACGGGCGGGGGCGGCAGCGGACGGGCGCCGGACGGGTCGCCGGCGGTCGGCTCGGCCGTCATCGCGGCCGGGCCCCGGTTACCGCGCGCGCGCCGCGGGCGGCGCGCGCGTGCCGCAGGCCCAGCAGCGTCACCATGCTGGTGACGAGCTCACCCGTCGCCGCGGCCTGCCAGGCGGCGTCCAGGTCGAGCCATGCCACCTCGAGGTCCTCGCCGTCGTCGGGTCGCCCGGGCGCGGACCGCAGGCCCGTGGCCTCGAACAGGTGCACGCGCTCGTCGGTGAACCCGGGGCTGACGTAGCCGACGGCCAGCGGCCGCAGGTCCGCCGCCAGCTGCGCCTCCTCGGCGAGCTCACGCGCGGCGGCCGCCTCCGGCGTCTCACCGGGATCGATGAGTCCCGCCGGTAGCTCCCAGGTCGACGCCGCGACCGCGGGCCGCCACTGGCGCACGCCGAGCACGCGACCGCGATCGTCGACCGCGAGGACCGCGACCGCCGGCGCGTGGCGCGCCACCTCCCAGCGGTCGTCGAGGATCTCGAGCTCCACGATCCGCCCACGGTAGACGCGGCGCACCGCAGGGGTCGGCGCGTCGTTCCCGCTCACGCTCGGCTCAGCGGTCGGTCTCGGGGTTGTAGCGCAGGAACGCCGGGATGTCGTAGTTCGAGGGGTCGTAGGTGCGCGCGCTCGCGGCCGCCCGCATCGTCCCCGGCCGCAGCACCTTGGTGCCCTGCTGCTGGTCGAAGCCCGCGGCGATGACCGTGACGCGCACCTCGTCGGCGGCGTCCTCGTCGTAGGTGACGCCGAACAGCACGTTGGGGTCGTCCACCTCGGTCGCCTCGCTGATCTTCTCGACGATCTCGTGGGCGTCGAACAGCGTCAGGTCCTCGCTGCCGGTGATGTTGATCAGCAGCTGCTGCGCGCCCTGCACGCCGCGCTCGAGCAGCGGCGAGTGGGTGGCGCTGTGGGCGGCCTCCTCGGAGAGGTTCTCGCCGCGTCCCGCGCCGATGCCCATGAGCACGGTGCCGGCGCCGGAGAGCAGCGCGCGCACGTCGGCGAAGTCGACGTTGATGAGGCCGGGGACGTTGATGACGTCGGAGATGCCGCGCACGCCGTGGTAGAGCACCCGGTCGGCGACGCGGAAGGCGTCGGAGAGCTTGACCTTGCGGTCGAGGGCGGTCATGAGCCGCTGGTTCTCGACGACGATCAGCGCGTCGACCTTGTCCTGCAGGCGCCGCAGCCCCTCCTCGGCCTGGCGCATGCGCCTGGGGCCCTCCATGAGGAACGGCTTGGTCACGACGGCGATCGTCAGTGCGCCCAGTTCGCGGGCGACCTCGGCGACGATCGGCGACGCGCCCGTGCCGGTGCCGCCGCCCATGCCGGCCGTCAGGAACACCAGGTCCGAACCGTGCAGCGCCTCGGAGATGCGGTCGCGGTCCTCGAGGGCCGCCTGCTCGCCCACCTCCGGGTTGGCCCCCGCGCCGAGACCCTTGGTGAGGTGGTCGCCCATCTGGATGCGCGTCTCGGCGAGGCTGGTCGCGAGCACCTGCGCGTCGGTGTTGGCGGCGACGAACTCGACGCCGCGCAGGCCCGTCTCGATCATGCGGTTGACGGCGTTGTTGCCAGCACCACCGAGACCGATGACGCGGATGACGGCGTTCTCGTTCTGGCTCATGCACCACTCCTCACGGGCTGCGGACGCTTCGCGGGGTCCACTCGCCACGGCATCAGAAGAAATCCTTCAGCACCCGACGCAGGCCGGAGAAGAGGCCGGCGCCGTTCCGCCCATCGCGCCGACCCGCCGCGGCGAGCGGCGCCGAACCGTGCAGCATGCCGTAGCGCACGAGTCCCACGGCGGTGGCGTGGGCGGGGCTGGCGACGACGTCGACCAGGCCCGACACGCCCTCGGGCTTGCCGATCCTCACGGGCAGGCGGAAGCGCTCGGTGGCCACCTGATCGAGCCCCGGCATGAGCGAGGCGCCGCCGGTGACGACGACGTTGCCGGCCAGCAACTCGAGGGCGCCCATGCGCTGCTCGATGTTGGAGCGCACCAGGTCGAGGATCTCGACCACCCGCGGGCGGATGACCTGGGCCAACTCGAAGGTGCTGATCGAGGCGGTGTACGAGGGGTTGGCCACCTCGAGCACGACGTCGCGATCGGCGAGTTCCGGCAGCGCCACGCCGTAGCGCTTCTTCACGCGCTCGGCCTCGTCCGGCGGGATCCGCAGCAGCTGGCTGATGTCCTGCGTCACGTGGTCGCCGCCGAGCGGGATCACGGCGGAGTGCGCCAGCGTCCCGCGGCGGAACACGCCGACGTCGGTCGTGCCGCCGCCGATGTCGATGAGCACGGTCGTGACGTCGCGCTCGCCGCGGTTGAGCACCGAGAGCCCCGACGCCAGCGCCTGGACCACGAGCCCGTCGACGCCGGCCCCGGCGTCCTCGGCGCAGCGCCGCAGGTTGGCCAGCGGCCCCTGCGCTCCGGCGACCAGGTGGACGTCGACCTCGAGCCGGACGCCGGACATGCCGATCGGGTCCTTGATGCCGTCGTTGCCGTCCACCACGTACTCCTGTGGGATCACGTGGAGGATCTCCATGTTCGCCTCGAGCGGCACCGCCTGCGCGTTCTCGATGCAGCGGTCGACGTCGCTGCGGGTGATGTCCATCCCGCGGCGGATGGCGGCCATGCCGTGGCTGGTGAGCGCCCTGAGGTGGCTGCCCGCCACCCCGACCCAGGCCGAGTGCACCTCGACGCCGGCCACCCGTTGGGCGGCCTGGATCGACTGCCGGACGGAGGTGATCGTGCGCTCCAGGTTGACGACGACCCCCTTGCGCAGGCCGTCGCTCGGGACCGTGCCCTCGCCGATGATGTCGAGAACGCCGTCGCCGGCGACCTCACCGATGACCGTGCAGATCTTGGTGGTGCCGATGTCGAGGCCGACGATGATGCGTTCGTCCGTCATGGTGCGCTGCTCACTCCCCAGGGGTAGACCGCCACGCGGCTCCCACGTTGGCTCTCGAAAGCCGACCATTGCGTCCGAAGGGCGTCCACGCTCGGCGTGAAGAGCTCCACGTTCGCGAGCACGACCTCGAAGCCTTCCGGCCCGTACGTTATCACCCTCACCCCGCGACCGGCCAACATGCCGACGAGCTCCAGCGCCTCCTCGATGCGCGGCGTGCCCCACCCCGTCACCGTCGGGAGGCCCTCGAGGCGCGCGGGGTCGGCGCCGGGCAGGGCGGTGCCGTCCGCCGCCCACGCGCGGTCGCCGTCGCGGATCACCGGCTCGCGCTCCACGATGTCGATGGCGACGGCGTCGGGCCAGCGGCGCGTGACGCGCACCCGGAGCACCCACGGTTCCTCGGCCAGCGCGCGGACGCCGAAGCGCGTGACCCACAGCAGCGGATCGCCCGGCGCGACGTTCGCGAGACGCAGCACCTCGGCGCGCGAGAGGTGCGCGTGGCCGACGACCTCCACGCGTTCGATCGCGGGCCAGAAGCGGGTCACGCCGACCAGCGCGACCAGCAGCACGCTCAACGCGATCCAGAAGGCCCGCACCGTGCTCAGCCCGCGTCCGCCGGGGGTCGTGCGTCGCGATCCCCTCGGTCCCAGCCGCGGGCGGCCGCTTCGCCGTCCGGGAGGCCCCAGCGGCGCCACTCGACCTCGAGCGTGACGCCGACGGCGGCGCGCACGCGCTCGAGCAGCAGGACGACGTCCGCCGCGGTCGCGTCGCCCAGGTTGACGACGAAGTTGGCGTGTTCGTGGGCGATCATCGCCCCGCCGACGCGGAGGCCCTTGAGGCCGGCGGCGTCGATCAGCCGGCCCGCCGCGTCGCCCGGCGGGTTCTTGAAGGCGCAACCGGCGGAGCGCGCCTTCGGCTGGCCGCGGCGCGCCGCATCGACGGCCTCCTCGGCCCGCGCCACGCGCTCGGGCGTGGACGGCGTCAGACGCAGGCGGGCGCGCAGGACCACGGCGCCCGGCGGCAGCGCGGAGCGGCGGTAGCCCAACCCGAGATCGGCGGCGGGGGCGCGCTCGACGCGGCCGTCGAGCATGAGCTCGACCTCCTGCAACGGGTCGCCGATCTCGCCGAAGCGGGTGCCGGCGTTCATGACGATGGCGCCGCCGAGCTGTGCCGGGATGCCGAGCACGCCCTCGAGGCCGGAGAGACCGAGCTGCCGGGCGCGCCGCACCAGGCCCGGCAGCGGCACCGCGGCGCCGAGCCAGGCGTCGCCGCTCGCGTCGAGGTCGCGGGCGTCCGCGTACGCGCGCCCCAGGCGCACGACGCGCTCGGGCACGCCGCCGTCGCCCACGAGCAGGTTGGAGCCGCCGCCCAGGACCCGGAAGTCGGCCCGGGTGGCGTCGCGCACGTCGGCGTCGGCCTCGCAGGTCCAGACCTCCGCCTCGCCGCCGACCTTGAGGGTGGTCAGCGAGGCGAGCGCGAGGCGCGTCACCGTGCCACGGGCGCGCCCGGCCTCAGCCCCCGGCATCGGGCCCCTCCAGGGGCTCGCCGGTGGCGAGCGCCCGCGCGACCCGCCAGACGTCGCCGGCGCCGAGCGTGAGCACCAGGTCGCCGTCACGCAAGGACGCGCGCAGGTGGGCGACGGCGCTCGCCAGCGAGTGGTGCGCGGCCGGCGTGCCGGCCGCGCACACGCGCTCGACGATGCGGTCGACGTCGACGCCCGCGATGGGCGCCTCGCCGGCCGCGTAGACGTCGAGCACGAGCACCTCGTCGGCCAGCGCGGCGGCGTCTGCCAGCGCCGGCCACAGGCGCGCCGTCCGCACCCAGCGGTGCGGCTGCAGCACGGCGCGCACGCGGCGGCCGCTGGCGCGGGCCGCCGTGAGGGTGGCGTGCACCTCGGTGGGGTGGTGGGCGTAGTCGTCGACGATCTCGGCGCCGCCCGTCCGCCCCCACACCTGCCAGCGGCGACCAACGCCGGCGAAGTGCGCCAGCGCCGGCGCCAGGGCGACGGCGTCGAGGCCGACGCGGTCGACGGCCGTCAGCGCGGCGGCGGCGTTGAGGACGTTGTGCCGGCCGGGCACGCGGAGCTCGACCTCGGCGCGACGGCTGCCGGCGAACGTGAGCGCGAAGCGGGCACCACCGGCCGTGAGGGCCAGGTCCGCGATGCGGGCGTCGGCGTCGGGGGCCAGTCCGTAGCGCGTCGCTCGCGGGTGGTCGCCGAGCAGTTCGTCGAGGCCCGGCCAGTCGGCGCAGTACACCAGCTGCGGCGCACCGAGCGCGAAGCGCCGGGCGGCCGCCTGCAGGTCGGCGAGGCTGGCGTGGTAGTTGCGGCGCTCGTCGAACTCGCCGGCGACATGGTCGTCCTCGAGGTTGGTCACCACGGCGACGGCCGCCCGCAGGTCGGCGAAGCCGGGGTCGGACTCGTCGACCTCGGCCGCCAGGTGGGGCCCGGCGCCGTGGCGCATGTTGCCGACGAGCCCCGGCAGCGACGCGCCCAGCTGGATCGAGGGGTCGACCCCGGCGGCCAGCAGCATCGTCGCCACCATGCCGGTGGTGCTGCTCTTGCCGTGCGTGCCGGTGACGCCGATCGTGGCGCGGCGGGCGAACAGGTCACCGAGCAGCTCGATGCGAGGGCGCACGGTGACGCCGCGCTCGCGCGCGCGCAACACCTCCGGATGGTCGCGCGGCACGGCCATCGTCGTCACCAGGAGATCGACGTCGCGCTCCACGTGGGCGGGGTCGTGGCCGACGGCGACCGGGATGCCGTCGGCGCGCAGGGCCGCCTGGGCGGGTCCGTCGGCCGCGTCGCAGCCGCTGACCGCGAAGCCCTCGGCGCGGTACCAGCGGGCGAGCCCCTGCATGCTGACACCGCCGATCCCCATGAAGTGGACGCGCTGGGCGGCGGTGGCGTGGTCGTCGTCGTTCATCGGGGGGCGCTCCTGGGGTCGGGGTTCGGTGGCTCCGGTGGTCGGTCCCGTGGCGCGGGTCGGTCCCGCCCGAGCGACCGCCGTTGCCCCAGCGGCGACCGCCGGGCCAGCGGCGCCAGGGCCTCGAGCAGGCGCTCGGCGCCGAGCTCGGGGCTGCGGGCGCGGGCCGCCTCGGCGGCGCGTGCCCGGCGGTCGGGTTCGAGCAGGGCCCGCCAGGCGCGCTCCAGGGCGTCTGGATCGCCCTGCGGTGCCCACAGGCCGGCGCCGTCGCCGGCGAGGGCCTCCGCGTTGTGCCGCTGGTGGTCCTCGGACGCGGTCGGCAGCGGGACCACCACGAGCGGCACGCCGTGGAACGCCGCGTCGGCCAGGGTACCGAAGCCGCCGCGGGTGATGGCCAGGTCGGCGGCGGAGAAGGCGGTCGCGGCGTCGACGAAGCCCGCCAGCAGCGTCCGCGGACGCGTGCCCCAGCGTTCGCGGACCGGATCGAGCCAGCGCTCGCCGGTCTGCTGCAGCAGCCACAGGTCGGGGTGGTCCGCCTGCACCCGCGCGGCGATGGCGGGCACCGTCTCGTTGAGGTGGGCCGAACCCTGGGATCCGCCCAGCACGAGCGTCAGCGTCGCGTCGCTCGGGACGCCGAGCGCCGCCCGGGCCTCGTCGCGCGGCACGCGCCGACCGCGCACGGGGAGCGGGACGACCGCCGTGCGGGCGCGCGGCAGGCGCTGCCCGGTGACCGCCTGCGTGAGCACCACGAGCCGGGCGCGACGGGCGAACGCCCGCGTCACCAGGCCGGGCACCGCGTTCGTCTCGTGCAGCGCGAAGGGCGTGCGGGTGAGCGCCGCCGCCGCGACGCCGGGGAGGCTGGCGAAGCCGCCGAAGCCGACGAGCAGGTCGGGTCGGGCGCGGCGCAGCAGGGCCGTCGCCTGCCCGATGCCCTGCACGGCGCGCGCGAGCGCCGCGGGGGACGGCCGCTCGCGGTCGAGCTTGCCGACCGCGACGCCGCGGAACGCCACGCCGGCCTCGTGCGCCCAGCGCGCCTCCGGGCCGGTGGCGCCCCCGAGCAGGGTGACCGACCAGCCCGCCGCGCTCGCCTCGGCCGCCAGCGCCAGGGCGGGGAAGACGTGCCCGCCGGTGCCGCCGGTGGCGAGCCACAGGGTGGGGGCGGCGGCCGGCGTCACAGGGGCGCCCCCTGGGCCCGGGCCTCGCGGAAGGCGGCGTGCACGAAGCCGAGGGCGACGGCCACCGACAGCGTCGAGTTGAGGCCGAAGCTGACGAGCGGCAGCGGCACGCCGGTGACGGGCAGCAGGCCCGCGGCGACCAGCAGGTTCAGGGAGGCCTGTCCGCCGACGTAGAGGCCGGCCCCGGCCGCCAGCAGCGCGCCCGGCCCGCGGGCGGCGGCGGCGATGCGGAAGACGCGGCCGACGAGCAGCACGAACGCGATCACCAAGACCGAGATGCCGACGAGGCCAAGGCTCTGGCCCACGGCCACGGCCACCATGTCGGTGTCGGCCTCGGGCACCCGCACCGGTCGGCCGGGGCCGATCCCGAGGACGCCGGCGGCCTGCAGGGCGGCGCGGGCGCGGTCGGCCTGGTAGCCGGCGCCGAGCACGTCGGCCTCACCGCGCAGCATGTCGCGGAAGCCGAGCAGGCGATCGCCCAGGTAGCCGAACTGCGCGAGGTAGGGCGCGCCCACGACCACCGCGATGACCGCGGCCGCGGTGCCGATGGCCAACAGGCGCTGGAGGCTGGTGCCGGCGGCGACCATGATCGCGAAGGCGAGCGCGAAGAGGAACAGGGCCGTGGAGACGTTGGGCTGCGCGACGATGAGCCCCGCCGCGACCCCCACGACGAGCATGGGGCGCCAGATGTGCCAGTCGCCGAGGTGGTTGTGGAAGAACGCCGCGAGGTAGGCGATGACCGCGACCTTCATCAGCTCGGAGGGCTGCAGCGTCACCGGGCCCACCGCCAGCCAGCGGCGCGCCTGCAGGCCCTCGGGCGACACGCCGTCGGCGAGCACCCAGACGAGCAGCCCCAACGTCGCCACGTAGGCCAGCGGCGCCAGCTTCACGACCACCCGGCTCGGGATCCGGCCCACGAGCAGGACGATGGCCACCCCGCCGACGGCGCGCAGCGCCTGCTCGAGGGCCGCCTCGGGGGCGGCGGCGGCGACGCCGAGGACCCCGAGGGCGGAGAGCAGGACCTGCAGCGTCAGGAGGAGGGGATCCACGTCACCCCCTCGTCGGCGACGGCCTCGCGGGCGAGGTCCGCGACGGCCGCGCGGAAGGCGCCACCGCGCTCGACGTAGTCCTGGAACTGGTCGAAGGAGGCCGCCAGCGGCGCGAGGAGCACCGCGCCGCCGCCGCCGTGCCGGTCGCGCAGCTCGCGCCAGCCGCGGCGGACCGCGGCGCGCAGGGCGGAGCGGCCGTCCGCCTCGGCGATGACCTCCGCCGGCGCGTGGCGGCCGGCGGCGGCCGCGTACGCCGGTCCGCTGGCGCCGACGCCCAGCGTCAGCGCGACCCGCTCGCGCAGCAGCGGGCCGAGGGCGTCGACGTCCGCGCCCTTGTCGACGCCGCCCGCGATCCACACCAGCGGTGCGGGCGTCGACCGCAGCGCCGCCTCGACGGCGAGGGGCCGGGTGGCGATCGAGTCCTCGATGAAGCGCACGCCGCCCAGGCGGCCGACCTCGGCGTAGCGGCCGGGCAGGCCGGCGAAGGCGGCGAGCGCGCGGGCGATCGTCGTCCGCGGCACGCCGACCGCGTCGAGCGCCAGGGCGGTGGCCAGGGCGTTGGCGACCTGGTGCTCGCCGACGACGCGCAGCTCGTCCACGCCGATCAGCGGCGCGCCGTCGAGCCACAGAGCGCCGCTGCCCCGCTCGAGGAAGGCGTCGGCCCGGGCCGCGAGCGAGAAGCGCCGCACGCGCGCGGGGCTGGTGTCGAGCCAGGCGGTCACGAGCGGATCGTCGGCGTTGCCGACGAGCGTCTGCTGCGGGCCGAGCTCGTGCAGCAGCGCACGTTTGGCCGCGTGGTAGGCGGCGACCGTGCCGTGACGATCGAGGTGGTCGACGCCCAGGTTGAGGACGACGGCGACGTCGGGCCGCAGGCCGGGGGCGCGTTCGAGTTGGAAGCTGGACAGTTCGATGACCAGCGTCGCCTCGGGGCGCGCGACGGCGGCGAGGGCGGGCACGATGTTGCCGCCCGCGACGGCGTCGATGCCGGCGGCCAGCAGCCCGTCCGTGATCCAGCGGGTGACGGTGCCCTTGCCGGCGGTGCCAGTGATGCCGACGCAGCGCGCGGGGGTACGCCGGAGGACCCAGACGACCTCGCCGATCGTCTCGATGCCCGCGGCGCGCAGCCGTGCGAGGTCGGGGT
Source organism: uncultured bacterium (assembly GCA_964549045.1). Classification (GTDB taxonomy): domain Bacteria; phylum Deinococcota; class Deinococci; order Deinococcales; family Trueperaceae; genus JAABTL01. The sequence continues at coordinate 5,291 of CAZJUA010000220.1, read as the reverse complement.
GGTCGATCGGCACGCCGGGCGCCGCGACGCAGGTGCGCGGCGCCGGATCGCGCGCCAGCGCCTGGGCGACGTCCGTGACGCGTTCGGCGCCGGTGGCGAGCGCGGCAGCGACGTCGGGACCAGCGTCGCGTCGCTCGTAGAAGAGGACGGGGTGGCCCTCGCGCCGGGCCCGCGCCACGACCGCGCCGCCGCTGCGGCCGAGGCCGTAGACCAGCAGGGGCGCGGCCGCGTTCACGCCGCCGGACCCGCCCCGAGGGCGATCGCGAGGGCGACGAGGACGCCGGTCACCAGCCAGAAGCGGAGCACGATGCGCGGCTCGGGCCAGCCGGAGAGCTCGAGGTGGTGGTGGAAGGGCGCCATGCGCAGCAGCCGCTTGCCGCCGGTGGCGCGGAAGTAGGCCACCTGGACGATGACCGACACGACCTCGAGGACCGGCAGCAGCGCGACCAGCGGCAGCCACCAGACGGCGCCGCCGAGGATGGCCAGGCCGGCGACCGCCGCGCCGAGGCCCTCGGCGCCGACGCCGCCCATGAAGACGCGGGCGGGGTGGGCGTTGTACCAGAGGAACCCGAGCAGCGCGCCGAACAGCGCGGCCGCCATGGGGTTGCCGAGGAAGAGCAGCAGGACGATCGCGGTGGTGCCGGCCGCCAGCCCGTCGAGCCCGTCGGTGAAGTTGAAGGCGTTGACGCTGCCGACGATGACGAAGGCGAGGAAGGGGACGTCGAGCCAGGCGACGCCGAGCGGCCCGTGGCCACCCTGGACGGCGTACGCGGCGAACGCGAGGGCGTAGGTCGTCTGGCCGAGCAGCCTCCAGCGGGCGAAGAGCCCGGTGGCCGCGCTGACCGACGAGGCGTCCTCGCCCAGCCGGGTCGCGCGCTTGCGCGCCAGGGCGACGGCGTCGTCACCGAGGCCGAGCAGCGCGGCGGCGAGCAGCAGCAGCGCGAGCGCCAGGAGGTCGCCGTCCCGCGGGCCGCTCGCCCAGGCCGCGGCGAGCGCGACGAGCACGAACGCGGCGCCGCCCATCGTCGGGGTGCCGTGCTTGGGGCGATGGCTCTCGGGACCGTCGCTGCGGACCACCTTGCCCCAGCCGACCCGGTGGGCGAGCTGGATGAAGGCGCCGGTCGCGAGCAGCCCGAGGACGGCGGCGGCGGTGATCAGGGCGGTGTTCGTCGCGGTCATGGCTGCTCCTCTCGCCGCTCTCGGCGTGTCTCGCTCTGCGCGGTCCCCGAGCGAGACCCCCGCAGGGCCGCGACGAGGGCCTCGAGGCCGATCCCACGCGAGCCCTTCACGAGCAGCGTTCCACGGCGCGGCAGGTCGTCGGCGGCCGCGGCGGCCCCCTGAGCGTCCGCGAAGTGGCGCGCCACGCCGCAGGTGTCGGCGATCGCGGTGGCGTCCGCGCCGACCGTCCACACGAGGTCGATGCCGTGAGCGGCGATGGCGCGGCCGACCTCGCGGTGGAAGTCGGCGGAGGCGTCACCGAGCTCGAGCATCGAGCCCATCACCAGCGCGTGCGGCCGCGGCGCGCGCGCGAGGACCTCGAGCGCGGCGGCGACCGAGGCCGGGTTGGCGTTGTAGGTGTCGTCGAGGACGCGCAGGTCGAGGGAAGCGATCGGGGTGAGGCGGCCGGCCTCGATGTGGGCGCGTTGCATGCGGTCGGCGGCCGTGCGCGCCGGGACGCCCAGGTCGATGGCGACCAGAAGGGCCGCCAGGGCGTTCTCCGCGAACGCGCGGCCGGCGCCGGGCAGCGCCAGCTCGAGGGTCTCGCCGCCGAGCGTGGCGCGGAGCCACTCGTCGTCGTCGCGCACGACGTGGTGGCCGATGGTGGTCGCCTCGGCGCCGCCGTCGGCCGGCGATCCGCCGGTTCCCACGGTGGCGCCTCGCGGCCCATCGACGCGGTAGCGCCGCACGCCCCCGCGCAGGTCGTTCGGCAGGCGCGCCCAGGCGGCCTCGGAGGCGTAGCGGGCGGTCGTCGCGGCACGCAGCAGCGCGCCCTTCTCGCGGGCGACGCCGTCGAGGTCGCCGAGCCCCTGCAGGTGGGCGGGGGCGATCAGGGTGACGATGCCGTGGGTCGGTCGTACCAGTTCGGTGAGCAGCGCCATGTCGCCGCTGCGGTCCACGCCGAGCTCGAGCACCAGCGGGCGCGCGCCGTCGCCCGCGAGCCACAGGTCGACGAGCACCGTGGCGAGCGCGTGTGGCGTGTTGAGGTTGCCGGGCGAGGCGGCGGCGTCGAGGGCGGCGGCGAGCAGCCCCTTGGTGGTCGTCTTGCCGGCGCTGCCGGTGATCCCGATCAGCGGGCCCGGGCGGTCGGCGCGGGCCGCCCGGCCGAGGGCGAGCAGCGCGGCGCCGGCGTCGTCCACCAGGACGGCGGCGGGGTGGGGTCGGTCGCTCACGACGTAGGCGGCGCCCCGCGCGAGCGCGTCGTCGGCGAAGCGGACCCCGTGGGTGGCGGCCCCCTGGAGCGCGAAGAAGGCGTCTCCGGGACGCACGCGGTCGCTGTGGAAGCGCACACCGGTCGCCGGCGCGAGCGCCGCGGCCGGGACGTCGCGCAGGTGCGGGCCGAGCAAGCGTTGCAGGGTCGCGAGGTCGAGGGTCATGGCCGCCTTCCGGTGCGAGGTGGGGGTGCCGGCATGCACACCCACATCGACCTACTGTTACACATCTTACACATCACATGGTCCCGTTGTGCCGGTCGTCGGCGATCCGGTGGTGCCGGGCACCGGCCAGCGAGCGCTCAGCGCACCGCGCCGAGGGCCCAGGCGGGCGCGTCGGGGGCGACCGCCCAATGGGCCACGACCTCGGAGGCGATCGCGCGGAACAGGGGGGCGGCCACCAGGGTCGACGAGGTCACCGTCGTCGGCTCGTGCACCGTCACGACCATGACGATCTCGGGCCGCTCGGCCGGGAACATGCCGGCGAACGACACGGCGTAGCGCCCTGCGACGTAGCCGCCGGCCGCGGCGTCGTAGACGTCGGCCGTGCCGGTCTTGCCGGCGGTGGGCACGCCGGGCACCGCGCTGCTCCGCAGGCTGCTCGATTCGATCGTGTGCTGCAGCATGCTGCGCACGGCCATCGCGGTCTCCGGGGAGAGCACCCGGTGGGGGTCGGGCGTCCACTCGTCCTCGACCAGGCGCGGCGCGACGTAGAGGCCGTCCTGCGCGAGCACGGCGTAGGCCGCCGCGAGCTGCAGGTTGGTCGTGGCGATGCCCTGGCCGATCGCGATCGTGGCGTGGTCCTGCGGCACCCAGCCGGCGGGGTCGGTCAGCGTGCCGCGGGCGGTGAACGCGGAGCGCATCGCCATCTCCTGGCCGAAGCCGAAGGCCGCCAACCAGGCGTGCATCTCCGGGCTCTCGAAGCGGCTCGCGAGGTGGATCGTGCCGCTGTTGCTCGAGTAGCGCAGGACGTCGGCGACGGTGAGGACGTCGTCGTGTTGGGCCACGTCGCGGAAGGTCTTGAGCCCGACGCGCAAGGTCATCGGCGCCTCGACCGTCTCGTCCGGCGCCAGGCGTCCGCTCTCGAGCAGGCTGGCGACGAGGAAGGGCTTCATCACGCTGCCGGGCTCGTACTGCTGGACGAGCGCCCGGTTGCGCATCGACGACACGTCGGCCGTGCGCCAGTCGTTCGGGTCGTAGTTGGGCCAACTCGCGGCCGCCAGGACGCGGCCGCTGCCGACCTCGAGGACGACGGCCGTGGCCGCGCGGGCCTCGAAGACCGTGACCGCCTCGGCGAGGCGGGACTCGGCCGCCGCCTGCAGTGTGGCGTTCAGCGTCAGGCTGACGTGGTCGCCCGTCTGCAGCCGGGCGTCGAGCGTGTGCTCGAGGCCCTCCAGGCCGTAGCGGCCGTCGGGTTGGATGGCGCCGCTGAAACCGACGAGCGATCCGGCGAGTTCGCCCTGGGGGTAGCGTCGTGCGTCGACCGGCCCGTCGGCCAGCACCTGGCCGTCGGCGGTGAGGATCCGGCCGCGGGGGGCCGCGTCGACGAGATCGGCGGGCCAGGCGGGGGCGCCACGTTGCTGCGAGGCGAAGCCCCACAGCGCGAACACGAGGGGCATGACGGCGACGATCGCGATCAGCGCCCCGCGGTGCAGGCGGAGCTCGGGCGGCGCGGTGCGCTTCACCGCCATACCGTCTGCACCTCCAGCCACGGGCTCGGCGGGGTGGGGACGGCGGGTGGCACGAGGCCGGCGGCGGCCGCCTCGACGTTGGGCGCGTCGGGCGCCGGTACCATGCCGGCTCGGCGGGCCCAGTTCGTCACGGCCAGGGGGCCGTTGACGCTGGCGGCGCCCGAGCGGGCCGCGGCGAGCGCGACGATCGCCTCTTCCTTGTCGGCCAGCAGGCGTGCCTGTTCGCGGTAGTGCAGCTGTGAGGTGGCGCCGAGGCCGGCGAGCAGCAGCAGTGCGGCCACGTAGAGGGTCGCGGTGGTGCGCGCGAGGGGGCTCACGCGGTCGCCTCGACCTTCGCGGCGGCGCGCAGCTTGGCGCTGCGCGCCCGGGGGTTGGCGCGGATCTCGGCCTCGGTGGCTTCGAGCGGGCGCTTCTGCAGCGGCCGCAGGTCGGCGCGGTCGCGGAGCGCGCGTTTGACGATGCGGTCCTCGAGCGAGTGGTAGGCGAGCACGACCAGCCGTCCGCCGGGCGCCAGGACCTCGGCGGTGGCGGCCAGCGCCGCCTCCAACGCGCCGAGCTCGTCGTTGACCACCAGGCGCAGGGCCTGGAAGGTGCGCCGGGCCGGGTGGTCGCGGCGCGGGCCGGGGGGGTAGGCGGCCTGGACGACGTCCTTGAGGCGCGCGGTGGTCTCGATGGGCGCCTCCTCGCGGGCGGCGACGATGGCGCGGGCGATCCGCCGGCTGTGCCGCTCCTCGCCGTAGCGGTGCAGCCAGGCGGCGAGCTCCTCGACGCTGGCCTCGCGTACGAGGTCGGCGGCGCTGGGGCCGCTCGCCGTCATGCGCATGTCGAGCGGACCGTCGTGGCGAAACGCGAAGCCGCGCTCGCCCTCGTCGAGCTGCATCGAGCTGACGCCGAGGTCGAGCAGGATGCCGCGGACGTCGTCGAGGCCGGCGTCGCGCACGTGGCGCGCGAGGTCGCGGAAGTTGCCATGGGCGAAGCGGAAGCGCTCGGCGGGATCGGCGACGCCGGCGCGACCGAGGTCGGTCCGCAGCGCCCCGACGTGCTCGGCGGCGCGCGGGTCCTGGTCGATGGCCAGCACCCGGGCCCCGCGCGCGAGCAGCGCCCGCGTGTGCCCGCCCGCCCCGCCGCCACCACGCCCCGCGTCATCCGACCAGCTCCCGGAGGAGGTCGG
>CAZJUA010000219.1:0-4807 GCA_964549045.1 uncultured bacterium | reverse complement strand
CCGCGACGCCGGCGCCTGCCGGAGGCGGTACCGTGGTGGCACGGAACCACCGCCGAGGCCGGCGCCGTTCGCGCCACGAGGGCGCGGACCGCAGCGGCCGGAGGAGGCACCCATGCCGACGCGCTCGTCGACCCGCCGCGTTCTTCGGTTCGTGCTGGCGTGGCGTGCGGCCACCGTTCGCGCGCACGGCCCCGGGGCGGCGCCATGACGCCCGCCGGTCCGCGCCCGGTTCGCGCGCCGCGTGGACCCCGCCGCACCGCCAAGGGCTGGATCCAGGAGGCGGCCAAGCGGATGCTGATGAACAACCTCGACCCGGAGGTGGCCGAGCACCCCGACGAGCTCATCGTCTACGGCGGGCGCGGCAAGGCCGCGCGCAACTGGCAGGCGTTCGAGGACCTGGTCGCGACGCTCGACCGCCTCGAGAACGACGAGACGCTGCTGGTCCAGTCCGGCAAGCCGGTCATGGTCGCCCGCACCCACGCGATGGCACCGCGCGTCATCCTCGCCAACGCCAACCTGGTCCCGAGGTGGGCCGACTGGGACCACTTCGACGCCCTCGACCGCGCCGGCCTCATGATGTACGGCCAGATGACGGCCGGCTCGTGGATCTACATCGGCACCCAGGGGATCCTGCAGGGCACCTACGAGACCTTCGCCTCCGCCGCCAGGCTGCGCTTCGGCGGCACGCTCGCGGGCACGATCACGGTGACGGCCGGCCTGGGCGGCATGGGCGGCGCGCAGCCGCTGGCGATCTCGCTGGCGGGCGGCGTCGCGCTGTGCGTCGAGGTCGACCCGACGCGGATCGCCCGGCGCCTCGAGACGCGCTACCTCGACGAGGTGGCCGAGTCCCTCGACGACGCGCTCGCGCGGGCCGAGGCGGCCAAGGCGGAGCGGCGCGCGCTGTCGATCGGCCTGCTGGGCAACGCCGCCGAGGTGCTGCCCGAGATGGTGCGCCGCGGGTTCACGCCCGACCTGGTCACCGACCAGACCAGCGCGCACGATCCGCGCTACGGCTACGTCCCGCCGATGACGCCCGACGAGGACGCCGCCGCGCTGCGCGACCGGGACCCGGACGGCTACATGCGCCGCGTGCGCAAGGGCATGGCCGAGCACGTACGCGCCATCCTCGAGATGCAGCGCCACGGCGCGGTCGCCTTCGACTACGGCAACAACCTGCGCGCGGAGGCGCGCGCGGCCGGCGTCGACGACGCCTTCGACTACCCCGGGTTCGTCCCCGCCTTCATCCGCGAGTCCTTCTGCGAGGGGCGTGGCCCCTTCCGCTGGGTCGCGCTGTCCGGCGACCCGGGCGACATCGCCGCCACCGACCGGGCGCTGCAGGGGCTCTTCCCGGACGACGAGCGGCTGCAGAGCTGGCTGCGCTACGCCGGCGAGCGCGTGGCCTTCCAGGGGTTGCCGGCCAGGATCTGCTGGCTCGGATACCGCGAGCGCGACCTCGCCGGCCTGCGCTTCAACGAGATGGTCCGCAGCGGCGAGCTGTCGGCGCCCATCGTCATCGGCCGCGACCACCTCGACGCGGGCTCCGTCGCCAGCCCCTACCGCGAGACCGAGGCGATGCGCGACGGGTCCGACGCCGTGTCCGACTGGCCGCTGCTGAACTTCGCGCTGGGCGCGAGCTCGGGCGCGGCGTGGGTCAGCTTCCACCACGGCGGCGGCGTCGGCATGGGGTACAGCCAGCACGCCGGCCTGGTGGCCGTCGCCGACGGCAGCGACGAGGCGGAGGCCCGCCTCCGCCTGTGCCTGCTCAACGATCCCGCGCTGGGCGTGGCGCGCCATGCGGACGCCGGCTACGAGACCGCGCTGCGGGTGGCGGACGAGCGTGGGCTCGACGTGCCAGGGTCCGGGCCCGCGGAGGGCGACCCGTCGGAGCGCCCTTGAGCGGCCCCATGGCGCACCCGGCCGGCCCCTTCGCCGACGCCGCCGAGAGCCGCGGCCGCGAGGTCGAGACGCTGCTCACGGGCATCGCCGAGCTCGTCACGCCCAACGGCCCGGGTCCCCACCGCGGCCCAGCGCAGGGACGCCTGCGGCGCATCCCGGACGCCGCCGTCGCGATCGCCTGTGGCCGCGTCGACTGGATCGGTCCCGCCGGCGCGTGGCAGGGCGAAGCCGTGCACGTCGTCGACCTCGGCGGCCGCGCGGTCGTCCCCGGGCTGGTCGACCCGCACACCCACCTGCTGTGGGGTGGCGACCGCTACGACGACCTCGAGGCGCGCCTCGCCGGCGAACCGTACGAGGCGATCCTGGCGCGCGGCGGCGGCATCCGCCACACGATGCGGGCGACCGCGGTCGCCGACCGGAGGACGCTGGTGGCGTCGGCGCGCCGGCGGCTCGACGCGCTCGTCGCGTCGGGCGCGACCACGGTGGAGGTGAAGTCCGGCTACGGCGGTACCCCGGCCGCCGAGATCGCTTCGCTGGAGGCGATCGCCGCCCTGGCCGGCGAGGTGCGCGTGCGCGTGGTCCCCACCCTGTTGATCCACGTCCCCGACCCCGACGACCGCGACGGCCACCTGCGCGACGTCGTCGAGCGCCTCCTCCCCGAGGTGGCCGCGCGGGGCCTCGCCCGGCGGGCCGACGTCTTCGTCGAGGCGAGCGCGTTCACCGTCGCGGAGGCCGAGCGGGTGTTGCGCGCCGCGCTGGCGCTGGGGCTCGACGTCACGCTGCACGCCGACCAGTTCCACCGCGTCGGCGGCGTCGAGTTGGCCGCGCGCCTCGGCGCCCGCTCGGTCGACCACCTGGAGGCGTCGGGGCCCGAGCAGATCGCCGCCCTCGCCGCCACCGGCGGCCGGACGGTCGCGACCCTGCTGCCGGGCGCGTCGTTCGAGCTGGGCACCGCCCACGCGCCCGGCAGGGCACTGATCGACGCCGGCGTCCCGGTCGCGGTCGGCAGCGACCTCAACCCCGGTTCGAGCCCGGTCTACGCGACCTCGCTCGCGCTGGCGCTCGCGCTGCGGTTGGGCGGCCTGCGGCCGGCGGAGGCGCTGACGGCCGGCACCGCCAACGCCGCCGCCGCGCTGGGGCTCGGCGACGCCGGTTGGCTCGGGCCCGGTGCGCGCGCCGACCTCGTCGTCGTCCCCGATCGCGACGCGCGCGCCCTGGTGGCTGGGCTCGGTGGTCCGCAGCCGCTGGAGGTCTGGGCGACGGGACGGCGCGTCGTCCCGGCGGCCGAACCGGTAGGCGGGTGGCGCGGGTGAACGCCTTGGGAGGCGACGTGAGCAACCGAACGGTGATCCTCGACCGGCACCTGAGCCTGGACGACTTCGTGGCGGTCGCCCGCGGCGGCGCCCGCGTCGCTCTGTCCGACGCGGCGCGCGCCCGCCTCGGCGACGCCCGCGCGCTCGTCGAGCGGATGGTGGCGACGGGCGCCCCGGTGTACGGCGTCAACACCGGCTTCGGCAAGTTCCAGGGCGTGCGCATCCCGGTCGGCGAGCTACGGGCCCTGCAGCGCAACCTCGTGCTGTCGCACGCGATCGGTGTTGGTGCCCCGTTCCCGACGGAGGTGGTCCGCGGGATGCTGCTGCTGCGCGCGCAGTCGTTGGCGCTCGGCGCGTCGGGGGTGCGGGCGGAGCTGGTCGAGCGGCTGCTCGAGCTGCTGAACCTGCGCGTCCACCCGCTGGTGCCGTCGCAGGGGTCGGTGGGCGCCTCGGGCGACCTGGCGCCGCTGGCGCACCTGGCGCTGGCCGTGATCGGCGAGGGCGAGGTCGAGCACGACGGTTCCGTGCGCCCCGCGGCCGAGGTGCTGGCCGAGTTGGGCCTTGCGCCGCTCGTGCTCGAGGCGAAGGAGGGGCTGGCGCTGGTCAACGGCACCCAGGCGATGGCGAGCCTGCTGGCGCTGGTACTGGTGGACGCGGCGGTCCTCGTCACCGCCGCCGACGTCGCTGCCGCGATGACGGTCGAGGCGCTCAAGGGGAGCCACCGCCCCTTCGACGAGGCCGTCACCCGGCTGCGCCCGCACCCGGGCGCGATCGAGGTCGCCGGCAACCTGCGGGCCCTGCTGCGCGACTCGGCGATCGCGGCCTCGCACGCCGACTGCGACAAGGTGCAGGACGCCTACTCGCTCCGCGCCGCGCCGCAGGTGCACGGCGCGGCGCGTGACGCCCTGCGCTATGCGCGCGCCGTCCTCGAGATCGAGCTCGCCTCGGTGACCGACAACCCCCTGCTGCTGGTCGACGAGGGGCGGGCGATCTCGGCCGGCAACTTCCACGGCGAGCCGCTGGCGCTGGCCGCCGACCACGTCAAGCTGGCGGTCGCCGAGCTGGCGAACATCTCCGAGCGGCGCGTCGAGCAGATGCTCAACCCCGCGCTGTCGGGGCTGCCGGCGTTCCTGGCCGCCGACGGCGGCCTCGACTCCGGCCTCATGGTCAGCCAGTACACGGCGGCGGCGCTGGTCAGCGAGAACAAGGTGCTGGCGCACCCGGCGTCGGTCGACTCGATCCCCACCAGCGCCAACCAGGAGGACCACGTCTCCATGGGCACGATCGCCTGCCGTCAGGCGCGCGAGGTGTTGGAGAACGCCACCTGGGTGATCGCCATCGAGGTGATGTCGGCGGCGCAGGCGCTCGACTTCCACGCGGGCCTCGCACCCGGCGTTGGGGTCGCGGCGGCCCACGCGCGCGTGCGTGCGGCGCTGCCGCACCTGGAGCACGACGTGTACCTGCGGCCGGGGCTTGACCTCGTGCGCGAGCTGGTGCGCGGCGGGGAGCTGGTGCGGGCCGCGGAGGCGGCGGTCGGCGCCCTTCGCTGATGTGCCGGGCGGCCTGCGCCGGACCCCACTGCTCCCGACCATGGTGAG
>CAZJUA010000218.1:0-10357 GCA_964549045.1 uncultured bacterium | reverse complement strand
GGGGGGCGGGTCGTCGTCGTGCCGGCGGAACGGATGCCGACGGAGACGGGCATCGCCGCGATCTACCGCTACGGATGACGCGGCCGGCCGGTCGCCGCCGGCGCGGCCGTCGTTCGTCCGGCGCGGGTCAGCCTGGCCGCCGCCCGTCGGGGTGCGCGGTCCCCTTGACGGCCCCGGGCTTGCCGGCGACGAAGTCGTGCTCCATGTAGTTCAGTACCTCGTCGGTCGACAGCACCTTGGCGACCGTGCCACCCGCGACCTTGAGCGCGATCTCCTGGTTGTCGGTGGCCGTGGCGACCGCGTCGCTCACCACCACGACGTCGTAGCCGCGCGAGCTGCCCGCGTAGGCGGTGGAGAGGACGCACTCGTCGGTCCACAGGCCGACGATGACGATCGTGTCGATGCCCTCGGCCTTGAGCTTCTCGTCCAGGACCGAGGCGCCGTGCTCGTCGAAGGTCCAGAACATGTCGAGGTGCTTGCCCAGGTAGAACCAGCCGTCGGCCTCTTCCTCCGCCGTCGGGGCGATCTCGGCCAGCGGCCGCATCCCGGCCGAGCCGGTGAAGACGTAGGCGGCGTTCTCGGGCTCCTCGGGGCGCAGGCCGCGCGGGCCGTACCAGCGGTCCATGGCGTTGGCGATGCCGTCGTCGAAGGCGCGGCTCCAGGCGCTCCAGGCGATGCAGACGCCGTCGCTCGCGGCCCGCTCGCCGCGAGCGGCCCGAAAGGCGTCGACGAGTCGCTTCACGTTTGGCAGGATGCCCCCCGCGTACGGCCGGTACTCCTCCTGACAGTCGTCGACGAGCAGGGCGATCCTGCGGGGGCGGCCGGCGAGGTCCCACGACGCCCAGAACGCCAGCGGTTGCCCGTGGGGGCCGCCCGGGGTCGAGGCGAAGTTGGGCATCGGCTCGAGGGCGAGCGCCATGTCGCGGTGCTTGCAGGGATGGCGCAGGGCCTCCTCGAGCGTCGGGACGGGGCGTTCGTGGGGCTTCATCGCGGGGGGCTCCTCTCGGCGGCCACCGGCAGCGCGTAGGCCGGGAAGCAGAGGGCCGCGTGGGCGGGGGCCGCGGTGGGCGAGCGCGGCGCGACCGTTCCTCAGGTCGCCTTCGAGGCGGAGGCACACGCGCCGCAGGCCGCAGCCGGGCGTTCGTCGCTTCCGCCGGATTCCCGTTCACGCTAGGCGGCGCTGCGGGGCCCGTCAAGGGACGCACCGCACCGGCGTGACGAGCGGGGCAGCGTCCGGACGGCCGGTTCCCCCCAGCGCTTGCATGGGCCAGCGATACAGGCGCATACGGGAGCGTCCCGTACCCTGGGAGGTACGGAACGTGGAAAGGAAGGAGACTTCATGGCAGCCATGGTGAAGGTCATCGAGGTTCTGGCACAGTCCGACAAGAGTTGGGACGACGCGGCCAAGGTGGCGCTCGAGGAGGCGTCCAAGACCGTCCGGGGCATCCAGAGCATCTACGTCAAGGAGATGCAGGCCGTCGTCAAGGACAACCGCATCGTTCAGTACCGGCTCAACGCGAAGATCTCGTTCCTGCTCGAGCGCGAAGACTGATCTCGCCCATGCCGCGCGCGGCATGGCGCTTCAGGCCGCGCGCGGCATGCGGTAGGGGCGCGCACGGCGCTGCAGCCCGCGAAGGTCGGATGCCACTGGAATCGGCAAGGACGCCGATCGATGCTGGCGTGTGTTCGGGCTCTCCCGCAAGGTGGCCACGGTGCTCCTATCCGTGGCCCTCGTCGCCGTACTCGGTGTGGCGCTGGTCGTGTTGGTGCCGCGCGTGCGGCTCGAGCGCGCGAAGGACCCGGGCCTCGGCGTGCGCGGCCTGCACGCCCAGGGTGTGACGGGCGCCGGCGTCTCGGTCGCGATCATCGACGGCCAGCTCCGGCGCGACCACGTGGAGTACGCCGACCGCCTCGTGTACTACGAGGAGCTCGACGACTTCACCGGTCTGCCGTTCGACATGCACGGTCCCGCCATGGCCAGCCTGCTCGTCGGGCGATCCGTCGGCGTCGCTCCGAGTGCCGCGTTGCACTACTTCGCCCTCGACTTCGCCCGGCTCACGCCGGAGCGGCTGGCGGAGGCCATCGGCCAGGTGGTCGATCGGAACGACACCTTGCGGCCCGAGGAGCGGGTGCGCCTGCTGAGCGTGTCGACGGGGTACCGAGGCGAGGAGCGCGTCGTGGTCGACGCCGCGATCCGTCGCGCGATGGAGCGCGACGTCTTCGTGTTGCTGAGCGTCTACCCGCTGGACCAACTGGATCCGCCGCTGGCGATCCGCGGGCTCGGCTGTTCGCCGTGGCGCGACTGCGACCGACCGGAGGCATTCGGCGTTTCGCCCGAGGAGGCCGCCTTCTGGCGCGCCGACGGCGCCTCGGTCGGCGAGGTGTTGGCACGCCGCGCGGCCTCCGACGCCGCGCTCGGGTACATCACCGTCTACGCCCCTGCCCACCACCGCACCGTGGCCGGCCACCACCACCCGCGGCACTACCGCTACGACGCCGAGGGCGGCGACAGCGAGTGGCCGCCGTACCTCACGGGGGTGCTGGCCCTGGCGCTCCAGGTGGCGCCCGAACTGCATGCGAGCGAGCTTGCGGGCCTGTTGGCTGCGGGTGCGGTGCATGGGCCTGGGCTGGTCGCACCTGAGCGGGTGGTGGAACTGGCGCGTGTGGTCGCGGCGACGGGCGGCACCGTGGCCGGAACGGAAGGGGAACACAGATGAGCGATCGAAGAGCGCGTGCGAAGCGACCTGCCGCACTCCCCGGCATGGGCGCCCTGATCGGCATCGGTGCGGGCTTCGGCCTGGTGCTGGGCAGCCTCCTCGGCGACCTGGTCATGGGCATGCTGGCCGGGGCCGCCCTTGGGACCGTCGCGGGCGCCGTGATCGAGATGCTGCGGCGGGACGCCGCGAAGCGCGACGGGTAGAGGGCTGGCGGCGCTCACGCTCAGCGCCGGTCTCGTGCCCCGTGTCGCGGCAGGCCGGCGGTGGACCACGCGCGCGGCGGAAGGGACGTCGCCCATGTTCGAGGTCGATCGTGCGCTCGTCCGACAGGCCGCCCTCAGGCTCGCAGCGGCCCGCGGACTCTGCTGGGTGATCGGCGGCGCGTGCTCCGGGAAGAGCACCGTGTGCCAGATCATCTCGCGCCGGACGGGCGTCCACATCTACGACATGGACGAGCACGTGTACGGACGCTACATGGGCCGGTACTCGGCGTCCCGGCACCCCGCGAGCACCGCCTGGTTCAAGCGCGGCGACGGCCTCCGCTGGGTGCTGTCGCTACCGTGGGAGGCGTTCGACGGCCTGAACCGGGCCACGAACGCCGAGTTCCTGGACCTCGTGGCCGAGGACGTCGCCGAGCGCTACGGCGACCGGCCGCTGTTGGTGGACGGCGGGATCACGCACCCGTCCGTCCTGGCGGCGGCGGTCGACCCGTCGCGCATCGCCTGCCTCGCGGTCGACGATGCGGAGAGCCGGCGGATCTGGCAGGAGGACGAGGCCCGGGCCGGCATGCGCGGAGCCGTCGAGCGCCTGACCGGCGTCGGTGACGGGTGGGCGACGTTCCTGACGTTCAACGAACGCATGAGCGCGACGATCGAGCGCGAGGCGCGCGAGCAGGGCATCGTCGTGCTCGCGCGCACGGCGGGCGATTCGGCCGACGAGCTGGCGGGAGCCGTGATGGGGGCGCTCGGCATCGAAGGCGAAGGTGGCTCGGCCACCGATGGGCTCGGCGATACGATGGGGCGGACCGGGAGGCGGGCATGACGCCGAGGCTGATCGAGCGGGGCGAGATGGCCATCGTCGGGATGGTGTACTACGGCGATCCGTTCCACGCAGAAGGCGTCGCGCCCGAGCACAACGAGGTCGGCAGGCTGTGGACGCGCTTCAGCGCGTACTGGGAGCGCCATCGCGGGGACTTTCGGCACGAGGTCGACTCGAGGGTGGGGTGGGAGTTGCACATCGCCACCCGGGAGTACGCCGAGACCAAGGCCTACTACGTGATGGTCGGGGTTGAGGTGTCCCGGATCGAGGACCTGCCCGCGCCCATCTTCGCCAAGGTCCTGCCCGGCGGCACCTACGCGGTGTTCACCCTCCGTGGGGCGCAGATGACCGCGAACTGGAGCGACGCGATCTACCGGGATTGGCTGCCCGCGTCGGAGTACGAGGAGGCCTTGGGCTGCACGCTGGAGCGCTACGACCAGGAGCGGTTCCGGGGGTGGGGCGAGGCCGACTCCGAGGTCGAGATCTGGGTGCCCGTCAGGGCGAGGCGGGGCTGACCGCGAAACGCTCGGCGAGCCACGTCGACGAGGGCCTGCGCGGCGTCGACCAGCTGCTGCTTGGCCGCATGCACCGACGTCTGCGTCGACACCTCGGCGCAGCTGGTCCCATCGGCTTCTGCGCGCGCCCTTGACACCCTCGGGGTTATAGGGTTCACTAGTGGTGTAATGAACCATATCACCAACCCCGACCACCCGGAGGCCCGCCGTGTTCCACGGACGTGACCCGATCTACGTACAGATCGCGGACCGCATCCGCGCCGACGTCGCCGAGGGGACGCTCGGGGAGGGGGAGCAGGTGATGTCGACCAACCAGTACGCCGCCACCTACCGCATCAACCCGGCGACAGCCGCCAAGGCCTTCGCCGACCTCGTCGCCGAGGGCGTGCTGGTCAAGCAGCGCGGCATCGGCATGTTCGTCGCCGACGGCGCCCGCGAGCGTCTGCTCGCCGAACGCCGCGCGCGCTACTTCGACGCCGTCCTCGCGCCCGCGCTCGCCGAGGCACGCCGCATCGGCATCGACGGCGACGAGCTCGTCGAGCGCGTCCGAACCGAGATGTCGCCCACCGAGGCCTCGCGCACCCACGCGCCAACCGCCGGGGCGGGTGCATGACCGGCTTCGGTGTCGAGCTTCGCGACCTGAGCGTGCGTTTCCGCACCGCCGTCGCGCTCGACGGCGTGACCGCCACCATCCTCCCCGGCACCATCTGCGGGCTGCTCGGGCGCAACGGCTCCGGCAAGACGACGCTGCTCTCGACGATCGCCGCCTTCCGGCGGCCGAGCGGCGGGTCGGTGCGCGTCGACGGCGAGGCGCCCTGGGAGAACCCACGGGTGCTGGCCGGCATCGCCTTGGTGCGGGAGGGGGGCGACCTCCCCGACGTTCGCGTCGGCGAGGTGCTGCGCTACGGCGCCGCGATGCGCCCGACCTGGAGCGGCGAGGTCGCGGAGCGGCTGCTCGAACGCTTCGACCTGCGCCCGAGCAAGCGCGTTGAGCACCTCTCGCGCGGGCAGCGCGGCGCGCTGGCGGCCATCGTCGGCATCGCCTCGCGTGCGCCCCTGACGCTGCTCGACGAGGTGACGCTGGGCATGGACGCCCCCGCCCGCTACGCCTGCTACGACGAACTGCTGGCGGACTACCTCGTCCACCCCCGCACCATCGTTCTCGCAAGCCATCTGATCGAGGAGGTCGACCGGCTCCTCGAGCACCTGGTCGTGCTCGACCGCGGCCGCGTGCTCGTGGCCGACGAGGCCGACGCCCTGCGCGCCCGCGGCGTGCGCGTGAGCGGTCCGGCCGACCGCGTCGAGGCCTTCGTCGGCGACGCACGCGTGCTCCGCCGCGAGACGCTCGGTCGCAGCGCCGTCGTCACGCTCTACGGCGACCTGGGCGCGGACGCCCGCGCCCGCGCAACCGCGAAGGAGATCGAGATGCACCCGCTCCCGCTGCAGGAACTGTTCGTGCACCTCACCGACCGGCCGCCTGCCGTCGAGCGACCGGGGGGCGCGCGATGAACGCCGCGAGCCTCGGAGCCGTCCGCGCGCTGCCGTCGCCGACCTGGCGCACGGCACGGTGGCTGCTCGGGAACATGTTGCGCATCCTGGCGGTCTTCGCGCCACTCATGCTCTTGCTGGGCGTGGGCGTCGCGCCGGCGGCGATGGCCTACTTCGGGGTAAGCGCACCCACGAGCGTCTGGGCCTTCGCCGTGGAGCAGGCCCCCGGCGTCTTCGCCCTCGTGATCGGCGCGATCACGATGGCCCACCTCGCCACCCACGTCGCCTTCGGCATGACGCGCCGTAGCTTCGCCGGCGCCGTCGTGATCAGCGTCATGGCGCTCGCGCTGGTGCTGGCACTCGTCGTCCCGTTGGGTTACGTGCTGGAAGCGGCGCACTACCGCGCCTACGGCTGGGCGCACCAGGCTCCCGACGAGTTCGCGCTGGCGCTCGCGACCTCCGCACTCCGGACCGCCGTGTGGGGACTCGTCGGCGCCCTGAACGCCGCGATCTGGTACCGCTTCGGCGCCTTCGTCGGGGTGGTGGCCTCGCCGCTCACGGCGGTCTACCCGATCGTCTCCGCGGGCATGTGGATCGAGCGGGCCGCACCGCTCGGCCTCGCCGAGGCGTGGATGCCGGTCGTGCTGATCGCCCTGCTGGCGGTGGCGCACGCGGGGGTCGTCGCGGGGGTGGCGGTGCGGGGAAGGGCGGCGTAGGCATGCCACCCTTGAACGTGCGGTTCGGGCGAGTTCCCGTACCCTGACCCAGACGGCAGCAAGCGTGAGACCGCGACGCTGGGGCTGCAAGAGCATCGACGTCAAGGCCATGCGGGCCGTCGTCGAACACGTTCGTCCGGGTCGAGTAGCACGGTCGACCCCTCACGCCCATCGAGTTCGGAGTTCGGGTCAGGTCGGTCCACGGCGGGGCCCGAGCGTCGCTTCGCGGCGCGACGCCGGCCGAATTAGCCGGCGCTTAAGGCGCCGCCGCCTAGGCTCCCGAGCGAGGAGGACGTCACCGTGTCCACGGCTCGCTTGCTCGTACAGGTATGCACCTTCTTCGGCGCCGTCTGGATGGCCTTCGCGGCCGCCCAGCCGGTCACCACCGTCGAGCGCCCGGCGTTCGACGTGCGTTTCGACGTCCCGGCCACCTGGCTCGCCGAGGTGACCGCCGCGGAGCCGAACGAGGAGACGTTGACCCTCACCGCGCCCGGCGGTGCCGGCGTGGTCGTCGTCGTGCTCGGTCGGCTCTCCGCCGATGACCGCGCGGAACTCGCAGGCGCGGGCCCGGAGGTGGTCTGGGACGCCTGGGAGGGCTTCGCGTCCGAGATGCAGGGCGTCCGCGCCGAACGCGAGGGCGTGCGGACCGTGGCGGGGCTCGCGGCCGGCGTCATCGACTACGTCGGGGAGGGGATCACCGGTTCGATGATCGCCGCCGTCGACGACGCCACCGGCTTCACCATCGTCTCCCTCGCCGTCGACGGGCTGGCCGCCGAGGTCCGCCAGGGGCTGGAGACACTCCTCGAGAGCTTCGCCTTCCTCTCCGCAGGGGGGTCCGCGGTGGCGGGTGCGGGCAACCCGTTGGCGCCCGCGACCCCACCCGCGGGCAACCCCCTGGCTCCGCCGCCCGCGAACGCGTCGACGCCGCCGGTTGCCGCACCGAGCTACCGCGAACCGTTCACCGACACCGACCCACGAACCGTGTTCGGTGGCGTCCTGGACGTCGGATCCGACGGGACCTGGACCGGAGCCCTGACGGGGACGGCGTACCGCCTCACCAACGACGGGTCACCCGATGCCGTGCGCTACTACTACCTGATGGATCTCCCCGGCGAGGCCGGCCCGCTCGCCCAGGGCACCATCGGCGTAACGCTGGGGCTCGCGCCGGGCGGCGGTGGCCTCTCCGCGGCCGGCCTGCTGTTCGACTTCGATCCGAACCGTGGCACCTACCTGGCGTTCGCGCTCACGACCACGGGGTACCTCGTGATGCAGCGGAGCGACACCGGGCTCGAGGTGCTGGCGATGGAGGACCTGGACGCCGTCCGGAGCGACGGACGCAACCGCCTGGAGCTTCGTGCCATCGGCACCGCGGTCGAGGTGATCGTGAACGACGAGACGGCGGCGACGCTGAACGCCGAGCGGCCGTTCGCCGGCGGTACGGGCATCGTGGCCGTCGGCGCCGGCGCGTTCGAGTTCCAGGACTTCCACTACCAGCGGCCGTGACCACCGCGGCCGCACGTCGGGACCGGGAGCGTCTCGGCCGGGGGCGACCGTTCCGCACGCCGTGGGCCGCGCGGCGGTGTGCCGCCGCATCGCAGAGGTGAGGCACATGGACATGCCGTGGAATGCCCGCCAGCGGATCGCCGTCGTCGTGCTCGCGCTCGCGTCCATCGCCTTCGCGCAGGCCCCCGTGTACGAGAACCCGGCACTCGGGTTCCGGCTCGGGATCCCGGCCGGCTGGGCAGCGAGCGAGGAGACCTCTCCCGACGGCATGCTCTTGCTGCAGTTCGCCGCGCCGTCAGGACAGGGCGCGATCGGGCTCGTGGCGACACCGATCGCCGACGCGGATCGCGCCTACTGGTCCGGACCGCGCGACGAGCTCGTGCGCGACGTATGGGAGGGCTTCCTGCCCGAGGTGCCCGGCGCCCAGATCACCCAGGCGTACGAGATCGTGATCGATGGCGCCCAAGCGAGCGTGATCGACTACGCGAGCACCGAGGTGGCGGGCACGATCGTGATCCTCGTCGGCGACGCGGCCGGCTTCACCTTCTTCTCGGTCGGCGACCAGGCCACCCTCCAGGTGGCTCAGGGCGGGCTCGAGGCGCTGGTCGGAGGCTTCGCCTTCCTCGGCGCTGGCGCCCCCACCGGGCCCATGGCTGGCCCGGGCGGCCCGGGCGCGTCCGCTCCCCCGGCTTCCGCCAACCCTGGGGGCGCGCCCGCCCCCGTGAACCCGCTCGCCGGCGCGCCGGCACCCGTGAACCCGCTCGGCGGCGCGCCGTCCGGCGCCGCGGGCGACCCCCACGTGGGCGTGTTCGCCGACGAGCGCCTGCGGCTCACCCTCGCGGCCACCGCCGAGGGCCTCGCCGGCGAGATCGTGTTCGACGGGGCACGCTACCCCGTGACCGCCCGAACTCAGGGCGGCGGCCTCACCGGCCACTTCCTCGCCGGGGGCACCTCCTACGCGTTCGGCGCGCAACTCGTCGGCGACACCCTGACGTTCGTCACCGACGACACCCGGTTCGTGCTGCAGCGGGTGAGGTGAGGGTGGGGAAGCGCGCCGCGGGCGGGGGAGCATGCTCGTTGGGTCACCCCTGGAGGTCGCTCGATGGACGGTCGCTTCTGCTCAGTCGAGACCCAGCGCCCTCCTGACGTACACGCTCTCCGGATCGACTTCGTACCCGTACTCGAGGATGCTCTTCACCATCAGCCGCCTGGGTCCCCGCCCCAGCATGATCTTCGGGACCGCCGGACAGAACATCAGGTGATACGGCATCGCCGGTTGCCCGTCGCTCACGGGTGGGGTCAAGAGGCGGGCCTTGTGGTCCAGACGAGCGCCGTTCCGCTTGTACCACTGGATGCGGCGGTCACGAAGCGATGCCTGATCGTGGTCGGGCGCGTCCGCGGGACGCTCCACCTCGAACGCGACACCGATGTACGGAAAGCCGGCGCGCCGCCTTCCGTCCAGCCAGATCGTGTGCAACACATCGGCCAGGAGTAGCCTTCCGTGGCCCCTGTTGCGCACCTTCTCATGCATCGCGATGTAGCGAAGGAACCCCATGTAGGTCTCGTCGATGGTGGTGAACACCGAGATCCCAACCACGTCGTCGCCATCGAGCATGATCCGGAAGTGATGCTCTTGATCCGCTTCGTCTCGCTTCGTCCTCTCCGCCTCGAGTCGCGCGAGCGGTTCGCGCTCATCGACCGGGAAGGAGCGCTCGTAGATCCACACGGCCTGCTGCCCATGCCCTGAGTCGAGGCGATCGAGCTCCTCGAACCGAACCCCTCGCGGCAGCTTCTTCAGCGTTCGACGCCACGTCGGCATCATGGCGCGCCTCCCTGCGGGCCCGATCTCCCACCAGGCGTCCCGCTGCGAGGCCCTGATGGTGCCCGAGATGATGATGCCATGGGTGGCTCGACCCGACCCCCGCACGGTGTGGGCGAAGCATGATCGTGTTGCCAGGGTCGCCTGCATCTTGCGGCGTCCTGGGAGGAGCGAGGAGCCTGGAGCTGGTCGCGGGGACACGGCCTGTCGGCCCGAGGGCTGCCGGGGTTTGGCGGACCGGCGGCGAAGTGCTGGAAGGTCCGTGGGGGCGACGCTGGCGGCCGTGTTACACGCGCC
The DNA here is from genome assembly GCA_964549045.1 of uncultured bacterium. GTDB lineage: Bacteria > Deinococcota > Deinococci > Deinococcales > Trueperaceae > JAABTL01. The sequence goes on along the minus strand of CAZJUA010000218.1, from coordinate 264 downwards.
GGCCGGAAGGAGCAGCAGCAAGGGTGTTCTCGCTCTTCCGGGGTAGGACCCCGGCGATTCGGAACGGCACCCCCAGGAGCATCGCCGCGCTGGAGCGCATGAGGCTGGGGGGCGTCGTCCAGTGGCTGACCTTGCGTGGGCGCGATGTGGCGAACCCGGTTCTGCTGTACGTGCATGGGGGTCCCGGCGGGCCGGACCTGGGCGCCATGCGGCACTTCGTCCCCGAACTCGAGGAGCACTTCGTGGTGGCGCACTGGAGTCAGC
>CAZJUA010000217.1:0-5971 GCA_964549045.1 uncultured bacterium | reverse complement strand
CCCGCTGCGCCGGGCCCCGCCGCCCACAACGAAAACCGGCGCCCGTCTGGGCGCCGCTGCTCGTGTTTGACGTTTTTCAACATACCCCGGTATGCGAGATCCGTCAAGACGTTGCGGGTGGATGCCCTCGGTGTGTGGGGCATCTGGGCAGAAACGCCCGCGGAACGCCGAATCCAGGGCCGCAAAGCTGGCCTCGGCGCCCCCCATCTTCGGACGCCATCCGGTGGCGGCGACCTGCGATGCGCCGCCCTGGGACCCGGTGTAGCGTGATCCCATGACCACCCCCGCCCCCCGTTGGGCGATCCTCGACGGACGACGCGTCCCCCACGAGCACGCCACCGTCCACGCCAGCGACCTCGGCCTGCGGCGCGGCTTCGCCGTGTTCGAGGCCTTCCGGGTCGAGCAGGGCGTGCCCCTGTTCCTCGAGGACCACCTCGCCCGGCTGGAGCGCTCCGCCGATGCCGTCGGCCTGCCCCTCCCCCGCGGCGCGGACGGCGTGGCCGCCGACGTCCACGCGCTCGTCGCGGCCAACGGACCTGGCATGACCGCCGCGCACGTCCTGCTCACCGGCGGCCCCTCCGACGACGGCATCACCTTCCGCACCCCCACGACCGTCGTCACCACGCTCGACGTCGGGCCACGCGCGACCGCGCCCAAGGGCGCCCGGCTCATCGCCCACCAGCACACCCGCCAGTTCCCCGAGGCCAAGACCACCAACTACCTCACGCTCATGCGCCTCGCCCCCGCCATGCGCGCCGCCGGCGCCATCGACGTCCTCTACCACGACGGCGTGCACGCCACCGAGTGCGCCCGCTCCGCCCTCGCCATCGTCCAGGACGGGAAGCTCGTCACGCGCCGCGACGGCGTGCTGGCCAGCGTGAGCATGACGCAGGTGGTGGCCGTCGCGCGCGCGCGCATGCCCGTCGAGGAGCGCGCCATCACGCTCGAGGAACTCCACGCCGCCGACGAGGTCCTCAACTCCGGCGCCGCCCGCGGCCTCGTCCCGATCGTGGCCATCGACGACCGGCCGGTGGGCGACGGGACGGTGGGGCCGCACGCGCGGGCGCTCTTCGCGGCGTTGGCGGCGCACGTCGACGCGTACGTGGCGGCGCGGCGGGGATCAGCAGGCGATCGCTAGAAGCGCTCAGCCCGCGATGAGGATGCGCTCGTCACCGAAGCGCGCGCTGATCTCGAGCTCGCCGCCGAGGGCCTCGAGATAGGCGCGCAGGGTCTCGAGTTGGGTGTGATCGATGGCGCCCCGCTCGATGCGCGACACGCGCGACTGCGACACCCGGAGCCGCTCAGCCAACGCCACCTGCGTCACGCCGAGCGCCTCACGAAGCTCGGCCAGCCGGTGAGCCCGCACCTCCGCGAGCTGCCGCGCGCGCGCATCGGCGACCCGGGGCTCGTTCAGACGACCGTCCGAAACGACTACCGATCGGAGTCCCTTCCAGGTCCGGGCCATCGTGCTACCTCCCTCGTCTCGCGGTCGCATCACGGACCCATCTCCTCCGCGATCCACGCCGCACACCGCACCTCCGCCAAGCGGATGCTTTCGCGATACCAGTCGCGCCAGCGTCCTGCCTTGTCGCCGGCGACCAGCACCACGGCCCGACGTTGCGGATCGAACGCGAACAGCAGCCGAACCTCGCTCCGTCCTCGCGAACCCGGCCGCAGTTCCTTCAGGTTCGGCAGCCGAGAGTCTCGCGGCGTGTCCACGAGCGGCCGCCCGAGGCTCGGTCCATACTCCCCAAACAGGTCGAGCGCAGCGGCCACCTGCTCGGCGGTCAGGGGGTCAGCCCGCAGAAGGCCCTCGTACCAAACCACAACGGGATCGAGGAGGACGACGTCCCAAGCCGTCATGGCAGTATACCTCACGGGTTCTATGTCTTCTGAATCATGCGGCGGCGCCGAGCCAAATGGAGCGTGAGCCAGGCCGAAGCCAACAACCGGTGGCAGAGAAACGCGGCGAGATCCAGAGCATGGGGACAGACTGCACGGGACGGGGTGAAGCAGCCGCGACCCGAGGCATCGGTGCCTAGCAACGCTCGGCAAAAGCCGGCGACGCCGGGTTCCCACGTCGAGCCGTGCCGGCCGTTCATCCGCGCTCACCGCACTCCAGCCGAGCAGGCACGACGATCGCCTCGACGCTGGGTCGGGGCGGCCTTTCCTTCCTCAGCCGAAGCGCCCCACCCGCAGCGGATCGACGACGTCGAGGAACCCGAAGCGATGGAAGTCGCGGTCGCGCGTGACGATGCGGCCGACCCCGTGCTCGCGCATGAGGACGGCCGTATGGAGGTCGTGCAGGAGGTTCCCGCGCGCCTCTGGAACGTCGACGAGGGACGCGGCCAGGACCTCGGCGTGGCGCGCCGTGGGGGTCAGCAGGCGCGCGCTCGGCGAGCGCAGCAGAGCGTCCAGGAACGCGTGCGCCTCGGACGCCGACCACGGTTGCGGGTAGACGCGCGGGTGGGTGGCCACGCGCAGGAACTCGTAGGCGATGCCCCACGTGAGGAACCATGGGATGGGACCGGACCTCAGCCCCTCGAGCAAGCGCTGGCACGGCGCGTGGAACTCGCTGCTCTCGTCCGCAGCGTACAGAAGGATGTTCGTGTCGACGACGAACACGCGGTTCACTCCCGATCGAGGAGCGCCATGAGCGCGTCGCGGTCGGCGACGTCGACGTGGGCGCCGCCCCCGTTCCAGCGCGGCAGCGCGGGCAACGGCTCCTGCGAAGCCATCGGCTCGTCCAGGATGCGGCGCAGGCCCGCCTCGACGAGCTCGGACATCGTGACGCCGCGCCTCGCGGCCTCCTCGCGAAGGCGCCGGACGACGGTGTCGTCGATGACCAGCGTGGTCTTCATATGGTTCACCATACGACACGTATGGATGTACGGCAAGCGGACGGCATCGGCTCACTGGGGTCGCACGTCGTCTCCATGACGGCACGGTACGCGCGCGGGGTGGCGCATGCGTCGCTCGTGCAGGCTGATGCCCGGGCGGAGCCGGCAACGGCCGGGGGTACCAACGGCGTCGACCTAGGCATGCTGGCCCGACCCGTGTGCGACCCCCGTCATGCCCGACGTCGTCAGGGCCGGTAGATGCTGCTCCGATGGCCCACACGAACGACCAGCACGAGGAGCTCACGGTTCCTGACCTCGAACACGATGCGGTAGGCGCCCACCCGCAGTCGCCGCAGGCCGTCGCGTTCGCCCTTGAGGACGGTACCCACGTGAGGGTCCGCCGCCAGTCGATCGATCTGCTCGATGAGCAGACGGCGGGTTCCGACGTCGAGCCGCGCGAGCTGCTTGGCCGCGCTCCCCTTAATCCTGACCGAGTAGGTCACGACGGACGCTGTCCCATTCGAGCACCGGATCGGCCGGATCCTGCAGCGCCTGGATGGCCGCGGCGACGTCCTCGAAGTCGTCCAGGTAGTACTCGATGGCCTGCCGCACCACGTCCGCACGCGTGCGACGCAGCTGCGACGCAGCCCCGTCCAGCGCGACCACGAGTTCGTCCGGCAGGCGAGCGGTGATCTGGGTCACGAGGACCTCCTACGTGCCACGGTAGATGAGATGTCATCTGAAGTCAATTGATGTCACCGCGTCGACTTCCCGGATGGCCGAACGGATGACGGCCGGTCGCACGGGTGCCCTCGAGGTGCTGACCCCAGCGTGCCTCGTCACGCCCGCACGAGGAGTGACGGCCTCGGCCGCTGCCGAGCCGGCCTCGGCCGCCGGCCACCCGCTACACTCGCCTCGTGGACACCCACCGGACGCCGGGCGCGACGCCGCGGTCGGCCGCCGACGACCCGACCGGCTACGCCGTCGATCGCTTCGGCAGCATGCCGTTCGCCGACGTCCTCGCCTCGCTCGTGCAGGACGTCGATGTCGACGCGGTGGCCGAAGCGATCCACGAGTTCGGCCTGCAGGCCGTCGCCGAACACTACCTGCGTGCGCTCATCGACGCCGGGGTTCTGCATGCGGACGCGGCGGGGGCGTACGCCGAGGAGGACCGCATCCTCGACGCCGACGCCGTCGCGTCGCCCACCGTGCACGCGGTCACCGTGGCCGACCTGGCCGACGAGTTCACGCGGCTCGACCTGACCGACCCCGCGACGTCGTGTAGGTAGGGGACCGCGTTCGGGCGGGTCCGCAGGGCCATCGCGTCCAACCCGAAACACCGGCCCTACCGCAACGACAGCTCCATGAACCGCCAATGCGGCCACAGCTCCTTCGGCACCTCGGCGCCCTCGTAGGCGTCGCGATCGACGAAGCCGGCCGCCGCGTACGTGCGGTGCGCCGCCCCCATGAACGGTCCCGTGTCCAGGCGCACCTCGTCGTACCCCAGGGCACGGGCGTCCTCCACGAGCCGCGCGAGGATCGTCGTGCCCAGGCGCCGACCGCGCTGGTCGGGCCGCACGTACATCCGCTTCACCTCGGCCACGCCGTCCGCGAAGCGACGTAGGGCGCCCATACCCACCGGGACGCCGTCCACCTCGACGAGGTAGAAGGTGCCGTGGCGCTGCGCCGCGGTCACCATCGCGTCGAGCGCCCCCTCCGTGTAGGTCCGCACGTCGGCCCCGAGCAGGTCCCGGAGCCGGAGGCCGAAGAGCTCCTCCGAGACCTGCTCGATCCAACTCAGGTACTCGACGTTCAGCTCCAGGAGCACGGGCCGGTGAGCGACGAGATCGGCGGGAACGAGCCGGACGGTGCCGTTCGAGGCGCTCATCGAGCGATCTCCGCGAACTCGCGGGCGGCCAGGAAGACGAGCGTGCGAGGCGTCGCGTTCTGCATGAAGTACCAACCACGTCCCCCGGCGTCCCCGTGCTCGGCCCCGCTGCATGCCGGCCGACGGACCTCGTCGATGGCCCTTGAAAAAGGCACACGGGCCCTCGACCCATCGGCGACGACCACGTGGCGAAGGACGCCGGACGCGCATGGTTATACTGACCGCGCTTCACAAATCCCGTCCCACCAGACCTCCGGAGGTCCCATGTACCTGTACGTCGAGATGTGGAACGCCAAGCCCACCTGGCTCGCGCTGTCGCTACCCGAGCGGCAGCAGTTCATGGCGAAGGTCGCCGAGGCGTCCAAGGGACTCGGGCCGCTCGGCGCCGAGGTGCTCGGCGCGTGGATCAACGACGCGGACACCGATCACCGGCTCGGGAAGACCTACTTCACCGCCTTCAGGTTCTCGAACAAGGAGGCCGTCCAGGCGTTCGAGGCGATCGTCCGAGAGTCCGGGTGGTACGACCTCTTCGAACAGACGAACGCCTCGGGCGAGATCGACACGTTCGCGAACGTCATGGAGCACGCGCTGTCGCTGTGATGCGACGGTAGGCGAGGACCCCGATGACCATCGACCCTGCACGCATCCGTACGCTGGCCGAGGCCTACACGGCGGCCTGGAACTCCGGCTCGCCCGACGCCGTCGCCGCGTTCTTCGCTCCCGATGGGCAGATCGTCATCAACCGCGGGAAGCCGTGGCTCGGCCGCGAGGGCGTCGCGGCCATGGCCGCCGGCTTCTTCGCCGACGTCCCGGACCTCGCGCTCACGTGCGACGAGGTGCGCTGCGCGGGCGACCACGTCGCGTACCTATGGACGTTCACGGGCACGCACGCCGGCTCGAAGAACCCGCTGCGGGTGGTGGGCTGGGAGGAGTGGGACCTCGACCCCGACCTGCAGGTCGTCGCATCGCGCGGTTGGTTCGACACCGCGGACTACGAACGCCAGACCACGGCCCGGTAGCGGCGGGCGACGGAGCGCGCGGGCTCGCGTTCGCGGTCGCGACCCGTCCCGCCGGGCGTCTCCATTGGAGGTCCACCCATGAGCGAAGGACCCGAAGAACGCCCTACCGTCGCGAACGAGCGCGCTGGCGGGTTCGACGTGGAAGCTGCACGCGCCATCGTCGAGCAACGGAGCCGGGAGTTCGAGGACGCCTTGAAGCGGGGCGATGCTGCGGCCGTCGGCGA
>CAZJUA010000216.1:0-4324 GCA_964549045.1 uncultured bacterium | reverse complement strand
ACCCCGACCTCCGCGGCCTCGGCGCGCAGGCGCCCGAGGACGACCGCCGCGTCGATGTCGACGTGCGGGACGCGGCCGAGATCGATCACCCAGCGCTCCACCGTGCGGTGGCGATGCCAGGCAGCGTGCACGTCGTCCTCGAGGTGCGCGGCGTTGGCGAACCACAGGTTCCCGTCGACCCGGATGCGCCCCTGGCTGCCGTCGACCTCCGTGTCGATCAGCAGCCGGCCCTCGCGCGCGAGGTGGAGGACCATCGACAGGACGACCCCCACGAGGACGGCGACGTCGACGCGCGGCTCGAAGGCCAGCACCAGGGCGGCGGTGACCCACGCCGTCGTCGTCTGCATGCGTCCGAAGCGCCACAGGTCGGCGACCGGGCCGATGCGGACGAGGTCGGTGATGGCGCTGAGCACGACGGCGGCCAGCACGGCCCGCGGGAGCTCGGCCAGCAGTCCGGCGAAGGGCATCAGCGCCAGGACCGTCAGCCCGGTGACGACGGCGCCCGCGCGGGTCATCGCGCCCAGCCGGTGGTGCAGGGCGGAACGCGAGAAGGAGGCGCCGACGGGCATGCCGCCGGTGACGCCGGTCGCCAGGTTCGCCAGGCCCTGGCCGATCAGCTCCCGGCTGGGGTCCCAGCGGGCACCGGCGCGGCCGTAGCGGCGCGCGATCGCCGTGGGCTCGGCGAAGCCAACGACCGCGATGACGACGGCGCCGATGGCGAGGTCGGGCAGCAGCTGCCACGGCAGCGCGAGGTCGAGGCGCGGCCAGGCGCTCGGGAACATGCCGACGACGGGCCCCAGCGCGCCGGGGAACAGGCTGGAGACGAGGGTGACCACGGTCGCGAGCAGGAGGACGGTGGGCACACGCGGTCCGAGCCGGCTGCCGATGCGCAGGATCAGGTACGCGAGAACGGTCGTGGCGATGGCGCCGACCGACCAGTCCTGCGGGCGCGCCAGCGCCCGAGCGGCAGCGACGAGGAGGCGCCCCCCGTCACCGCCCACCCCCAGAGTGGCGGGGACCTGCGAGGCGGCGATGAGGACGCCGGCCCCCAGCGTGAAGCCGCGCAGCACCGGACCCGACATCGCGTACGCCAGGCCCCCGACCCGCCATGCGCCGAGCACGACGCGGACCACGCCGACCATCAGGGCCAGGAGCGCCGCCGCGGCCGCGTACGCGGCCGTGCCCGTCGCGAGCAGGGGCGACAGGACCGCGAACACGAGCACGGCGGACATCGCCGTAGGGCCCGTCTGCAGCGCGGGGCTGGAGGCGAAGGCGGCGGCGGCCAGGGGCGCGACGGCGGCGGCGATCAGGCCATGGACGGCCGGCAGGCCGGCGAGTTCCGCGTAGGCGAGCGCCTGCGGCACCACGACCAGCGCGACGCTGACCCCGGCGAACAGGTCGGCGAGCGGCACGTGGGGGAGGCTCGGTCGCGGCACGTTCGGTGCGATGGTACACCCCTCGGACGGCGGGTCGCAGGCGGTAGGCTCTGCGGGATGTGGCGCTCGGTGTTCGTCCCCACCGTGGCTCTGGCGTTCGCCGAGGGCCTGCTCGTGCCCGTGCTGCCGCTGTTCGTCGCCTCGTTGGGGGTGCCGTTCTGGTGGGTCGGCCTGGTGTTGGCGGGCGAGGCGATCGGCATGCTGGTCGGCGACCTCCCCGCCGGCAGCCTGTTGCGTCGCGTCGACCGCAAGGCGGCGATGCTCCTCGGTATCGCGCTGCTCGGTGTCGCGGCCCTGGGCGCGGCGTTCGTCGACGCGGTGGTCGCGATCTTCGCGCTGCGCGTCCTCGCGGGCCTCGGTGCCGCCCTGTGGGGCATCTCGCGCCACGCATTCCTCGCCGACGCCGTGCCGCTGCATCGGCGGGGGCGCATGATCGCCGCGTTCGGCGGCGCCCAGCGCATCGGCGGCCTCGCCGGCCCCGCGGTCGGCGGGGTGGTCGCCGCGCTCGGCGGCTTCTCGGCCGCCTTCTTGCTCTACGCGGCGGTCGCCGCCTTGACGCTCGCGTTCTGCTGGCGCTACCTCGAGTCGGCGCCGCCGGTGGGCCGGCGCGCACGACCCGGTGTGCGCCTCGGGGCGCCGGCGCTGACCGCCGCGTCCCCGGAGTCCCACGACGCGGACGCGTCGCCCTGGGCCAGCGTGTGGGCGCTCGGCTGGAGGCGCCTCGGCGCGGCGGCCGCCGGCGTGCTCATGGCCCAGGCGATCCGCGCCGGGCGCAGGATCGTCATCCCCCTCTACGCGGCCGCCGTGCTCGGGCTCGACGTGCAACAGGTGGGCTGGATCGTGTCGCTGGCGGCGGCGTTCGACGTCCTCCTGTTCCCGGTCGCCGGTTGGGTGATGGACCGCTTCGGGCGCAAGCACGCCATCGTGCCGAGCTTCGCCCTGCAGGCCATTGGGATGGCCCTCGTGCCCCTGACCGCGGGCTTCGCCGGTCTGGCCGTGGCCGCGTCGCTCATCGGGCTCGGCAACGGCCTGGGTGCGGGCACCATGATGACCGTCGGCGCCGACCTGGCGCCCAAGGGCGCGGTCGGGGAGTTCCTCGGCGCCTGGCGCCTGGTGGGCGACGGCGGCGCCATGGGCGGGCCCGTGCTGGTGGGCGCGCTGGCCGACGCGCTGGGGCTGGCGCTCGCGACGGTGGCCGTCGCCGCGGTGGGTGCCGGGGCGGCGCTCACCTTCGCCTACGGGGTGCCGGAGACCGTGCGGCGCGGCTCCTGAGCGCGGACCACCCGCAGCGGCTCGGGGCGCGGTCCGTGGCCCGCGACGTGCCGCTGCCAGCAGCGGCGGCAGACGTAGCGGCGGCGCGGCCGCCGGTAGCGGGCGATGCGCGCGCCGCAGGCGTCGCACACGAGGGCGTACGGCGCGGGCGGCAGCGTCACCGCGTCGGCCGACGCGCAGGCGCGGGGCGCCGCCCCGAGGGCGACCGCCCGCGCCCGCCCCGCGGGGCCGTGCTTCGCACCCGGGGTCTGCGCGTGGGCGATCTCGTGCAGGATCGTGTCGCGCACGACCTCCACGGGGTTGAGCTTCACGAGATGGCGGGAGAGCGTGATCGTGCGGACGTCGTAGCGGCAGCAACCGAGCCGCCGGCGCGCGTGGTCGAAGCGGAAGCTCCACGCGCCGAGCCCGTGCCGGTCCATGAGGTCGCGTGCGAGTGCGCGGGCGGCATCGGGGTCCACGCCGGGAGCGTACGACGGCGCGGCCGTGGCGTGTGGCCGTGCCTGGGCCGCAGCCGGGCGCCGTTGGGCCGTGACCCAACGGCGCCCGGGGACGGGGCGTGGTGGGCGGTGAGGGACTCGAACCCCCGACCCCCTCCGTGTAAAGGAGGTGCTCTACCGGCTGAGCTAACCGCCCGTGGCGTCGCGGAGGCACGCCGCGTCGACCATCTTGGCATGCGCGCGGGTCCGGCCCGGGTGCGTGGCGGTCACGCAGCGCCGAGCGGCCCCTGGGCGAGGGTTCACTCGTCGGCGAGGAGCTTCGAGACGATCGGTTGCCCCGACAGGACGGTTCGGTAGTAGGCGCACGCGGTCCGATCGGGTAGGAGGAGATCGATCCACGTGTCCTGATCGATCATCCGGCTCTGCATGACGACGCTGTCACCCGGGTCGCACACACGCGAGTCCGCGTCGGCGATGAACGTGAGCACCCCGCGCTCGAACTGATAGCTGCCGCTGAAGTAGTGGTTGCGATTGGCGCGGGCACTGACCGGGCTGTCGAAGTTCCGGTAGGTGCCGTCGGCATCGAAGCGGTGGTATACGTCGCCCCCGTCCTTCCAAACGGTGTCGGCGAGCGCGGCCCGCGTGAGCGCGTCGTGTTGCTCGGCCGCCAGCACGCGGGTGATGCCCACCAGCCAGCCAGACTCGACCACGTACACGGTGGTCGAGCGCAGCGGTGCCATGCCCTCGGGCACGAACGCGCCCCACATGCGCTCGGCGGCGATGACCACCCGGCCGTCGCCGACGACGGTCAGCACCTCCATCTCGATGCGGACGTCGGCGCGGACCAGCTGGTTCACCCTGATCTGCGCTTCCGCGCCAATTGCCGTGCGCCAGAAGAGGTCGTCCTCCGACCAGGTGACGGTCCCGCTCAAGACGTCGTTGGCGGCCGTGGTGCTTCCCGACGACAGCGCCTCAATGAAGCGCTCCACGACTTGTTGGGCCGCCAGTGACTCCTGGGCTCCCGCGAGGGTCAGGACCGAGAGTACGAGGGCGAAAGCTACGACCGATCCAAGCGTCTTCTGCATGATCGCTTCCCTTCACGGCCCGGTGGGTCGGCGACGAGCCGCCGGGCGGGCGGACCTGGGCCGATGGCCTGCGGTCCGATGCCATGCGTGCGTT
>CAZJUA010000215.1:0-5097 GCA_964549045.1 uncultured bacterium | reverse complement strand
CGAGGACGGCATCGCCGGCGCGGGTGCCGTCGCAGAGCGCGCGCTCCAGGGACTCGGGCTCGATGCCGTACCGCTCGAACAGCGGGTGCCCGCCGACGAGTCGGGCGAGGACGCCGAACTCGTGTGCCTCGGCCCGCCGCGTTCGCATCGGGGTCAGGCCGGAGCGGCGTCGCGGTCAAGGGTGGTGGGCTCGGCGGCGCCGGCCGCGACCGCCCGGATGCGGTCCACGGGCGCCGGATGCGTCAGGAACAGCCAGGCGTACAGCGGGTGCGCGGTCGGGTCGGCGAGGGCGTCGTGGCTCAGGCGGCGCAGCGCCGACATCATGGCTGTGGGTGCGTGGCTGCGAGCGGCGAACGCGTCGGCCTGGTACTCGAAGCGCCGGCTGAGGGCGTTGAGCAGCACGCCGATCGCCGTCGTGACCGGCGTGAACAGCAGGCCGAACGCCAGCAGGTTGAGCGCCAGGACCCGTCCGTCGGCGCCCAGGGCGCGCGACAGCGCCGCGCCGTCGACGACCAGCGAGAGGAGGAAGAGCGTCAGCGTGATCGAGGCGACGTTGCCGAGGAGCAGCCACGGCAGGTGCCGCAGCCGCGCGTGCCCGACCTCGTGCGCGACAACGGCGACGACCTCCTCGGGCGGGTGGCGCTCGATGAGCGTGTCGAAGAGAACGACCTTCTTCTGCCGGCCCAGGCCCGCGAAGAACGCGTTGGCCTTCGTCGACCGCTTCGAGCCGTCCATCACGTAGGTGTTCTCCAGCCGGAAGCCGGCTGCGCCGACGTAGTCCGCGATCGCGCGCCCGAGCTCGCCGTCGGGGAGGGGCGTCAGCTTGTTGAACAGCGGCAGCAGCACGCTGGTCTGGAAGGCCGCGAGCAGGACCAGGACCACGGCGGCGAGGGCCGCGTAGGGCAGCCAGAAGGCGGCGCCCCACGCCTGGATCGAGGCCAGCAGCAGCGCCAGCAGCCCGCCGCCGAGCACGACCGCGAGCGCGTAGCCGGTCAGGCGGTCGCGCACGAAGGTAGCGCCGGTCGTGGTGTTGAAGCCGAAGCGCGCCTCGATCCCGAAGGTCCGCGCGATCGCGAAGGGGAGCCCGACGAGGTCGAAGACGAACGCGACGCCGCCGAGGAAGAGCAGGGTGGCCCACCAGCCGCCAGCGACCGCGTCCGCCAGGGCGCCGTACGCGGCGGCCAGCGCCCCGCTCGCGATCAGCCCCAGCCACAGCGCGAGCGCCACCAGCGCCTCGGCGAAGCCGAGCCGCGCCTTGGCCGCCGCGTACACGCGGCCGCGGGCGTAGGCGGCGGCGTCGACCACGCCGGCGAGCTCCTCCGGCGGCGTGGCGGGCTGATGGCGCAGCTGCAGCCAGCGGGCGACCCACGTCAGGGCGAAATCGGCGAGCAGCACGGCGACGAGCAGGGCGAGCAGGGCTTCGGCGCTCACGGGGGTCCAGCGTACGACAGCACCCAGGCGGTCGCGAGGGCGCGGATCGTTGCGCGGATGGCGTCGGCGGCCTCGGGTGGCTCGACGCGGCCGCACAGCCGCTCGCACGCCGGCGCGTAGGGGTCCTCGAAGTGGCAGTGGGTGGCGTTCGGGACGCGCACGACCTGCGCCGAGGCGATCTGCGCCGCGACCGGCAGCATGTTGCCGTCGGCGTTGCAGGTCGACGGATCGGCCGCGAGGAAGAGCGCGGGGACGGCGAGGCCGGTCGCGTTGGTTGCGAGGCCGAGGGCCCCGTCGCTGGGGCGGCCGGCGCCGCCGCTGTCCACGGCGTCCAGCCCGAGCAGCGCGACCGAGGCCGGGTCGTCGGCGGCCGCCAGGAGGGCCGCGAGCCCGCCGGCACTGAAGCCGGCGTACAACACGCCGCCGCCCGGTGCACGCACGGCGTCCGCCACGGCCCGCAGGTCGGCGGCGTTGCGGTCGTGGCGGCCGGCGAACGGCGTCGAGTTGCAGAAGCTCACGACCGCCGTCGGCACGCCGTGGGAGGCGAGGTGCTCGGCCCAGCCGCGCATGCTCGCGAGGCCGCGGAGGAAGCCGTGCGCCAGCACGACCGTCACGTCGCCCGTGGGCCCGGTGGGTCGATGGAGCTCGAACTCGACGGTGCAGCCGAACGCGGATCGGAGCCGACCGACGTCCACGGTCGTGGCGAAGGGCCCGGCGGCGGCGAGGGCGCGATCGCTCGGCGGCAGGCCCGGGTCCCCCGCCACCCGGGTGACCGCGGCCGGCGCGCAGGCCGTCAGGAGCACCACGGCGACGAGCCCGACGGCCCATGGGGACCGGCGGCGCGCCGCGGGTCGCGCGTCGGCATGGGGCGGCCTCACTCGCCGCTCCGCCAGCGGTCGAGCCGTTGGTTCAGCGTCAGGAGCCCGGCGACGTCGCGCAACGAGAAGCGCTCCTCGTCACCGATCGACAGGGTGTAGGGGCCGGGCGGCCCGGCCGTCTGGGTCACCTCGATCGTGCAGCTGGTGTCGGTCGGGCCCATCGCGTCCGCCACCCGGATGCGGTGCGCGATCCCGGAGAAGCGCTCGAAGAAGGCGACGTCCACCGCGCGCAGCTCCCGCGGCCCGTCGCCGCAGTCGAGCGTGACGCGATGGGCGAGCGAGGCGCCGAGGCCGTCGTCGATCACCAGTAGCTGCAGCGGGATCGAGCGCGCCACGGGGGGCACGACGAACGCGTGGACGGTGCCCCGTTCGGCCCGCAGGTAGTAGGCCTTGGACACCGTCGGGGCGTCGACCACGAAGGGGCCCGCGTCGTCGGGGAAGAACGGGACGTGGGCGGCGCCCCACGCCGCCAGGGACAGGGCCAGGAGCGCGAGGAGGTGTCGCATGCCCAAGGTGTACGCCCGGCCGGGCCGAGGGGCGTGTGTCGCCGCCGACGGGGGACGGCCCGGGCGGTGGGTCCCGCGTCCGCTCACGGCGCGGCCCGTGCGGTGCCGGCCGCGCCCGCGCGTGGCGCGGGCTAAGCTCGCAGGTGCCCATGGACCCACCGGCCTCCGCCGCGCTCGACCCGTCGCCCGCGGTCACCAAGCTGCGACCCCCGCGGCCGCACGGCGACGCCGTCGCGCGACCCCGCCTCGACGCGTTGCTCGATGCGGCCACGCGGGCTCACACGGTGACCCTGGTGTCGGCGCCCGCCGGCTACGGCAAGACGACCGCGCTGGCCGCCTGGGCGCGGCCACGCTCTGGCGGCGCGGACGCGCCCCGCGCCCGACCCGTGGCGTGGGTGGCGCTCGACGAGCGCGACGACGACCCCCGGGCGTTCGCGCGCCTGGTGTCGGCCGCGGTGGCCAGGCTGGACCCGCGGGCGCGCGCGATCGACGCCGGCGTGGACCTCGACCTCGCCCTCGCGAACCTCGTCAACCTGCTCGACGCCGCCGACGAGACGCGGGTCGTGGTGCTGGACGATCTGCACGCGCTCACGCGCGAGGACACCCTGGACGCGCTTCGCTGGCTCGTCGACCACGCGCCCGCGGCCCTGAGGCTGGTGCTGGCGACGCGCATCGACCCGCCGCTCCCGCTCGCCCGCTGGCGTCTTCAGGGTTCGCTCGTCGAGTTGCGGGCCGACGCGCTGCGCTTCGATCGCGACGAGGCCCGGGCCCTGCTCGCGGGCATGGGCGTTGGCCTCGACCCCGACGTCCTCGCGGTGCTCGTCGCGCGGACCGAGGGCTGGGGTGCCGGCCTGCAGCTGGCCGCGCTCGGCCTGCGCGGTCGCGAGGGCGCGCACGTCCGGGATTTCGTCGAGCGCTTCACGGGCCGCGACCGCTACGTCCTCGCCTACCTGACCGAGGAGGTGCTGCAGCGCCTCGATCCCGCGACCCACGACTTCCTCCTCATGGTCAGCGTGCTCGACGGCTTCGATGCCGCGACCGCCGCGGCGGTCACCGGGCGCCGCGACGCCCTCGAACGCCTCACCGACCTGGAGCGCACGAACCTCTTCCTGTCACGGGCGGACGATGCGGCCGGCACCTTTCGCTTCCACGCGTTCTTCCGCGACCTGTTGCGCGGCCGCCTGGACGACCTGCGGCCGGGCATGGCGGAGGCGCTGTTGGCGCGTGCCGCGCGCCACCGCACGGAGGTGGCCACGGCAGCCGGGCGCGCCCCAGCGCCGGGTTCGGGCGGCGACGCCGAGGGCTTCAGCGAGCGCGAGCTCGAGGCGCTCCGGTGGCTCGCCACGGGCGCCAGCAACAAGGCGATCGCGCGCCACATGGGCCTGAGTCCCAACACGGTGAAGACCCACCTCCGGCGGCTCTTCGACAAGTTGCGGGCCCGCTCGCGCACCGAGGCGGTCACCCTGGCCCGCGCCCGCGGCCTCCTCTGACGCCTCACCCCAACGGGGGAGACGCCCGTCACCCCATCGGGTGATGACGCGTCACCCACGCCCCGCCTACGCTCATGGCAGCGAACGACCCCCGAGGGTCGGCAGCGAGAGGAGCTCACCATGAGCGAAGGCGAGAAGCAAGGCGCAAGTCAGGGCGCTGGCGAGGAGCGAACCTTCAGCGAGGAGTTCCGCGTCTCCGGCGAGGCGGTCCTGTCGAAGGTCAAGGAGTTGGTGCGCGAGGGCAACGTCCGGCGCATCACCATCAAGAACGAGGAGGGCCGCAGCCTCATCGAGATCCCCCTGACGATCGGCGTGATCGGCACCGTGCTGCTGCCCGTGTGGGCCGCCATCGGCGCCATCGCCGCGCTGGTCGCGAACCTGACGATCGCCGTCGAACGCGTCCGGGAGCCCGACGCCCCCGCGACCGCCCCGTCCGACCTCAACCCACCCAGCGGCGAAGGCCAGGCCTGAGCGCCGCGGATCGGAGACCCCAGATGACGGATACCGGATCCAACCCCCGTACGGACGACCGGCCCGGCGAAGGCCACTGGCGCGCCACCCTCGGCCGCTGGTGGCGGGCCGGCCAGGAGCGCTCGCTGGTGATGCGCCGCCGCGGCGTCGACCACGTCCGCCTCCCGCTGAACCTCGTCGTGCTGCTGACGCTGGTCCTCGCCGCCTGGTCGTGGCCCGTGCTGCTCCTCGGGATCGTCATCGCGCTCGTCACCCAGGTCGAGTTCGTCGTCCTGCGCGACGCGCCCCGCTGACCGAGCCAGCCCGAAGCGCTCGCATCCC
>CAZJUA010000214.1:0-2964 GCA_964549045.1 uncultured bacterium | reverse complement strand
AGCGCGCCGCCAGCGTCCCGCCGTTGCGCAGGAAGATCAGGATGCCGTCCGCGAGCGCGTCGGCGAGGCTGGCCTGGTACTCGGCCTCCGTGAGCCGGCGCCCCTCTTCTGGGTGCGTGATGAAGCCGAGCTCGACGAGGATGGCGGGGATGCGGCTGTTGCGGATCACGTAGAAGAGGTTCTGGCGCACGCCGCGGTCGTGGGCGCCGGTGTTGCCCACCAGGCGCTCCTGCACCAGGTCGGCGAGGTTCATCGAGTAGTTGAGCTGCGTCTCGCGCAGGATGTCGCCGGCGATGTCGGCGGCGATGCGCTCCGCCTCGGCCGTGCGGGCGGCGCCGACGTCGCCCCCGCCGTTCTCGCGGATCGCGCGCTCGATCTGGCCCGGGTCGAGCGGGCGGCCGAACACGAAGGTCTCGATGCCGTGCGCGGACCGGCTGTCGGCGCCGTTGGCGTGGATCGAGACGAAGATGTTGCGGTCGGTGGTCGCGAAGGTCGAGCGCTCCTGAAGCGACAGGAAAGCGTCGCCGTCGCGCGTGAGGATCACGTGCACGCCCTCGGCCTCGAGCTGCGCCTTGACGCGCAACGCGACGGAGAGCACGACGTCCTTCTCAAGGGCCCAGTCAGCGACCGCGCCGGGGTCGTGTCCGCCGTGCCCGGCGTCGATGACGACCGTGTAGCGCCGGGGTGTCGCCTCGGCCACCGCCCCGGGGGCGGGGAGCGGCTGCTGCGGCGGAGGCGGCCCGCCGATCTCGCCGTCGGCCATCGGGGTGGCGGCCGCGCCGCGGACGTCGGGCGCGAGGTCGACGTAGACGGTGTCGCCCCACTGGCCCACGCGGTAGCCGACCCCGCTGGGCGCCAGCGCGTGGCGCGTGCGGACGACGAGCGCGACGACGCCGTCGAGCATCTCGTAGGCGACGGAGGCGACGTTCGGGTCGTCCTCGAGCGCGCGGGCGAAGGCGGCGACGTGCACCCCGGGCAGGACCAGCGCCAGCGCGGAGCCGTTGACCGCGACCTGGAACGGGTGCCCGCTGGGAAGGTCGATGGCCACACGGGTGACGTCGTCGGTGAGACCGATGCGTGGCGCGGCCAGCTGCACGCCCGCGGCGGGGTCGGGCAGTTCGACGGTGATGACGCGGGCGTCGGCGTGCCAATCGCTGTCACCCCCGAGCGCGGCGACGATCGGCGTGATCGGGACGTAGGCGACGCCGTCGACGAGGATCGCCATCGGGCTGTCGAGTTCGCCGCCGTCGTAACGCACGATGGCGGGGCGCTTGACCAGCCCCTCGCGGACGTCGGCGGTGGCGTCGATGACGACGCGGCGGATGCCGGCGGTGAACGTCAGGCGCTTGCTCGCGGGATCGAAGCGCAGGGCCAGCCCGGCGGCCTCGGCGAAGGGCGCGGCGCGCACGTAGGCGTTGCCGCTGTCGCCGTAGGCCACGAAGTAGTACGGGCCCGCAGCGTCCTGCACGGCGCCGTTGACGGCCAGGAAGTTGTGCCGCTCCTGCGCCCAGGCGGCGCCGGCGAGCCAGAGGAGCAGCAGCGCGTATACGGCGACGAGGACGGGGCGGAGGCGGGGCGGCACGGCGAAAGCTACTGTAGCACGCACGTTTTCGGGCGACGTGCGATGCTCCACGTCCAGGACGGTGTTCCCATGCGAGGGCCGGGCGTGGACCGCGGGTGGGGAAGGCGCGCGGCGATGGCCGCGGCGTGGCGGCGGATGAGAGGGGCGGGCTCCACCGGGGCCCCACATGAGAGCGCGTTCTACACTCGCGTCCACATGACCCGATGGCAGGCGCGCCGACCGTGAACCCCGCCCTCGTCCCGCCGGGCGTCTTCCTGCGCGAGCTCCCGGACCCGTGGCTGCCCGCGCGCGCCTCGGCGTCGCGCCGCGCCGTCGGCGCCGCGGCCCGCGCCCGGCGGGTGCAGGCCTTCCTCGTCCCGCTCCAGCGGGCCGCGGCCGCGCGTTTCGAGCTGCATGGTCACGCCGAGCTGTGGGTGCTCGCCGCCGACGACTGGGCGCGCGTCACCCGCGCGCCGTACGGCTGGCCCTTCACCCGCACGCGCCCGACGCCCGCGAGCGCCGCCGGGGCCGGCGGGCCGACGACGGCGATCGTGGTGGCCGCCGAGGTGCCCGGCCGGCTGCTGCAGCGCTTCGAGCCCGTGCTGCTGGCCGCGGCGCGCACCGGCGTGGTGCCGCCACGGGCGGGCGGGGCGGTCGCGCCTGCTCCGGCGGGCGGGTCCGCGACGCTGGAGGAGGCGCCGCTCGCCCGCGCGGACGCCCGCGAGCTGTTCGACCTCGTCGTCGGCCACGAGTGGGGGCACGCGCTGGCGATCGCCGCCGGCCTGCGCACGCGGGTGAAGTGGCTCGACGAGCTCGTGGCCACGACGGCCTTCCTGGCGGCCCTCGATGAGCTGGGCGCGGGTGAGACGCGGCGCCGCTTCCTCGCCTGGGCCGAGGTCCAGGTGGCCGGTGGGGCGGCGGCGGCCGGGGCCGCGCGGCCCCGCCACGGTCGGCGGCGTCTGGACCCCGGCGTCGACCCGGCGCCCGCACGCCGCGACCTCGGCGCCTTCGACGCGCCCGGCGGGCGGCTGCGGCTGCCGGAGATCGTGTGGTTCCAGGGCGTCTTCGCGCGCCGCGCCGAGGAGCTGGTGGCCGCGGACGGCTGGGGGTTCCTCGAGCGGCTGGGGGCGGCGCTGCAGGAGGTGGACGTCGGCCGTGGTCGCGACGCCCGTGGCGAGGTCGCGCGCGCGCTGATCGCGGCGGAGCCGAGCTTCCGTGACTGGTTCCGGACCTTCGGCGGGCAGCTCCCCGTTGACGTATGAGCAAGAATGAGCATATCGTACGTAGGAACCAGCAAGAAGCGCTCACGCTGCGTCATCCGTTGGGGGTGATCGGTGTGTGCGCCCGACGGGAGGTGACCGACCTACGTGACCGCAAGGGGGCGCAGAGGCGCACCCGCCCGG
>CAZJUA010000213.1:0-18694 GCA_964549045.1 uncultured bacterium | reverse complement strand
GGGTGGCGTCGCTCATGGCGGGCTCCTCTCGCAGGGCGCGATCGACGCCATCCTACGCGGCCCGGGACATCGACCCCTGCACCCCCGCCGTAGCATGGGGCGCGAAAACCGTCAGACGCGTCCTGCCCATGGTTCGGGTGATGGCGCGCGAGTCCACGCAGCCTGAAGGAGGCCCGCAGAGCATGTCGGATTCCAAGACGTACCCGCCCGATCCGTCGTTCGCCGAAAAGGCCCACGTCAAGTCCTTCGAGCAGTACCAGGCGATGTACGACGAGTCGATCCAGGACCCGGAGGCGTTCTGGGGCCGGATCGCCGACGAGTTCGTCTGGCAGGAGAAGTGGACCGAGGTCGTCGACTACTCCTTCACCTCGCCCGTCCGCATCGAGTGGTTCAAGGGCGGGAAGACGAACGTCTCGGTCAACTGCCTCGACCGCCACCTCGACGAGCGCGGCGACCAGACGGCGATCATCTGGGAGGGCAACGAGCCGGGCGAGGACGCCAAGCTCAGCTACCGCGAGCTGCACGCCGAGGTCAACCGCTTCGCCAACGCGCTGAAGGACCTGGGCGTCAAGAAGGGCGACCGGGTCGCCATCTACCTGCAGATGATCCCGCAGGCCGCCGTCGCCGCCCTGGCCTGCGCCCGTATCGGCGCCGTGCACTCGGTCGTCTTCGGCGCCTTCAGTGCCGACGCGCTGCGCGACCGCATCCAGGACTCCCAGTGCAAGCTGCTCGTCACGCAGGACACCGCGCTGCGCGGCGCCAAGCGCGACATCCCCATGAAGCTCAACGCCGACAAGGCCGTGGCCCAGTGCCCCAGCATCGAGACCGTGGTGGTCGTCAAGCGCACGGGCATCGAGGTCCCCATGCAGGCGGGCCGCGACGTCTGGTACGAGGACGTCATGGCGAAGGCCGAGCCGGTGTGCGAGCCCGAGTGGGTCGACGCCGAGGACCCGCTCTTCATCCTCTACACCTCCGGCTCCACCGGCAAGCCCAAGGGCGTGCTGCACACCTCGGGCGGCTACATGGTCTACGCCGCCACCACCTTCAAGTACATCTTCGACTACCACCCCGGCGACGTCTGGTGGTGCACCGCCGACATCGGCTGGGTCACCGGCCACAGCTACATCGTCTACGGGCCGCTCGCCAACGGCGCCACCTCGATCATGTTCGAGGGCGTGCCCACGTACCCCGACGCCGGCCGCTTCTGGGACGTCGTCGACAAGTACCGGGTGACGCAGTTCTACACCGCGCCGACCGCCATCCGCGCGCTCATGCGCGAGGGCGACGAACTCGTCGCCAAGCGCGACCTCTCCAGCCTCAAGCTCCTCGGCAGCGTCGGCGAGCCGATCAACCCCGAGGTCTGGGAGTGGTACCGCGACCACGTCGGCCACGGCGAGACCCCCGTCGTCGACACCTGGTGGCAGACCGAGACCGGCGGCATCCTCATCACCCCCCTGCCGGGCGCGCACACGCTGAAGCCGGGCAGCGCCTCGCGCCCCTTCTTCGGGGTCGAGCCCGTCATCGTCGACGACAACGGCGTCGAGAGCCCGGTCGGCGAGGCCGGCAAGCTGTGCATCAAGCGGCCCTGGCCGGGCATGATGCGCACCACCTACGGCGACCACGACCGCTTCGAGCAGACCTACTTCTCGACCTACCGCGGCCTCTACTTCACGGGTGACGGCTGCCGCCTCGACGCCGACGGCGACTACTGGCTGCTCGGCCGCGTCGACGACGTCATCAACATCTCCGGCCACCGGCTGGGCACCGCCGAGGTCGAGAGCGCGCTGGTGTCGCACCCGGCCGTCTCCGAGTCGGCCGTGGTCGGTTACCCGCACGACATCAAGGGTCAGGGCATCTACGCCTACGTCACCCTCAAGGTCGGTTACGAGTACACCGACGAGCTGAAGAAGGAACTCGTCAAGCACGTGCGCACGGAGATCGGGCCGATCGCCTCGCCCGACGTCATCCAGTGGGCGCCGGGACTGCCGAAGACCCGCTCGGGCAAGATCATGCGCCGCATCCTGCGCAAGATCGCCGAGGGTTCCACCGACGGCCTGGGCGACATCAGCACGCTGGCCGATCCCCACGTCGTGGAGCACCTGGTCGAAGAGGCCGCCAACGTCAAGCGATGAGCCGGTGAGCCACCGCGTGCGCCGCCCCCACGCTCGCTGTGCGCGGGGGCGGTGCACGACCGCGTGGACGCCCCACGGCCCCGGCGAGGCCGGGTAAGGAGCAGATCGCATGCAAGCTCGAGGCACCGCCCCAACCATCAATCGCTGGTGGATCGTCGCCGGCGGCATCCTCATCCAACTCTGCCTCGGCGCGATCTACGCCTGGTCGGCGTTCACCGGGGCGCTCACCGAGGAGCCGTTCGGCTTCTCCCGCACCGAGACGCAGATCATCTTCGCGGTCGGCCTGGCCTCCTTCGCGGGCGTCATGGCGCTGATCGCGGGGCGCTGGCAGCGGCGCTCCGGCCCCCGCGTGGTGGCGCTCACGGGGGGCCTCGTGCTGGGCGCGGGCTACCTCGTCGCCGGCTTCTCGGGCACGAGCTTCTGGGGCATCCTGCTGGGCATCGGCCTCCTCGGTGGCGCCGGCATCGGCCTGGCGTACGTCTGCCCGATCGCCGCCCTGGTCAAGTGGTTCCCCGACAAGAAGGGGCTCATCACGGGCCTGGCGGTCGCGGGCTTCGGCTTCGGCGCGTTGATCTGGATCAAGTTGACCGAGGGCTTCCGCTTCGGGCCGGTCGACCTGACCCCCGGCTGGACGGGCCTCTACGGCATGGGGTGGACGGTCAACGACATCTTCCTGCTCTACGGCGTGCTGTTCGCCGTGCTCGTGTCGCTGGGCTCGTTGGCGATGATCAACCCGCCCGACGGCTTCCGGCCGGCGGGCTGGACGCCGCCGACCGGCCAGGCGGCGGACCTCGCCGGGGGCGTCGACTTCAGCGAGGCGGAGATGGTCCGCACCCCGCAGTTCTGGGGGCTGTTCTTCATCTTCCTCGTGGGGGCCATCTCCGGTCTGATGGTGATCGGCATCATCCGCCTCTTCGGCGGCGAGAGCCTCGCGGCGCAAGGGATGTCCGAGGAGCGGGCCGTGCTCGTGACGGGCACGGCGATGGGGCTCTTCTACGCCCTGGCCAACGGCCTCGGCCGCATCCTCTGGGGGCGCATCTCGGACGCCTTCGGACGGAAGCGCTCGATCGCGCTGATGAGCGCCGTGCAGGGCGTGACCATGATCGCGTTCTTCTACGCGGCCGGCTCCGAGATCGGGCTCTACGTCGGCGCCACCTTGATCGGCTTCAACTACGGCGGGTACTTCGCCCTGCTCCCGGCGGCGACCGCGGACTACTTCGGCAACCGCAACGTCGGCATGAACTACCCGCTCGTCTTCCTCGCCTACGGCGTGGGTGGCATCGTCGGTCCCATCCTCGGCGGCGTCGCCGGCGACAACCAGGCCTGGGTGTGGGGCTTCATCCCCACCGGGATCGCCTGCATCGTCGCGGCCGTCGTCGCGATGGGCCTGGTGCCGCCGCGCAGGCCGGGCGCCGAGGTCGAGCCCGTCGTCGGGCCTGCCGGCAAGGCCGTGGCCCGCGCGGACCTCGAGGTCGAGCCCGAACCGGTCGCGACCGTCCGCGCCTGATCCCAGGCCGTATCATCGCTGCGCCATGCGCGTGCTGCCGACCACCCTCGAGAAACTGGCGTTCCCGCGCGTCCTCGACGCCCTGGCGGAGCGCTGCCAGACCTTCGCGGGCCAGGCGCGCGCGCGGGCGCTGCGGCCCGACCTGGACGGCGACGCCCTGCGCGTCGCCCACGAGCGCGTCGACGAGGCCCTGACCGGCGACGCGATCTCGCTCGGTGGCGTCGAGGACGTTCGGCCACTCGTCGAGCGCGTCAAGGAAGGCGGCATGCTCGAGGGCCCCGAGTGCCTCGCCATCGCCTACACGATGGACGCGGCCGCGACGGTCAAGCGCGCCATCGCCCTCTCCAACCGCCCGCACCTGACGGAGCTGGCCCTCGGGCTCGCCTCGTTCGACGCGGTGCTGCGGCTGGTCCGCGAGCAGCTCGATCCGAGCGGCGAGGTGCGCGACGACGCCACGCCCAAGCTGCGCGAGATCCGCAAGCGCCTGCACCCCATGCGCGGCCGCATCCGCGACCGCATGGCGCAGCTCCTGCAGCAGTACGCCCCGTTCGTTCAGGACCCCATCGTCACCCTGCGGCGCGACCGCTACGTCATCCCCGTCAAGGCCTCCTCGCAGTCGCGCGTGCCCGGTCTGGTGCTCGACACCTCGGACTCGGGCGCGACCGTCTTCGTCGAACCGGCCGCCGTGGTGCCGCTCAACAACGAGCTGACGCTGCTGGAGTTCGAGGAGCGCGACGAGGTGCGCCGCATCCTCATCGCGCTCGGGCAGCGTTTGGCCTTCGACCCGGGCCTCGAGCCGACGCTGGCGGCGCTGACCGAGCTCGACCTGGTGGTCGCCTCGGCCAGGCTCGCCCGCGACTGGCGGCTGGTGCGGCCCGAGGTCGCCGAGGGCGCCGCGGTACGGCTCCCCGGCGCCCGCCATCCGCTCATCGAGAACTGCGTCCCCAACGACGTCGTGCTCGACGCCGAGGCGCCGCTGCTGGTGCTGACGGGCCCCAACGCGGGGGGCAAGACCGTGCTGCTGAAGACGCTCGGGCTGGCGGTGCTCATGGCGCACGCCGGCCTGTTCGTCGCGGCCGCCGCCCGCGCCGCCGACGGGCGGCCGAGCAAGGCGACGCTGCCGCCGTTCCGCTCCGTGCTGACCGATATCGGCGACGAGCAGAGCATCGAGGCGTCGCTGTCGACCTACGCCGCGCACCTGACCAACCTGCGGCGCATCGTCGAGGACGCCGCCCCCGACACGCTGCTGCTGATCGACGAGCTCGGGTCGGGCACCGACCCGGACGAGGGCGCCGCGCTGTCGCAGGCGATCCTCGAGGCGGTGGTGGAGCGGCGCGCGTTCGGCGTCGTCACCACCCACCTGGCGCCGCTCAAGGTGTTCGCGGCCCAGCGCGCCGGCGTGCGCAACGCCGCGATGCGCTTCGACGTCGAGCGCCTGCGCCCCACGTTCGAGCTGGTCGTCGGCCAGCCCGGGCGCTCCTACGCGCTGGCGATCGCCGAACGCGTGGGCCTGTCGCGGGCGTTGCTCGCGCGGGCACACGAGGTGCTGGGTCCGGAGGGCGCGCGCCTCGAACGGCTGCTCGAGACCCTCGAGACGCAGCGGGCGGCGTTGCAGGCGCAGCTCGACGAGGCCGAGGGCGCGCGGGCGTCCGCCGTCGCCGAGGCGGAGCTGCTGCGCGCCCAGATCGAGCGACTGCGGGACCAGGAGGCCGCACTGCTGGAGCAGGCGGCCGAGAAGGCGGACGCGCTGCTGCAGGACACCCTCGCCCGGGCCAAGGCCTGGCGCGAGACCGCGCGCAGCGATCCGGCGCAGCGGGGCAAGGCGATGGAGGCGATCTCGCAGCTGCGGCGCGAGACGAGGCGCCGCGCGCCGGCCGCCGCGCGCCCCGCGGCGCCCGACCGCCTGGCGCCGGGGACGGTCGTGCGCGTCGACGCCTACGGGGCCGAGGGCCCCGTGGTGGAGGTCCGCGGCGACCAGCTGGTCGTGCAGCTCGGCCTGCTCAAGGTCGAGGTCGCCCGCCACGAGGCGACCGTGGTCCGCGCATCGGACGCCGCCAAGGGGCCGAAGGCGCCCGTGGCGCCCGGCGCGGGCTTCGAGCGCGAGCTCAACGTCCGCGGCGAGCGCGTGGAGGAGGCGATCGAGAAGGTGCGCGATCTCGTGCGTGAGGCGCATGCCCTGCAGATCGAGAGCGTGCGCGTGCTGCACGGCAAGGGCACGGGCGCGCTGCGCGACGCCGTGCGCCGCTACCTCAAGGACGAGCGCCTGGTGGAGCGCTACGAGGACGCGGTCCCCTACGAGGGCGGCTTCGGGGTGACCGTGGCCTACCTGCGGCCTCGTTGACCGGTCGCCACGCGGAACGTCGCCGCGACCGACGTCGCGTGACGTGCACGGCTGCGCCACCCGGGTACCCTCGCGCATGCCCCGCCCCCGCGCCATCGTCTTCGATCTCGACGGCACCCTCGTCGACTCGCTGCCCGACATCGTCGGCGCCTTCCGCGACGCCTTCGCCGACCACGGCCTGACGGCGCCGGCCGAGGCGGAGGTGCGCGACCACGTCGGCCTCCCGCTCGAGACGATGTACGCGGCGTTCGCGTCGGCCGAGCACGTCGCCGGGCTGTCCGCCAGCTACCGGCGCATCTACCCGCAGCGCTTCACCCGCCACTCGCGGCCGTTCCCGGGGGTCCCCGAGGCACTCGCGATCCTGCGGCAGCGCGGCTTCCGCCTGGCGGTCGCGACCACCAAGCGCAGCGAGATGGCGGCGCGCCTGGTCGCCGCGCTGGGCCTGACGGACGCGCTCGACGTCGTGCAGGGCACCGACGGCTTCCCCCACAAGCCGGCGCCCGACGTGGTACGCCGCGCGCTCGCGGCGCTCGACGCCGACGGCGTGTGGATGGTCGGCGACACCGTGCACGACATCGAGGCCGGCCGGGCGGCGGGCCTCGCCACCTACGCCGTCACCTGGGGCACGCACGACGCCGAGCGCCTGCGGGCGGCCCGACCCGACCGGCTCGAGGCGACGCTCGAACCGTTGCTCATGGCGACCGCCGGTTAGCATCGCGCATGGAGAACAACGGCAAGCAATACGTCATCGACGCCATGGCGGAGGACGCCTGGCGGATGTTCCGGATCCTGGGCGAGTTCGCCCAGGGATTCGAGGAGATGGCCGACGTCGGCAAGGCCGTCACCGTCTTCGGCTCGGCCCGGCTCGGCCGCGACCACCCCGACTACGGCAAGGCCGAGGCGCTGACCGCGGACCTCGCCCTCCGGGGGTACGCCGTGGTCACCGGCGGCGGGCCCGGGATCATGGAGGCCGCGAACAAGGGCGCCTTCGAGGCGGGCGGCCGCAGCGTGGGCCTCAACATCGCGCTGCCGCACGAGCAGGCGCCGAACGCCTACCAGACGGACAAGGTCAACTTCCGTTACTTCTTCGTGCGCAAGGTGCTGCTGGTGAAGTACTCGACGGCGTTCGTCGTGTTCCCCGGAGGCTTCGGGACGATCGACGAGCTGTTCGAGGCGATGACGCTGATCCAGACGAAGAAGATCATGCCGTTCCCGGTCTTCCTGGTGGGCACCGCCTACTGGCGGGGCCTCATCCAGTGGCTGCAGGGCACCCTGGTGCGCGCGGGGACGATCGCCGAGCACGACCTGCACCTGTTCAAGGTGGTCGACGACGTGGCGGGGATCCCCGACGAGATCGAGAAGTACTACGCCTCCGGGAACCACGCGGGCTTCAACCTGCCGTGGTGACGGGTCTCTTCGCGGACCCTAGGGTCCGCGAAGAGGACGGGTTCAGTCGATGGGCGCCAACCCGTCGACCACCCAGGGCATGAGCTCGCCCACCGTCGGGTGGGGTAGGACCACACGCCGGAAGGCCTCGGTCGTCAGGCCGGCGCTCATCGCCAGCGCGAAGAGGCCGACGACCTCATCGCCGTGGACGCCGAGGACGGCGGCCCCCAGGAAGCGGTCGTCGTCGGCGTCCACCAACACCTTGACGAACCCCTGGGTCTCGCCCATCTCCTGGGCGCGCGAGATCGAGCGCATCGGCTTCACCGCCCTGAGCAGGCGGTGCCCGGCGGCGACGGCCTGCGCCTCGTTCAGGCCGACGCGTCCGAGCGGCGGGTCGGTGTAGAGGGCGTAGATGGTGTCGCGCTCGCCGATCGTGCGGGGCGTGAACGCCTTCTCCGGGTCGACGGCCCCCTCGCGCCGCAGCTGGTCGAGCAGGACCTGCGCGTCGTGGACGCTGGTGTGGGTGAAGGCGCCGCGCCCGTTGACGTCGCCCACGGCGTAGACGCCCTCGGCGCTGGTGCGGGTGTGATCGTCGACGGTGACGTACCCGTGGTCGTCGGTGGCGACGCCGGCGAGCTGCAGGTCGAGCCGGTCGGCGTTCGGCCGCCGGCCGGTCGCGACGAGCAGGTGGGAGCCGACGATCTCGCGGCCGTTCTCGAGGTGGACCGCGACGCCGTCGCCGGCGGCGGCCACGCTGGCCACGCCGGCGCCGACCTCGAAGCGGATGCCCTCGCGCTCGAGGATCTCGCGCACCGCGTCGGCGACGTCCTCGTCCTCGCGTCCGAGGACGCGTGGGGCGGCCTCGATCGCGGTCACCCGGGCGCCGAAGCGGCGGAAGACCTGGCCGAGCTCGAGCGCGACGTAGCTCGCGCCGATGACCACCAGGTGCTCGGGCAGGCGATCCAGCTCGAGGATGCGGGCGTTGTCCAGCCACGGCACGTCGCCGAGGCCGGGGATGGGCGGCTCCACGGCGCGGGCGCCCACGTTGAGGACGACGCGCTCCGCCTGGATCGTGCGCTCGCCGACGCGCACCGTCTTGGGAGCGACGAAGCGCGCCCAGCCGCGGAGGAGCGTCACGTTCGGCTTGTCCGCGAGGTAGCGGGTCAGCCCCTCGCGGCTACCGTGGCGGACCTCGTTCATGCGCGCCATGGCGGCGGCGAAGTCGACGTCCACCTCGCCGGTCGCGACGCCGTAGGTGTCGCCGCGGCGCGCGAGCTGGGCGACCCGGGCGCTCGCGACGAGCGTCTTGGTGGGGGTGCAGCCGGCGTTGACGCAGGTGCCGCCGATGGCGCCGCCCTCGACGACGGCGACGCGGGCGTCGTCGGGGAGACCGGTGATGAGGGTGGCGGTCGCCTGGCCGGTGCCGACGAGGAGCAGATCGAAGCGTTCGCTGGGGGTGCTCATGGGGGCATCCTAGGCCCGCGGCCGCCGCCCGCCCGTCCAGCGCTTGACGGGACGGCCCCACCGGGGGCCCGTCTGCCTAAGGGAACTTGACACGAAGACGCTCAGGTTTTATCTTGTGCCTGGAAGAGGTGACCGGCGCCACGAGGCCGGTCGCCGCTCGAGACCCCCCCTGGAGGTGACCATGTCCCTCGTCCGAACCGCCAACCCCTACGCCACCCCTGCCGTTCGCCGCACGCTGGCCGACGATCTGTTCGGCGGCTTCGAGCGCCTGTTCGAGGACATCGGCCGCAGCGAGACCAACGCGCTGGCGATGGACTTCTACGAGACCGAGGACGCGCTGGTCCTCGAGCTCGCCGTGCCGGGCGTGACCTCGAGCGGGATCGACGTGTCCGTCGAGGGTCGTCAGCTGACGGTGCGCGCCGAACTGCCGGCCGCGCCGGAAGGCGAGGACCGTCGCTACTGGCTGCGGACGCTGCCGCGCGGCGCCTACACGCGGACCGTGCGCCTGCCCGTGGGCGTCGACGTCGAGGCCATCGAGGCGCGGGTGCACAACGGCGTCCTCGACCTGCGGATGCCCAAGGCCCCCGAGGCGAAGGTGCGCAAGCTGCAGATCCAGGACGCCTGAGCGCGACCGCCCCCGCCGCCGGCGGACCCCGTGTCCGCCACCACGGCGGCGGGTGGCGCGCCGAACGCCGGCGAGGACCGCGAACCCAACTGGGTTCGCGGTCCTCGTTCGTCGTGGTGTGATGTGCCGGTGATCGAGCTCCTGGCCGCGCACCCCCTCGTCCTGCTCTTCGCCGTCGCGGCGGTGGGCGTGCCGCTCGGGCGCATCCCCATCCTCGGGGTGCGGGTGGGGGTGGCGGCCGTGCTCTTCGCCGGGCTCGCCTTCGGCGCGCTCGACCCCCGCCTGCGCCTACCCGAGATCGTCCTGCAGCTCGGGTTGGCCCTCTTCGTGTACACGATCGGCCTCGCCAGCGGCAGGGCGTTCCTGCGCGCCTTCGATCCGCGCGGCCTGCGCGCCAACCTCCTCGTGCTCGGCGCCTTGGTGGCCGGCGCGAGCGCCACCGTGCTCATGGCCCGCGTCTTCGGCATCGACGCGGCCACGGCGGCCGGCCTCTACACGGGCGCGACGACCAACACGCCGGCGCTCGCCGCGGTCGTGGAGGCGCTGCGCGGGGCGGAGGAGACCGTCCGCTCGGCGCCCGTGGTCGCCTACTCGCTCGCCTACCCGGGGGGCGTCCTCGGGGTCATCCTGGTGATCGCCGCGCTGCAGCGTGGTTGGCGCACGGACTACGCGGCCGAAGCGCGCGAGCTGCGCGACTACGGCGTGGGGGGCGAGCTGCTGCGCAGCGTCACGGTCCGCGTCACCCGTGAGGAGCTGGCAAGCGCCCCGGTGCAGGCGTGGCGCGAGCGCGAGGGATGGCACGCGATCATGGGGCGCTACCGCCGCGACGGCGAGGTCCGCCTCGTCCACGGCGACACCGTCCTGCGGCCGGGCGACGAGGTCACCCTCGTCGGGTCGGAGCGCGACCTCGCGCAGGTGGTACCCCGGATCGGCGACGCGACCGACACGCGACTCGATCTCGAGCGCAGCGAACTCGACTTCCGCCGGCTCTTCGTCAGCCGGCCCGAGGTGGCGGGCCGGACCCTGGCGGAGCTGCGTCTCCCGCAGCGCCTCGGGGCGGTGGTCACCCGGGTCCGGCGCGGCGACGCCTTCCTCCTGCCGACCGCCGACCTCCGCCTGGAGCTCGGCGATCGCGTGCGGGTGGTCGCGCGCCAGGACCAGATGGCCGCCATCGAGCGCACCTTCGGCGACTCGTACCAGGCGCTCTCGGAGGTCGACGTCCGCTCGCTCGCGCTCGGCCTCGGCCTGGGCCTGCTGATCGGCCTGGTCCCGCTGCCGCTCCCGGGGGGCGCGGTCCTGCGCCTCGGCTTCGCCGGTGGCCCGCTGCTGGTGGCGCTCGCGCTCGGTGCCGTGGGGCGCAGCGGCCCGCTCGTGTGGACGCTGCCGTACTCGGCGAACCTCACCCTGAGGCAGTTCGGCCTGCTGCTGTTCCTCGCGGGCGTGGGCACGGGCTCGGGCTTCGCCTTCGCCTCGACCCTGCGCGCCGGGGCGGGGCTGGACGTCGTGCTGGGCGGCCTGCTGCTGACCGTCACGCTGGCGGCGACGACGCTGTTCGTCGGGCACCGCCTGCTGCGCTTGCCGATGAACGTCATGATCGGCGTCGTGTGCGGGCAGCACACCCAGCCCGCGGCGCTCGGCTACGCGGTGGAGCAGACGGGCAACGACCTGCCCCACGTGGGGTACGCCACCGTCTTCCCGGTCGCCACGGTCGCCAAGATCGCGCTCGCGCAGGCCGTGCTCCTGCTGGTCTGAACCGGGACGCGGAGGGCCTGAGGCCTCAGGGCCCCCAGCGCGGGGGCAGCGCCTGCTGGCCGAACACCTGGCCCGCCAGCGAGAAGATCTCCGCCGGCTCGAGCCCCTGGCCAAGGTAGGTCGAGCCGCGCCAGATCTCCACGTGGGGGTGGGGGTCGTTCTCCGTCCGCTCGACGCCGTCGATCGTGCCGGAGTTGCCGGTCAGGCCGATCACCTGGCCCTGGGCGACCGTCGAGGCGACCTGCACGTCGGCCGGGATGTCCGCCAGGTGCGCGTAGCGGGTGACGAAGCCGCCCGCGTGCTCGATCCACACCTGACGCCCGCGCAGCTGGTCGAGGATCTCCTCGGGCGTCGACATCACCCGGCGCGCCTCCGCGATGATCGCGTCGTAGGTCGCCTGGTCCATCTCGAGGTAGTCGTGGTCGGCGCGTAGGACGATGCCGTCGGCGACCGACACGATCGGTGTGCCGTAGGTGATCGTCGCCGCGCCGCTCACCGCGCCGTCGTAGAAGTCGAAGCCCTCGTGGGTGCCGTTGCGGTACGCGCGGTTGGCGTTCGGCCAGTGCGAGGCCCGCGAGCTGATGGTGGCGTCGGTCACCGGGGGCACGTAGCCGCTCGGCCAGCCGAGCACGAAGGTGGCCTCGGCGAGCTCGCGCAGGCGCGACGCCAGCATGCCCTGCCGCAGGGCGGGGTTGGCGTTCGCGTACGCCACGACGCCCTGGCCCTGGGCGTCGACCGCCGTCGGGTCGGCGCCGGCGTTGAGCAGCAGCAGGGGCAGGCGGGCGTCAGGGGCATGGCGCAGGGCGAGCAGCAGGGCGGTCGTGCCGTCCGCGGCCGCCCACTGGACGTCGGCGCCGGCGGCGATCAGTGCCGCGGTGGCGTCCGTCAGGCCGCGCATGGCGGCCACGTGCAGGGGAGGGCGGCCCTCGCCGTCGAGCACCGCGAGGTCGGCGCCCGCCTCGAGGGCCGACGCGACGCCCGCCTCGTCGTCGGCCGCCAGGGCCGCCAAGAGGGCGGGCACGGGTGGCGGCGCCGGCTCGCGGGCGAACGGGTTCGGCAGGACGTCGAAGCGCCACGCCGCCACGGTCGCGGCGACGAGCACGAACAGGGCGATCAGGGCGACGCGGACCATGCGCCAAGGTACCAGGGGTGCGTGATGAGAAGGGGGAGGGCCGCCGACGTCAGAGCGGCTCGACCCGCACGACGGCGTTGCCGAAGCTGCTGCCGCCGCCGAGGTCGGTGAGCCGCTCGCTGGTGAGGTCGTTGAGGCTGCGGCCGTCCGGTGCCAACTTGGGCCACCACTGACCCAGCGCGATGACGACGCCCTCGCGGGCGGCGTCGGTCACGTCGACGCGCCGGACGATGGCGCCCTGGGCGCTCACGACCCGGTGGCGCTCGCCGTCGCGCACGCCGTAGCGGGCGGCGTCCGCGGGGTGCAGCAGCATCCGCGGCTCGCCACCCGCCAGCTCCAGCAGCGACGCCAGGTTGCCCATCGAGGTGTTGAGCACGTGGCTGCCGGGCGGCGAGATGAGGCGCAGCGGGAACTCGGCGCTCGGGCGCTCCTCGAAGGCCACCGCCAGCGGCGGCGGGTCGAAGGCGACCTTGCCGTCGGCGTGGTGCGCGCCGTCGGCGTAGGGCCGAAACGGCGCCGGCAGGCGGAGCTTGAGCGAGCGCGCCTCGCGCAGCCGCTCGAACGTGATCCCCTCGAGGTGGGGGTGGCCGCTCGCGAGCAGGTCGCGCGCGACCTCCTCGGCCGACCACGCCAGCGTCGGGTCGTCGAGACCGAGGCGGCGCGCGAGCTCGCGGAACACCCAGGTGTTGGGGCGGGCCTCGCCGGCCGTCGGCACCACCGGCTCCGCCCACTGCAGGTGGTAGTGGCCGTAGGCGGTGTAGAGGTCGGGGTGCTCGAGGAAGGTCGTCGCCGGCAGCAGCACGTCGGCGTAGTCCGCGGTGTCCGTCTGGAAGTGCTCGAGGACGGTGGTGAAGAGGTCGGCGCGCGCGAGACCGGCGCGGACCCGCGAGGAGTCCGGCGCCACCGCCGCGGGGTTGGCGTTGAACACGAACAGCTTGGCGACGGGCGGTCCCTCGGGCGCCAGCAGGGCGCTGGCGAGGCGGCTCTGGTTGATCACCCGCACGCCGGGCCGCAGCAGGTGGCGGCCGGCCGTGCGTTCGCTGCCGAGCGCGAAGCCTCCCGAGGTCGAGATGCCGCCGCCCCCGCCCCGGTGGCGCCACGCGCCGGTCAGGGCCGGCAGCAGCGAGATGGCCCGCACCGCGTTGCCGCCGCCCTCGTTGCGCGTCATGCCGTAGCCGATGCGGACGTAGGCGGCCCGGGCCTCGGCGAAGCGGCGGGCGATCGCCTCGATGCGCTCCGGCGCGATGCCGGCGACCTCGCCCGCCCGCTCGGGCGTCCAGGCCTCCACCGCGCGCCGGTAGGCGTCGAGGCCGCGGGCGTGGCGCGCGAGGTAGTCGCGGTCCTCCAGGCCGTCGCGCAGGATGACGTGGCCCATGGCCAGCGCGACCGCCGTGTCGCTGCCGACGGCGACCTGCCAGTGCTCGTCGGCCACCCGGGTGGTGTCGTTGCGGTAGGGGTCGACGTGCAGCACGAAGGCGCCGCCGCGCTTGGCGGCGCGCACGTCGGGCATGAGGTGCACGTGGCTGCGGGCGGCGTCGATGCCCCACAGGATGACCAGGCGTGCATGGTTCAGGTCCTCCGGGTCGGTCGCCAGCTTGTGCGGCCCGTAGTTCGCCTCCCAGCCGGCGCCGCCAGTGGCCGCGCAGATCGTCCAGTCGAGCTCGCTGGCGCCGAGCGCGCGGAAGAAGGCCAGCGGGTGGTCCCGCTCCACGAGCCCCATGGTGCCGGCGTAGCTGTACGGCAGCACGCTCTCGGCGCCGTAGCGGTCGACGGCGGCCTGCGTGCGTTCGGCCACCAGGTCGAGCGCCTCGTCCCAGGTGGCGCGCGCGAAGCGGCCCTCGCCCTTGGGCCCGACCCGCACCCGCGGGTGGAGCAGCCGGTCGGCGTGGTGCTGGCGTTCGGGGTAGCGGTAGGTCTTCACGCACGCGAAGCCGCGGGTGTAGGGGTGATCGGGATCGCCCTCCAGGCGCGTGACGCGCCCGTCCTCCACCGTGATGCGCACGGCGCAGGCGTCGGGACAGTCGAGCGGGCAGACGCTCGGCGACACGGCCACGGCGGTACGCTAGCACGCGTGCGCGCCGCCGTCCGCAGCGAGTTCCCCCGCCTGGTGAAGATCGCCATCCCGCTCGCGGTCGCCACGATCGCCCAGAACGGGATGAGCTTCGTCGACACGTTGATGGCCGGCCGCCTCGGGCCCGATGCCCTCGCCGGCATCGCGCTCGGCGCGGTCAGCTTCTTCCTCGTCACCATCGTGTTGTCGTCGATGCTGTTCGCGGTGGGGCCGATGGTCGCGCAGGCGACCGGGGCACGGCGCCCCGAGGACGCCGTCGCCGCCCTCCGCCAGGGGCTCCTGTGGGGACTGCTGCTCACGCCGCCCGCCGTCGCGCTCCTGTGGCTGATGCCGACGGTCCTGCGGGCGATCGGCCAGGACCCCACCGTCGTCGCGCCCGCCGAGGGCTACCTGCGGGCGGCGTCGGCGGGGGTCCTGCCGCTCATGGCCTTCACCTCGCTCCGCGCCTACCTCGAGGGCCAGGGGCGCACGCGGCCGCTCATGCTCGTCGCGTTCCTCGGCGTCGGCCTCAACGTCGTCGCCAACCAGGCGTTCATGTTCGGGCGCTGGGGCTTCCCGGCGCTCGGTCTGACGGGCACCGGCGTCGCCACCAGCCTGGTGTACGCCGCGATGGCGCTGGCCGGGCTCGCCTACGTCGCGCGCAGCGATCGGGCCCGCGCCGTGTTCGCGGGGCCCTGGCGCTGGGATGCGCCGACCGCCGGCGAGGTGCTGCGCCTCGGTTGGCCGATCGCCCTCACCGTCGCGTTCGAGACCGGCCTGTTCGCGGTGTCGGCCCTGCTGATGGGGCGCTTCGGCGCCGCGTCCCTCGCCGGGCACCAGATCGCGATCCAGACGGCGTCGATGACCTTCATGGTCCCGCTGGCGCTCGGCATCGCCACCACCGCGCGCGTCGGGCACGCGGTCGGCAGGGGCGACCCGCTGGGCGCGCGGGCCGCCGGCGTCGTCGGCATCGCCGCCTCGCTGCTGGTGATGAGCGCCACCGCGCTCCTGTACCTGACGGTGCCGCGCGCGGTGGTGGCGCTGTACCTCGACCTCGCCGACCCCCAGAACGCCGCGGTGGTCGCGCACGCGGTCGCCTTCCTCGGGGTCGCGGCCGCCTTCCAGCTGTTCGATGGGCTGCAGGTCAGCGCGTTGGGGGCGCTGCGCGGCATGAAGGACACGCGCGCGCCGATGGTGATCACGCTGGTGTCGTACTGGTTCGTCGGCCTGGGCAGCGGCGTCTACCTGGCGTTCGCGCGTGGCCTCGACGGCATCGGGTTGTGGTGGGGCCTGGTGATCGGCCTGGCCGTCGCCAGCGTCGCCCTCACGGTCCGTTTCGCCGTCCTGTTGCGGCGCTTGCGCCGGCCGTCTCCCCCTGCGGTAGACTCCCCCGCGTGAGCACCTTCGTGTCGATCATGGTCTACGCCACCGCCGTCCTCGTCGGCCTGGTGGCGTTGTCGGGCGCGTTCGTCCTGGCCGCGGGCTGGGTCGTGCGCCACACCGACGAACCCGACGCCGGCCACTGAGGTGGCCGCCCAGGCCGGGCCCCCGCGCGTCGACGTCGGGACGTCGTCCCGCCGGCCGCTCCGCGGTCCGCTGGGCGCCCTGCTCGGTGCCGACGCCCCCACGCTGCCGACCGCCCTGCGCGCCGTGCGCCTGACGTACGCCGTCGTGTTCATGGCGCAGACGCTGCTCGCGCTGCTCGTGAGCGTGACCCTCATGCTGCTGGTGGATGGCCGACCGCGCCCGAGTGACGTCCTCGCCGGTGTGCTGCTGGCGATGTCGCTGCTGCACGTGGTCATCGGCCTTGCCCTCGGCTACGCCCTCGCCGGACGTCCGGGCCGCGGCGCCGCCATCGCCTCGGCGACGGCGGCGGCCGTCGCGCTGTCGGTGACGGCATGGTTCGCGGCGCTGATGGTCGCCTCCGGGCAGCGCCCGAGCTGGCTCGTCGCCGCCTTCGCCGTCGTGTCGCTCGCCTACCTCGCGGGCTTCGCCCTCACGCCGCGCTGCGCGCGCGCGGCCCTGCGGCCCGAGCCGTCGCCGAAGGACGATCCGGCGGAGACCCCCGAGACGGCCTGACCGCACGCCCGCGCCGAGCCACGCGGATTCGAGGAGCCCCATGGACTTCGCCGCCCCCTACCCCTCCCGCCGGACCCCGCTGCTGGCCCGCAACGTGGTCGCGACCTCGCAGCCCCTCGCCGCGCAGGCCGGCCTGCGCATGCTGTGGCGCGGCGGCAACGCGGTCGACGCCGCCCTCGCCGCCGCGATCGCCCTGACCGTCGTCGAGCCGACCAGCAACGGGATCGGTTCCGACGCGTTCGCCATCGTCTGGGATGGCGAACGGTTGCACGGCCTCAACGCGTCGGGCCGCAGCCCGCGGGCGCTCGGGCCCGAGCGCTTCGCCGGCCGCGACGCCGTCCCGCTGCGCGGCTGGGACGCCGTCACGGTGCCCGGTGCCGTGTCGGGCTGGGTGGCGCTGTCACGTCGCCTCGGCCGGCTACCCTTCGCCGACCTGTTCGAGCCGGCGATCGCCTACGCCCGCGACGGCTTCCCGGTGTCGCCCGTCATCGCGCGCGCCTGGGCGCTCGCCGCACCCGCGTTCGCCGACGCGCCCGACTGGCAGCGCGCCTTCGCGCCCGGCGGCCGCACGCCCGCGGCCGGGGAGACCTGGCGCTTCCCCGACCAGGCCCGCACGCTCGAGGCCATCGCGGCGACGGACGGCGAGGCCTTCTACCGTGGCGCGGTGGCGGACGCGATCGCGGCGCACGCCCGCGCCGGCAGGGCCCTCCTCGACGAGGCCGACCTCGATGCGCACCGGGCCGAGTGGGTGGGGACCGTGGCGACCGGCTGGCGCGGCCACGAGCTGCACGAGATCCCGCCGAACGGGCAGGGCATCGCCGCGCTGCTGGCGCTCGGCATCCTGCGCCACGTGCCCGGCTTCGACGACCTCGAGGTCGACTCGGTGCCGTGGCTGCACCTGCAGGTCGAGGCGATGAAGCTCGCCATGGCCGATGCCTACCGCTGGGTCGCCGACGGCGAGGCCATGCGCGACGTCACCGCGGGCGACCTGCTCGACGACGGCTACCTCGCGGAGCGCGCGCGCCTCATCGACCCCACGCGGGCGGGCGATCCCGGCCACGGGACGCCGGGGCGGGGCGGCACGGTCTACCTCGCGGCCGCGGACGCCGACGGCACGATGGTCTCCTTCATCCAGTCGAACTACTACGGCTTCGGCAGCGGCGTGGTGGTGCCCGGCACCGGCGTGTCGCTGCAGAACCGCGGCGCCGGCTTCGTGCTCGACCCGGCGCACCCGAACGTGGTCGCGGGCGGCAAGCGCCCGTTCCACACGATCATCCCGGCGTTCCTGACCCAGGGCGGCGCGCCCCGCTGCAGCTTCGGCGTCATGGGCGGACCGATGCAGGCACAAGGGCACCTGCAGATGGTGCTGCGCATGGTGGGGCACGGGCAGAACCCGCAGGCGGCGGCCGACGCGCCGCGCTGGCGGCTCGTGGGCGGGCGCCAACTCGCGGTCGAGTCCAGCCTCGCGCCCGACACGCTCGCGGGCCTGCGCGCCCTGGGTCACGAGCTCACCGCGACCGCACCCGAGGCGAGCTTCGCCTTCGGCGGCGCACAGATCGTGTGGCGCGGCGCCGACGGCTACGTGGCCGGCAGCGAGTCGCGCAAGGACGGCGCGGCGGTGGGTTTCTAGGACGTCGCGCGGCTGGACGGACCCCTCCGGCGACCCGGGTTAGGGTGCCCGTGCGTGCGCACGCACGCACGGGCACGCGTCCGCGGCCGCCCAGCGCGCGGCCCGCACCGCTGCGTGCGAGAGGAGTCCCCATGACCACCGCCACCTCCGGCGACACCGTCCACGTGCACTACACCGGCAAACTCGACGACGGCTCCGTCTTCGACGCGTCCGAAGGGCGCGACCCGCTCGCCTTCACGCTCGGCGAGGGCCAGGTGATCCCCGGCTTCGACCAGGCCGTCGACGGCATGCGCGTCGGCGAGAGCAAGACCGTGCGCATCCCGGCCGACGAGGCCTACGGGGCGCGGCGCGACGAGCTGCTGATCGAGGTCCCGACCGAGCAGCTGCCCGACGATCTGGAGGTCGAGGTCGGTGCGCGCCTGCACATGCGTGGCCCCGACGGCGGCGCCGTCCCGGTGACCGTCGTGGCCCACCACGACGAGGGCATCACGCTCGACGCGAACCACCCGCTGGCGGGGGAGGCGCTCACCTTCGAACTGCAACTGGTGGCCATCGGCTGACGGGGCGCCGGGGGCGGGGGGGGGGGGGGGGGGGGG